>NZ_CP053836.1:2219478-2536546 GCF_013201825.1 Halarcobacter ebronensis
AATTACTTCATATAATAGTTAATACAAAAGAAGAAGCTTTAGAAATTGAAAAAGCTTTAAACAATAGCACTGCTGTAATAAAAACATTTCAAGAAATAGCTTCAAAAAAATCATTAGCTCCTACAAAAGATAAAAATGGTTATTTAGGGCAATTCGATTATGAAGCAATGCCAAAAGAACTTCAAGAAGCAGTTAAGAATTTAACAAGAAATCAATATAGTAAACCTTTTAAAACAGATTTTGGTTATGAACTTGTTTATGTAATGGGATACCAAGATGAAGTAAAAAGAGGCTATAAAGAGAGCCAAATCAATGTAAAAGATGATTATACAAGAGAAAGTGTAATTAATTGGGCATTTGAACAAATTAATAAACTAAAAGAAAAAGCTGAAATAAAAATAATTTTTAAGGGGTAAAACTATCCTAAAAAAATTACTCCTAACTAAAATGGGGTTGAAGAATAATTTTAACCCAATTTTAGGGACTGTTAGAAATTCCGTGTAATCTGATAAAATACGAATATCAAGGAATAATAAAAAAAGTACATGACTTCTTTTATCTCATTTCATGTTAAATAACATAAAAATAACTTACAGATTAATATTTATTTTGATATAGTATGTATATTTAATATTAAAGGAATTATATGAAAAAATATATTAAAACAGTAACTATTTCGACGCTTAGTCTTTTATCTTATGTGACTCAACCACTAATGGCAGCAGAACCACCTCCACAAATTATGAAACTACTGAATGACAATACACCACTAAAACCAACAAAAGTATTTGACAATGTTTATTCAATAGGGACAGTTAGTGTTAGTGCTTGGGCTATAAAAACTAGTGAAGGAATTATTCTTATTGATGCTATGTGGGATGATGATTCTGCAAAATTGATAATAAAAGATATGAAAGAACTTGGACTTGACCCAACACAATTAAAATACATATTAATCTCACATGGACATGGAGATCATTATGGTGGAGCAAATTATTTAAGAAATAAATACCATGCAAAAGTGGCAATGAGTAAAGTGGATTTTGATTTTATGCACTCATTAAATAAAGGACCTAATGGCCCTCGTTCACCTAAAACACCTGCTGATATATTTGTAAAAGATGGTGATGTTATAACATTAGGGAATGAATCAGTAAAAATATTATTAACGCCAGGACATACACCAGGGGGAATTTCATTTATCTTCCCAGTTACAAATGATGGGCAAAAACATACTGCAATTTTATGGGGTGGAACAGGTATTCCTCATGATATGAAAAGTAAATTAGCTTATCAAAAATCTGTTGCTCATTTTGAAGAAGAAGCTAGAAAAGCAAATGCAGATATAGAGTTAACAGCACATTTATTTATTGGTGATAACTTTGCAAAACTAGATAAAGTAAGAGATAGAAAAGAAGGAGAAAACAACCCTTTTATTCTTGGTCAAGATGGTATGAACAAGTACTTTAAAGAACTTCACAAATCTATAGATGATGCTATAAAAGAAAAATAGGAAAAGATATCAATTCGGTTATAATATTTGTAGTTTTGCAAGGGCAATTCATAAACACTTAAATAACAAATTTAAAAAAATATACTAAAAAATATCTATAAGAAATGAATTCTGCAAGATTAAATTCTTGTAGAATTCATTTCCCTGTTACTCTTTTGTAAAACTCTCTATCATACTGAACATTATTTTTATAAAAGTATAATTATAAAAAGGACTATAATTATAAAAGCAGTTTGGATATTTCTTTTCAAGCTATACTCATTTCATTCACATATAGCTTTTCATTAATAAGGATATCACAACAAATAAAAGCAAAGCAATTTGCTTTTATTTGTTGTTCTGGTGCCCACAACGGGATTTGAACCTGTAACCTCTCCCTTACCATGGGATTGCTCTACCGTTGGAGCTATGCGGGCATAAAGAAAGCAAAAAAAAAGCCTTATCACTAGTAACTTAAAGAAGTTAATAAAGATAAGGCTTAAATAATTTATTTTAGTATAAATAAATACTCAAGAGCTGGCAGTGGCTTACGTTTCCACCCCCGTAGGGGGCAGTATTATCAGCGCAGAGGTGCTTGACTTCCAGGTTCGGAATGGAGCTGGGTATTTCCACCTCGCTATAACCACCAGCAATATGAGTAAAGAAAGTATTTTAAAAAATATATCTCTTTACTCACATTATATAATGAGTTTAAATGTTAAATGTCTTTATTGTTTTCTTTTATTCATATCATTTAGATATACACGCTTACGAGTTAAACTCAATAAGATAGTAAACCAAGAAATTAAAAATAAGCCAAACGATCTATTAGTACTAGTCAGCTAAATGACTTTCATCACTTACACATCTAGCCTATCAACCAGCTAGTCTTGCTGGGATCTTCAGGGAAAGTTCATCTTAGAGTTGGCTTCGAGCTTAGATGCTTTCAGCTCTTATCACATCCGTACGTAGCTACCCAACGATGCTCTTGGCAGAACAATTGGTACACTAGTGGTACGTTCATCCCGGTCCTCTCGTACTAGGGACAAATCTCTTCAACTTTCCTACGCCCACGGAAGATAGGGACCGAACTGTCTCACGACGTTCTGAACCCAGCTCGCGTACCGCTTTAAATGGCGAACAGCCATACCCTTGGGACCTGCTCCAGCCCCAGGATGCGATGAGCCGACATCGAGGTGCCAAACCTCCCCGTCGATGTGAGCTCTTGGGGGAGATCAGCCTGTTATCCCCGGCGTACCTTTTATCCTTTGAGCGATGGCCCTTCCACACAGAACCACCGGATCACTATGACCGACTTTCGTCTCTGTTCGAGTTGTCTCTCTCACAGTCAAGCTAGTTTATGCCATTATACTCAACTGGCGATTTCCATCCGCCATGAACTAACCTTTGTAAGCCTCCGTTACTTTTTAGGAGGCGACCGCCCCAGTCAAACTACCCACCAGACATTGTCCTGAATAGGGATAACCTATCGCAGTTAGTAACTCAAATATTCAAGGGTGGTATCTCAAGGATGGCTCCACGTATACTGGCGTCTACGTTTCAAAGCCTCCCACCTATCCTGCACATGAATATCCAAGCTACAGTGTCAAGCTGTAGTAAAGGTGCACGGGGTCTTTCCGTCTTTCCGCGGGTAGGAGGAATTTTCACCTCCACTACAATTTCACTGGATCCCTGGTTGAGACAGCTCCCATCTCGTTACGCCATTCATGCAGGTCGGTATTTAACCGACAAGGAATTTCGCTACCTTAGGACCGTTATAGTTACGGCCGCCGTTTACTCGGGCTTCGATCAAATGCTTCGCAGAGCTAACATCATCAATTAACCTTCGAGCACCGGGCAGGCGTCACACCTTATACATCCACTTACGTGTTAGCAAAGTGCTGTGTTTTTGGTAAACAGTCGGGAGGGACTCTTTGTTGCAACCTCTTTAGCTTTTTGGAGCAAGTCCATATACCAAAGTAGGCACACCTTATACCGAAGATACGGTGCTAGTTTGCAGAGTTCCTTAACCAGGGTTCTTCCACGCGCCTTAGAATACTCATCCCACCCACCTGTGTCGGTTTACGGTACGGGCAATATATAATATACTTAGTGGCTTTTCTTGGCACGACAGTATCATCGATTCTCTATCTCCTCCGAAGAGTGTCAAGAGCCTGTAAGATCTCGGTCTAACGTAATCCGGATTTGCCTAAATTACAACCTACATCCTTCGAGCCACACTTCCATCCGTGACCTCGATTAACTCTATGCGTCCCCACATCGCGCTTATATATTGGTATTGGAATATTAACCAATTTGCCATCGTCTACCCCTTTCGGACTCGACTTAGGACCCGACTAACCCTACGATGACGAGCATCGCGTAGGAAACCTTGGGTTTTCGGCGAAGAGGATTCTCACCTCTTTTCTCGCTACTCATGCCTGCATGCTCACTTCTATCCGCTCCAACGCTCCTTACCGGTACATCTTCAACGCTGAATAGAACGCTCTCCTACCACTCATAATAAATTATGAATCTAAAGCTTCGGTGTACATCTTAGCCCCGTTATATTTTCCGCGCAGAATCACTAGACCAGTGAGCTGTTACGCTTTCTTTAAAGGGTGGCTGCTTCTAAGCCAACCTCCTGGTTGTCACAGTAACTCCACATCGTTTTCCACTTAGATGTAACTTTGGGACCTTAGCTGTTAGTCTGGGTTGTTCCCCTCTCGACGATTGATTTTATCACCCACCGCCTGACTCCCTAGATTACACGTATAGTATTCGAAGTTTGATAGGGTTTGGTACCGCGGTAAGCAGCCCTAGCCCATTCAGTGCTCTACCCCTATACGCTACTACTAGAGGCTATACCTAAATATATTTCGGAGAGAACCAGCTATCACGAAGTTTGATTGGCCTTTCACCCCTATCCACAAGTCATCCGGAGACTTTTCAACGTCCGTCGGTTCGGTCCTCCACTAGCTCTTACACCAGCTTCAACCTGCTCATGGATAGATCACTTCGTTTCGGGTCTGCAGCATCTGACTAATTCGCCCTATTAAGACTCGCTTTCGCTACGGCTTCACACTTGGCTTAACCTTGCCAGATACCACAACTCGCAGGCTCATTATGCAAAAGGCAGTCCATCACCCTGATAAATCATAGGGCTCTGAATGATTGTAAGCTAATGGTTTCAGGTTCTATTTCACTCCCCTCACTGGGGTACTTTTCACCTTTCCCTCACGGTACTTGTTCACTATCGATCTGTAAGTAGTATTTAGGGTTGGAAGGTGGTCCTCCCATATTCAGACAAAATATCACGTGTTCCGCCCTACTCGTTCCTTAGTCTAGTACCACATTAAAAATTTCGCATACGAGACTTTCACTCTCTATGGTTTACCTTTCCAGGTAATTCTACTATTTAAAATGCTATCACTAAGCGCCCTAATCCCATTTCGCTCGCCGCTACTTTGGGAATCTCAATTGATTTCTTTTCCTCTGGCTACTGAGATGTTTCACTTCACCAGGTTCGCTTCCTTTAAAAAGGATAGTATGCATAACATACTGGGTTGTCCCATTCGGAAATCACTGGATCAAAGCCTCTTGACGGCTCCCCAATGCTTATCGCAGTCTAGTACGTCCTTCATCGCCTCTTACAGTCAAGGCATCCACCATTAGCCCTTTATAGCTTATTGAGAATAAAATAACTTTCGTTATCTTACCTTTTTTGAATAATTATTCCTTGGCTACTATCTTATTGAATTTAACAATTCAACAAAACAGTTGTGTCTATCTATTTATTTTCTTAAAAAAACTATTGTTCTTTCAAGTCAACTTTTTTTTAGATATGAAATTTTATTTTTTTAAATCATCTTCATACGAAAGACAATTTAAACGAAAAAAATTAAAGACTTTAACATTATGTTTTTAAATATCATGCTAACTTAAAAAAACAAGTTTTTTCAAGGTAACGCTTTGGTTCTTTTAAAACCAAATATAAATCTTATCTATTTTAAGACTTATATTTAGTTTTTATAAACTCTTCTCTTGATTTGCTTCTAATAGATGGTGGAGATAAGCGGGATCGAACCGCTGACCTCCTGCGTGCAAGGCAGGCGCTCTCCCAGCTGAGCTATATCCCCAACTATTATTCTATAATCTTTAGATTATCTAAATCATGGTGGGCCTACCAGGACTTGAACCTGGGACCTCACGATTATCAGTCGAGCGCTCTAGCCAGCTGAGCTATAGGCCCATCTTCACCTATTTATTTAAATAATCTTTATAAACCGAACATGAATGACTTGCTACTTATGTAGCTTTTTGAGAAGATAATTGTTTATCTTCTCTTCTCTTATGCTTATTAAGAAACGAATCTTAATAAGGTACATAATCTCTGAAAGGAGGTGATCCAACCGCAGGTTCTCCTACGGTTACCTTGTTACGACTTCACCCCAGTCGCTGAATCCACTGTGGAGGGTAGCTACTTTAGCATCCCCGCTTCGAATGAGTTCAACTCCCATGGTGTGACGGGCGGTGAGTACAAGACCCGGGAACGTATTCACCGTAGCATAGCTGATCTACGATTACTAGCGATTCCAACTTCATGTAGTCGAGTTGCAGACTACAATCCGAACTGGGAGGCATTTTTGAGATTTGCTCCACCTCACGATATTGCAGCTCTTTGTATGCCCCATTGTAGCACGTGTGTAGCCCTGGACGTAAGGGCCATGATGACTTGACGTCGTCCACACCTTCCTCCTACTTGCGTAGGCAGTCTCGTTAGAGTTCTCAGCCGAACTGTTAGCAACTAACGACGTGGGTTGCGCTCGTTGCGGGACTTAACCCAACATCTCACGACACGAGCTGACGACAGCCGTGCAGCACCTGTCCTACAGTTTCTGCAAGCAGACACCAATCTATCTCTAGAAAGTTCTGTAAATGTCAAGTCCAGGTAAGGTTCTTCGCGTATCGTCGAATTAAACCACATGCTCCACCGCTTGTGCGGGTCCCCGTCTATTCCTTTGAGTTTTAATCTTGCGACCGTACTCCCCAGGCGGTGCACTTAATGTGTTTACTGCATTACTGCAATGTCTAGCATCGCAACAACTAGTGCACATCGTTTAGGGCGTGGACTACCAGGGTATCTAATCCTGTTTGCTCCCCACGCTTTCGCGTCTCAGCGTCAGTAATGTTCCAGTAGATCGCCTTCGCAATCGGTATTCCTTCTGATCTCTACGGATTTTACCCCTACACCAGAAATTCCATCTACCTCTCCCATACTCTAGATAGACAGTTTCAAAAGCAGTTCAATAGTTGAGCTATTGGATTTCACTTCTGACTTATCTATCCGCCTACACGCTCTTTACGCCCAGTGATTCCGAGTAACGCTTGCACCCTCCGTATTACCGCGGCTGCTGGCACGGAGTTAGCCGGTGCTTATTCATATAGTACCGTCATTATCTTCCTATATAAAAGGAGTTTACGCTCCGAAAAGTGTCATCCTCCACGCGGCGTTGCTGCATCAGAGTTTCCTCCATTGTGCAATATTCCCCACTGCTGCCTCCCGTAGGAGTCTGGACCGTGTCTCAGTTCCAGTGTGACTGATCATCCTCTCAAACCAGTTATGCGTCATTGTCTTGGTGAGCCATTACCTCACCAACTAACTGATACAATACAGTCCCATCCTCAAGCACTAAAGCGTTTCCCCAGCATACTTTTGTATTATGGGCATATAGGGCATTAGCAGACGTTTCCATCTGTTATTCCTTTCTTGAGGGCAGGTTAACTATACATTACTCACCCGTGCGCCACTTAGCTGACAAGTAAAGCAAGCTTTACCCCGTTCTCGTTCGACTTGCATGTGTTAGGCACGCCGCCAGCGTTCACTCTGAGCCAGGATCAAACTCTCCATAAAAATATTTATAGATTATTTAATCTTGACTTTAATTCTATTACTATTGTAACAAAATCAAATCTCGTGTTAATAGACAAGGATATGTTATTCACATATTCTCTTGTATTTTTTTTGTCATTTCATATTCGGTTTATAAAGATTATTTCTCTCTTAACAAACCTGAGTTTTTAAAGATCGTATCCCTTTAGAACTTTGTGTCGTTCCTCTGAAATTGGACGGGAATTATAGACAAATTTTTTACCTTTGTCAAGAGTTTAAACTAAATTAAACCTTAAATTTTGAAAATTTTTTCAATATACCAATTTTTTGGCATTTATTCATAAATATAGAACTTACTTTTTGAGATTTTTGCAGAAGAAAGTGCAAAAAAAGACTTGTCTAATATTGTCTTTGCTTCACCCTTTGATAAAGCAATAGTAGATTTTATTGGATACTCTCTATTTTCAAAAGTTATTTTTATACTTTTTATATAATTAACTAACTCTTTAAAACCCTCTTTTTTATTTAATATTATTCCTATCTTTGGTCCAAATAATCTAAAAGCCTCATCTTTTTTATTTATCTGCTCTGCAATTGCTCTAAAGAATTCATTTGATTTTTTAACATTGTTTGACTGTGAAAACTCAACTAATGAGTCTAAATATATTTCAACAAAATTAATTTTTTTACTATCTAAGAGTCTTAATTCATTTTTCAATTTGTTTATATTTGGAAGTTTTGTAATAATATCACTATAAGATGGAATACTATTTATATATGACTTAAAAATGTTTCTAGAAATTAATTCAATAAAATCTCTATTCTCTTGAAATATTTTCATAAATGCTTTTTTATAGTATGAAGAGTAACAAATATTAAGTGCGTAATCATTGTATAATTCAATACTTTCACAATCGTACCCAATTTCTATCGTGTTTTTTTTACTTTTATCTTCTATTTTAGATCCAACAGTTTTAAAAAATATCTTTTCTGAAATTAGTTTTTCAAGTTCACTAAATAGCCAAAGGTCATCTTCTTTATTCATTGCTAATATCTCTTTTATAAGTTCTTGGGAACTTTTATATATCTCATTTTTTATTTTAAGATTTTCAATTTCAATATATCTATTTACAAAGTCACTTCCCATAAAATATAACTCATCATTTGTTAAATCAATATTTGATTCAAATTTTGTCATACAATAATTCTTTGCATAGTTTGTTACTATTTGCCTACTTATATTATTGAACTCTTTTTCTAAAAAGTCATCATTATCTAAGTTTTGATATATAAAATAGAAACTTTTTGATTTTTCTTGCGAAAGAAGGTTTATTTCATATGAATAATATAGAGATAGACTTAAATATATTTTTCCATACATACTCATTAAGTGTGACATTACGTTGTTGTTCTCAATATATGTAATTATTTCATCTATAATAGTATTGTTTTGAGTTTCAACTTTTAAAGATATATATTTTTGTATAACCCTGTCAATAATCTTTAATTTATAGAACTCATAGTAGTTATTATTATACTTACAGTTATTAAGTAGTTGCCCTACTAATAAATCTAATTTCTTTTTTTCTATGGTATCAGTATATAAAACTAAATTGTGAATAGCTATTAACTCTACATTAGATATAGTTTTTAGATTTATGAAATAATCTAACATATTAACACTCTCATCTAATATAGTATTTGTATTTTTGGCATAAATATATCTAAAGTTTTTTAGCAACTCATCCCTAAAGTCATCTATTGATTTACACTCAATTGTATGACTTTTTTTTACAGAGTTATTATATAAATTGTATATTTCATATAAACCATTCTCTTCTTTTAGCAATATAGTTTTCAAATGTAGTTTAACTTTTAACTTATAAATTAAAGTAAGTATGAGAGTTGATACTTTTTCTAAATAAATAACATAATATTTATCATTTGAAGACAATAGTTTATATCCATCTTCTATTTTTTTAAACATCAATGCATATTTACTAATAACAGCATCTCTATTTTCTGTATCTATTTGAGTATAAGAAATATTTGTAAAATATAGTAGTTGTTTCCCAAGAACTGCATTTAAAAGCACTATTTGGAAATCTTCAAGTTTAACTTTGTTTTTTATATTTGAAATACTACTTGTGATTGAATCCAAAATCATAATTACATTTTTTCTTCTTTGAATATCTAAAGAGTTTATAATTGATATTTCATTTAATAACTCCAATAAAGTTAGATAAAAATGAAATGAAATATTAAATATCTGTTCATTGTTTCTTAAAAACTTTTCACAAACATCATTTTCATAACTATTTAATAGTCTCATTAACTCTTTTAGATCAATATGATTATCTTTTGTTAGAAAATAGTATTTTTCTCCATTAGAAAGTAAATTCATCAATATAAAAATCTCTTTAAAAAGGAAAATAGAGTTTTCACTGATTATAATTTTCATCTTTTGCTGAATATAGTTTAATAAATATATTTTGTAGTTGTGATTTGTTTTTATAAAACTTTTCAAATCTTCAGGTAGTTCTAAATTAAGTAAATAAAGTTTAGAGATAAACTTAGTTACTATCAAATAGTTATTTTCAATATTGTTCAATATTGTATTGTCTTTTTTTAAGTCATACTTTTCTATTAAATTTGTTACTTCCAAAGTATCACTGTCAAGGGGTAAAAGATTTGCACTATTTATATCTTCTAAAATTTCAAACATTGCTTTTCCTATCTCTCATGAAGTGAGTTTTGTTTAGTTTTTAATATAGGTTTCATTATAAAATCTAAAATTGTCTTTTTCCCTGTTTTTATATCAACAGAGGCAATCATCCCTGGAATAATAGGAAGTTTTTCACCATTTTTTTCTAAATAGTTTTTTTCTGTTCTAACCACAACTTTATAATAGCTCTTGTCATCCTTTGACTCTTTATCTTTTATACTATCTGCTGAAATCTCTACAATTTTTCCCTCTAATCCACCATAAATTGAAAAATCGTATGCAGTTATTTTTACTATTGCCTGTTGTTTAGGATTTATAAATGCTATGTCTTTAGGATCTATTTTAGCTTCAACTAACAAAATTTCACTATCTGGAACAATCTCTATTAAATCCATACCAGATTTAATAACTCCTCCAATAGTATTCATATTTATCTGTTTAATAATTCCATTTACAGGTGAATGAAGAACTGTTTTTGAAAGTTTATCCTCTTCTGAAATCAATTTTGATTCATACTTTTTTATTTCAGTATTAACTTTTTGTAACTCATTTAATACTTCTGATTTAAATATTTTTTCTTTTTCTATTTTTCTATTTTCAGCTTCTTTAATTGCTAAGATTAATCTAGGGATAGATAGTTTGGTTGATTTTAAATCCCCTTCTAATTGAGAATACTCTTTTTCAAGTTTAAGCAAATCTACATTTGGTCTGGCACCTTTTGCAACAAGTCTTGCTATTGTATCTTTCTCTTGTTCCAAAATTCCAAGACTTTTTCTAAGTTGATTTACTTTACTCTCTGCCTCTACTAACTCTTGTTTTTTTTGTTTATATTGTACATCCAAAATTGCAACTGAACTCTTCAATTCTTCAATTCTTTTTCTAAAAAGATTTTCATCTTCTCTTGCAAAAAATTCTGCGGCAACCAAAACTTTTTTGGGAAACTCAAGTTTAGGTAGAGGTAAATCCAAATTTATATTAGTTTCTGCTTCAAGTCTTGTTTTTGTAATAAGAAGATGTAAATATGTTTTTTTATTTTCTTGAAGTGAAGCTTGAAATCTTGTAGTATCAATTTTCATCAAAGGCTGGTCTTTTTTAACTAATTGCCCCTCTTTTACTAAAATATCTGCAATTACTCCTCCATCAAGACTTTGCACTGTTTTGATTTTTTCAGAAGGGATAACTTTACCTTCACCCCTTGCAAGTTCATCAATAGGAGATAAAGCTGCCCAAAGAAGTGCAATTAAAAAGAAAAGTGCGATTAAAATAAAAAGAATCAACGCTTTTTGATTTATTGTAGCGTTCTCTTGTCCATATAAAGTATTAACAAATTTTGCATCTTCATCATTTTTCATTTTGTTTTTCTCTTATTATCTTTTTTTTATCTTGAGCATTACTATTATTTGCAAAAGAATTTACAACTTTTTGTTTAGGACCATCAGCAATAATTCTTCCATCATCAATAACAATTAATCTATCAATAATAGATAAAATAGAAGGTCTATGAGTAATTATTATTACTGTTTTATCTTTTACTATATCTGCTAATTTTGATTTAAATGCCTCTTCACTTAAATCATCCATTGAGTTTGTTGGTTCATCTAAAATCAAAATATTTGGATTTGATACAAGAGCTCTTGCAAGTGTTACAGATTGTCTCTCTCCTCCACTTAAACCATCACCTCTCTCCCCTACTTGCAAATCATATCCAGATTGATGTTTCCCTAAGAAATCATGAACTCCTGAGATTTTTGAAGCTCTTAATATCTCTTCATCCGTTGCAAATTGATCTCCAATTGTTATATTATCTTTTATTGTTCCCATAAAAAGAAATGGTTCTTGAGGAACATATCCTATTGCCCTTCTTAAATCAGCAGGATCTATCTGTCTGAGTTCTGTGCTATCTATTAAAATTGAGCCCTCTGTTGGTTCATATAAATTCATCAAAAGTTTTGCAATTGTAGATTTTCCTGAACCAATTTTTCCAATTATTCCTACTTTCTCACCCTTTTTAATTTTTAAATTAATATTTTTTAATACTTTAAAATTTTGTTCTTTATATGAGAAACTTACATCTTTAAAGATAATATCTCCATCAAGATCTGGTCTACTCAAATAGTGTCGTTGATTTTCCCTTTCAACAGGCATTTTCATTATTTCATCTATATTATTTAAAGATATCATTGTTCTATCAAGTCTTACAATCATTCCAACAATTTGTGAAACAGGAGAGATGACTCTTCCATTTAAAATCATAGCAGCAATAATTGCACCCATTGTAATATCACCTTCATTGGCTAATAAAACACCTGCTGCAACTATTCCTATACTAGAAAACTGTGAAATAAAACTTACAAAATATGTCACAATTTGTGCTAAATAGTGAGATTTATTACCATAATATGCAGTTTGGGAAATTGATTTATCCCAGTGGGTTTTCATTCTATTTTGCGCTCTTACACTCTTTATTATCTCAAGCCCTGTAACTGCTTCTGTTAAAACAGTCTGTTTTATTTGATCCTCTTTTGCTGACTTTAAAATTGTCTCTTTTAAAGGTTTTTGCATAAAATATGAAAAGAGTATTGATATTATTACAGTTGCTAAAGAAACAAAACCTAAAGGACCTCCTATATAAAATATTATTCCTATAAAAAGAAGAACAAAAGGTAAATCAACAATTGCAGTTATTGTTGCGCTTGTAAAAAATTCTCTCACACTTTCAAAAGATTGAAGTCTACTTACAAACATACCAGTTGAAGATGGCTTAACATTTAATTTTATATTTAATAATTGATCAAATATTTTACTTGACATTCTTGTATCAGCACGTTGTCCTGCTTGTTCTATAAAATATGCCCTTAAAAGTTTTAGAATAAAATCAAATATTAATACTATAGCTATTCCAGTTACCAAAACCCAAAGTGTATCAACAGCTTTATTTGGCAAAACTCTATCATATACATTCATTGTAAAAAGAGGAACTGCAATAACAAACAAGTTGATTAAAATTGCCGCAATAATTACAAGATAATAAATTTTGAGGTTTTTTTTCATTGTTGACCAAAACCACTTTCTATTATCTTCAATTACAATCTCTTTTTCTACTCTATTTTCAAAGTTATATGCAGGTTTTACAATAAAAATATTTCCAGAGAACTGTTTTTTAAAATCATTTAATGAAATTGTAATCTCGCCCTTACTTAATTCAGGGATTACCACTTCTAGTTGATTTTTATTTATATCAATATTTAATATTATGCAAGCTTTATTTTTTTCCAAAAAAGCAACAGCTGGTAAAGACATATTATCAATCTCATTAATCTCTCTTTTTATTGCTTTAGCAATTAGTCCAACTCTTTTTGCCGATTTAATAAACATTGATGGGCTCATTTGTGCCCCATGTATAGGAAGTCCAAATACTAAAGACTCTGAAGAAGTAGGTCTTTTATGATATTTAGCCAAAAAAAGTAGACACTCTAAAAGAGTATCCACTTCTCTGTTATCGACTATATCTTCAAATCCATCATCTAATTTTTCCAATTAAAATCCGTTTAAATTATTATTTTGAAGCATATTTCATCATATATGAATAAGGAAATTCATTTTTTGTCAATTGAACTACTTTATCCAAAGAGTCTTTTGTAGGAAGTTTATATACAACTACACTTGTGTAGCCTTTTGACTCTTCTAGTTTTATTTTATAACTATCACCTAATAACTCTTTTGCTTTTTCAATATCTATTTTTGCACTATTTGTATCTTTATATGAAACTAAATAGAGTGCATAGTTTGTGCTTAAAGATGCTTCTGGTTTTTCAATTTTTGCTTCTGGTTTTTTGTTTTTTTCTTCAACTTTAGGTTTTTTAGGTGTTTCATCTGAAAGCATTTGTTGAATCTCTTCAGATGCAACATCTTCTTTTTTTACTTCTTTTTTTTGTACTATTGGTTTTGAATCTGTACAAACATCGTTGTTACTACTTAAAACAGCTTCTTCAAGATTTCCAAGATATTTAAAAATTTCAAAATATTTAGAATCTAACTCATACTCAACATCAATTATCTCTTTTCTAGCACTTACTAAATCTCTTTCAACATTTAATACATCTATAAAAGTTCTTGTCCCTGCTTCAAATTGATTTTTGTAACCAACTAAAATATCTTTGTTATCTACAATGTAACTTTCTAACTCTTTAATTCTTTTTTTAGCAGCTTGATAACTATTGTATGCTGCTGTAACATTATCTACTACATCTTTAGTAACAGTATCAAGAGTTTTTTGTGCCTCTTCTAAAAAGATTCTCTCTCTTTGAGCAGCTGTTTTGTCTTTTGTTCCATTAAAAATATTGTATGATAATTCAATTCTTGCAGAATATACTTCTGTTACTTCATTTTGATTTAATAAGTCATCATCATAAATACCTTGAGCTTTAAATTTCAAAGTTGGCAAAAAATTAGCTTCACTTTGATTTAAAACAGCTCTTTGTTCTTTAATATTTTCAATTTGTTCTAAAATAGAAGGACTTGTTTTAATTGCTAAATCAATTAAGCCTTTTAAACTGTTTGGTATTTTACTCTCGTCTAAATTTGGTCTACAAGATTTACCATCTGGGTCAACACCAACATTTTTCTTAAAAGAACTTATAGCTCTTAATTTATTATTAACATCTTCATGTAACATATTTTTTGCATAATGAATTTTTGAGTTAACTTCTGCTTTTTGTAAAGTTTCACCTGTAATATCTTGAGTCTCTTTTGCAGTTACTAAATATGTATCATAAATTGATAAACTGTTCTCTACTACTACTAATCTATTTTTATATTTCACTAAATTTAAATAAGAATCAATACTATCGTAAAGAATGTCACTTACAATAGACTGATTATAAAATTGATTAGAAGTAAATCTATACTCTGCTTGATCAACTGCGCCAAATAAAGAATTATCATAAATTACTTGTTCAAAATCAACTTGTGCATTAAACCCCTCTGTTGACACATCTGATTTATTTCCAACATTTGGATCTCTTTTTGTTTGTTTAGCACCAACATATGCAGTCAAATCCAAAGTAGGAAGAAAATTACCTCTTGCTTCATCAATATATAATCTATACCCTTCATTATTTTTTAACACTGAAGATATTTTTGGATTATTTGACATTGTTAATTCAACTACCTCTTTTATTGTATTAGCTTCCAAAGAAACAACACTTAACAATAGTATTGCAGGAATACTCAATTTCATAGAAAGATTTTTCATTTTATACCCTTTTCATAAGTTAATTACTTTTTTTATTACTTTTATAAAATTAACATATAACTCTTTAAGAATAGATAAATTATAATAAAATAATAAATAAAATTTTTACGATGTAATTGGATTGTAACTATGGAATACTCTTTAAAAGCCGTATTAAAAAGCCTAAATGTACTTTTCATATCAAAAAAAGATGATATAACTACAACTGAAATGAATATATTAAATATGTTTTTTAATAAAATAATTTTTTCAATTTCTTGTGACAAAGGTTACAAGGTATATTTGGAGACTCATCCAGATATAATAATAATTGATTTAGATTATGAAAATGATATGGCAATAAAATTTTGTAAAAATATAAAAAAAATAAATTCATCAATTCCTATAATAATAATTTCAAAAAGCAAGGAAGAAAAACTTCTTTTTGAAGCAATTAGATTACAAGTTGTTGATTATGTTCTAAGACCAATAAAAGCTGAAAAATTAATATATGCACTAAATGAAACTGCCAAAAAAGTCCTAAATCAAGGTGGTATGAGTGTAAAGTTAACAAATAATTTGTATTATAACTATAAAGAAAAAAGCATTATTGATGAAAAACAACAAAAAATTAAACTCACAAAAAATGAGTATAGACTTTTAGAACTACTTTTATTAAATAGAAATACTAATATTTCAAAAGAAGAGATAGAGAGGCATCTTTGGGCAGATGAACCAATAACAGAGTCAGCTTTTAAATCTCTATTTTCAAGGCTTAGACAAAAAGTTGGGAAAGGTACTATAAAAAATAGTTTTGGAATTGGGTATCAATTAGTTTAGATATTTACTTAAATAATATCAACTACTAATTCATCTATTAGAAGTGTGATTTTATCATCAAGGGTTGAACAATACGTAGCAAAACCATCTTCATCATTTGAAGAACTTTGTATCCACTCATTGTGAGATAAGGTAAAGATATCATTACTATTCGTAAATATTTTTAAAGTATTTGTTTCATCAACTAAAAGCAATGCATCTTTTGTAGTAATATCAGACAATATATGTTTGGAACACACACTATCCTCTTCATACTGACTAATTGCATTTGATAAAAGTGTTTTTATATCTATATTCTTTTCCATAAGTACTATTATACCATAGAGTAATAATTTTTTAAGAAATTTTGAAGTTTTAAAATAAGAAAAAAGAAGGAGTAGAAAATACTCCTTCTTTATTTATGTTATATATCTTCTACTTGAATACCATTGATAAGCAGAGTTACAGTATCCTCTCCTGCTTTTCCTATATAGGTATTTGTATCATCAACTTGATGCCATTGATTATCATTAATTTCAGATGCATTGTTTACACTTGCACCTAAATCTAATTTAATGGTATCACCAGTATCCCCAGTTATTGTTAATGTTTTATCACTGTCCGTCATTGCTAAAACATCACCTATAGAGATATTTGATAAGATATGGTCTCCATTTGTTAAATCAATAGTGTCTAACTCGTTAAGAGATGAACTATTTCCACTAAAATCATTAGCTTGAGATAGTAATTCAGCCATATTTATCTCACCACTTGTTGAACTATCTAAAGTTAGAATTTGTTCCCCTGTAGTTGTTGCACTTATTTCAAAATTATCTATTGCCCAATATTCTGAATTTGCTGTATTGTTTGAACTTATATATATGGTAAATTCTCCATTTTGTGGAACTTCAAATGTAAAGGTAGTATCATCATTACTATTAAAAGAGTTATTACTAATAATTTGACCATTACCATTTCTTATCAAAACATCTAAATAATCATTTGATTCCCACTGTCCATTATATTGATAGGTACTTAAATCAAAACTAACTGTAACATTTTCTCCAGAATAAGTATCTAAATCAAATGATTTATACGCTACAGTATTATCACTATTAAACCATCCTAAAATATTATTTCCATTATTTTCACTACCAGACAAAATAACCCAATTATTATTATTGCCATTAAAAGTATTGCTTATAATAGGATCAGCGGCACCTGTTGTTGAGATAATCCCTGTAATATTATTAACTGCAATATTAATATCTTGAATACTATTGTCATATCCATCATTATATGTAACTCTAACATCAAGAGAAGGATTAGTTTCATAATCTAAAGAGACATTGTCTTTTAATTTTAGTTTGAATTCTCCATTTTCTTCTATAATTTCAACTAAAGAAGCATCATCTCCACTTAGAGAAAAACCAGAATAAGATGCAGTACCATCAAGGTCTTCCACATTTAGTGTTGCTAAAACTTCCCCAGAAACAGTCTCATTTATAGATGAGCTAACCAATTCAGAAGTAAGAGTTGCTACATCATTTGTTCCATTTACAGTCAAAGTAACTGTTCCTTCATCACTTTGAGCATTTGCTGCTCCTGAATCATCTGTTACTTTATAACCAAAATCTATAACAGCTTTTTGTCCTTGAGCTAATGCATCAAAGTTCCCTTTTACTTCATACTCACCTGTTGCAGAGTTTAAAACTACCTCTAAAGCTAAAATTGAAACTCCTTGAACAACTGTTACCCCGTCTGACGCATATACAACAACCGAAGGTTGTGTAGATATTTCAAAAGTGTGTGTATCAGAAGTATCAACATCATCATAATTTAATGTGCCAGTTTTTACAACTTGAAGACCATCTGCTTCATCAACTGCTGAGATAATCTCATTAGTAACTGTTGGTTTATCATTTGAACCTGTAATTGTCATCATAATTGAAGGAGTATCAAAATTTGTACCATCACTAACAATTGCTGTAAAGAAAACAGTAACACTCTCTCCAGCAGCTAGTTTATTGAAATCTGGATTTGTTACAGTATAGTATCCATTTTCATCAATCTCAACAGTTGTTGGTGAAGTGACAATATTAGAAGGCGTTGTTGAAACACTATTTGGCTGAATCATATAACTATAAGTATCATTTGAATCATTTTCAGGCATTAAAGATTCACTACTTGTAAATACTGAATTTTCCCCATCTGGATTTAAATCATCATTATCATAGTTACTAAACTCATTTTCTGTTAAATTTAACAACACATTATTTACAATTGGTGTGTCATTTGTTCCTGTTATTGTTAACGTAACAGTTTGTGCTACACTTTGAGCATTTGTTGCCCCTGAATTATCTGTAACAATATATTGGAATGTTACTGTTGCTGTATCTCCTTGTGATAATGCTTCAAAATTTCCTCTAACTTGGTACTCTCCATTTGCATAAACTTGAACAATAATATCTGTTAAATCATTTGTATCAACATCATTTGAAGAGACATTAACTATTCCATATTCACTATAAGTATGAGTATCTAAACTATCTACATCTGTTACTGCACTCAATGTTCCATCAAAAATTGTTGTAGTAGATGTAGTTGATTCACTAACACTATCTGTTACAGCTTCAACTAATGGTTGATCATTTGTTCCAATTATAGTGATTGTTACACTATCTGTTGTTGAGTCAGCCTCTCCATCAGAAGCTTTCCATTGGAAAGTAACTTCTCTCTCTTCCCCTTCGCTTAGAGATTGATAACTTTCATGTGAAGGATCAAATGAATATGTTCCATTTTCGTTAAATACTAATCCATCTGGTGCATCTCCAACTAAACTGTATGTTAAAGTTGTACTCTCTGGGTCAAATGCTTCAACGCTACCATTATAAATTTCATCATCTTCATAAACTTCAAAATCTGCCTCAGGAGTTGAAATAGGTGCATCGTTTACAGCTTCAACCTCAACATACTCTTTTGTAACATTTGATGGTTCATCATGAATATCTGTAACACTAAAAGTTATCTCTCTAGTAGTTGTATCAGGTGTATCTGAAGTGTTATTAAACATAACACTATTTAATGCTGCTTCAAATATTTCAGGAGAGACTCCAGCTTCAGCAATTGCGGTTATTGTTAATACTCCTACATCATATGTAGTTGTAAAGATTCCTTCATAACCTGCAAATATAAGTTCATCACCCTCTTGTAAGTTTTCTATTGTTACAGTTGCTGATTTGATATTATCTCCATCAATATCATTTATAGCAACACTACTTGTAATTACAACTGCATTCGCACCTGTATCAGCTCCTTGCATTTCAACAAATTGTGCATTTACATCTTCTGTATTTACAGAGATAGTTGGAGCATCATTTGTACCATTTATTATAATTGTGATATTTTCAGGACTGCTTCCATCTGCTGAAGTTATAATAAAAATCTGTTTAATAGATTCACCTTCACCTAAAGCTTGTACTCTTGGATCTTCATTATTTACTTCATATGTCCAAACAGTTTCACCATTTGGATACTCTCTATCTTCTGCATTTTGATTTACTAAAGTTAATGTTCCAAGTTGTTCTCCATCTGAAAGAGGTGAATAAGTTACAGCTTCATTAAACGCTGCTTCATTAGGGAAATCATCTGGATCAACTATATATAAAGTGCCTGTTGCAGAAAGAACATCATCTAGTACATTTGTATCTTCTTTTACATCTCCTGTTAAAGTTGAATCATCTGAAATAATAGAGATATCTTCAGTTCCCCAAACTCTTACAGTTATATCATAAGTTGCTGTTCCATCTATAGATTTTATAGTATATGTTTGATCAATATACTCTCCATCTTTTAGTGCTTGAATTACTGCTAAAGAGTTGTCAACTTTATAATCCCATGTTCCATCTTCATTGAAAGTAAATACTCCACCAATATCATTTTCCGGCGATACATAATCTGTACTAAAGTAGTCTTGCCCATGGTCTAAATCATCAAAGGTAACTGAACCAAAAGTTGTTAACATACCATTTTCAACATGATTATCTTCATCCATTGAAGAAGGATAATCTTTTGTTTCAATAGTTGGAACATCATTTGTTCCTGTTACAGTTATTGTCATCCATTGGCTATCACTTACTGAGTTTTCATTAGAACCATCAGTTCCGTCAAAACCATTTTGGTCATCTGCATAATATTTAAATTTCAAACTCAACTCTTCAGCAGGGATTACTGTTTGATTATTATCTGTATACTCACCAGCCAAAGCATCAAATTCACCTTGAAGTGTTAACTGATTACCACTAATGATTAAAGTAATTTTTGTTGTATCAATCTCTTCTAAAGGACCATTAATTTCAACTTCAACTGTTCCAATTTCACCTGTATCTACATTTACATATTTGATAAAATAGACATCATCTGGATTTACCTCATCTACAGATAAATCTTCTTGAATTTTGAAAAGATGTCCATTTACCATATCTGTATTATCATCATCACTTACACTTAATGTATGAGTAAGAGTTGTTACAGCACCTTGAGTTGATTCATTTCCCCCAAATGAATCAGCTTGAACTACTGGTTTATCATTTGTTCCAGTAATAGTTAAAGTAATCTCATGAAGTTCACTTGATGATTCTTCATTATAAGAACCGCTGTCATCTCCTGCATAATATGCAAAAGTAATTGTAGCAGTTTCACCTGCACCTAAAGCATTGTAGTTACCAACCACTTGATAAGTATATTCTTGAAGATTTGAGCCTGTTTCATCTGATGTTGTATTAAAAATTACACTTACATCTTTGATATCTTCTGCTGTAACATTTGCTGAATCTGTTGTAAATATAGCTTTTATATCACTTCCTGTATCACTAAAATTCCCATTTGTTGTACTAAAATCAATTAGTAACTCTTGTTGCCCAGCAGATTCTGCTTCAAGATTAGCTAAAAATAGTGCATGTTTGTCATTAATATCATCATCATAACCTTTTATAACATCATCATTATAAACTGTACCTAAACCATCTCCATAAACAGTTAACTCATCATCTGCAACAACAGCCTCTTTTGCAATATTTGCTGCCATAATAGCTGCTGCTTGTGCAGCTTCAAATGCTGCTTGTCCCTCTTCATATGATGGATATGCATATGGTGAATCATCAAACATCTCTTCCATCACTCCATTATATGCTTTATCATAAGCTATTTGTTGTAAGGCTTCAAGAGGTAATTCAATTGCTTGATTTGTCTCTTGGATTGAAGAAGTACTATCATATGAGGTGATTACAGGTTGGTCATTAGTTCCCCAAATTGTAAAAGTAATCTGTTTTACATCACTTTCATCAGATTCACCATTTACTCCAACTTCTGAATCATCTTTTGCATAATAATCAAAAACAATAGTTGCACTCTCTCCAAAACCTAAAGCTGAGAAATTACCAGTAACTAAATATGAGTATGTTTGACTTGTACTATCTTGTTCATCAACTAAAGTTCTAAAGTCTATTGATAAATCTTTGATATCTTCTGCTGAAATATAATCTGAATTAAATGCTGCATTCATTTGCCCATCATCAGTAGATACAGAAATAGTATTTTCTGAAGTTGTATTTGCCATATGTAAAGTATGAGTATCTGTTAAGTCATCGTCATACCCACTAATAGTATCAAAGTATGAGGTTCTTACTTCCACATCAACCACTACGTCTTCACCATATCTATCAGCTTGAACTTGTGTAGAGATAGCTTCTAGTTTTGCAGCATTTGCCTCTTCTACTGTTCCTCCTGCACCAATTACATTATCATATGCTTGTTGTGCAGCATTTGCAATTGTAGTCTCAATTGTTCCTAAACCATTATTAACAGACCATACAATTGGTTCATCATTTGTTCCCATTATTGTCAATGTAACAGTTTTAACTTCCGAAGTATTGCTCTCTCCATCAATTAATTGTTCTGAATCATCAACTGCAATATAACTAAATGTTACAGTTGCCTCTTCACCAGCAGCTAAATTTGAAAAATCTCCAACAAGTTCAAATTCAATCTCTTTTTGTGATGAAAAGTAGTCACTATCTAAAATATTGTTACTCTCATTGTTAAGGGTAATACTTGCTAAATTGATATTTGATGGGTCAATTGCAGTTGAAGAGATAGTAACCCAATCAGTTAAATCTAAATCTCCATCAAGAGATAATATATTTTGCCCATAACTATTGCCATTAGTATCAACAACATAGAAATGGTGTTTATCATTTACATCATCATCGATTACAGAGATTTTACCTTTTAGTGTATTCCAATTTTCATCATCATTTGTATAACTACCTAAATCAACATTTTCACCATTTGTATCATAATTATCTCTTCCGTCTAAATCAGAAGTTTCATAATATGTACTTCCATAAACTTCATCAGAGATATCATAAGTTTCAGTTGAAACAACTGGTTTATCATTTGTACCTGTGATTGTGATAGTAACTGTTTTTGGTTCAGAGTATTGTGTTTCACCATTTTCTTGAGTTACTGAGCTATCTTCTGCTTGATAAGTGAAAGTAACTGTTGCAGTTTCTCCTTCTCCTAGGGCTGAAAAATCACCATAAAGATCAAAGTTTGATTGACTATCTGTTCCATCATCATTGTTTGATAACTCTATTCTATCAATTCTAATATCTGCAACATTTACATCTGTTGATTCTACTGTTACAACTCTTGTTACATCTGTATCATCAGTTGTAGCAATACCATCAATATATGAAATTGATTGATTCATCACATCTTCTGTAGTCTCTACATTATCCATATTCAAAATATGCATAGTATGTGTATCACTTACATCTTGATCTGTCGCAACTAAAATATTACTAAATCTTGTTAATGCTTCATTTTCAGTGTCATCAACTCCAACTACATCGTTTTCATCTAAAGTATGTGATTCAAAATATGTTTCTGAATTAAACTCTAATCCCCAACTAAATAGAGTTCCATAATCTGATAACATATCAACGCTACCAACAAATGGCATATTTATAACTCCATTATTAGTATCATCAGTTATCTCTAAAGTCCACTCACCAGTTAAATCTTTCCCATCTAAAATAGATAAATCCCCTTCAGGTTTAAAGATATAACTATATGAATAATCATCATTAAACTCTACATCTCCTTGAATTAAATTATCAGTGCTAAGCTCAATTCTCGTACCATCTGGCGCAATTAGATAAATATCTAAATCTGCTGGCCACATATGTTCTAAATTTAGATGAACATTTAAATCTTCAATATCTTCTACACTATCTACATAAATAGTAGAAGTAATCATCCCACTATCACCTTCACCTGGGATTCTCATTTCTGTATTGTTAGTATATACTTCTGCTCCAAAAGTTAAATTTTCAACTACAGGTTGATCATTTGTTCCTGTTATTGTTACATATGCAGTTTTTAATTCACTTTTATTTGTTTCACCATCTATCTCTTGAGCACTATCATCTATTACATAATATTGGAAAGAAACAGTAGCTTTTTCACCAGCAGCTAAGGCATTAAAATCACCTGTAACAGTGAATTCTCCATTAGTATCTACTACTACATTAAACTCTTCAACCAATTCATTATCTACAGATGAAGACTCCTCTTCTAAGAAGTACTCATGGGTATCATTAATATCATCATCTTCTACAACTGGAAGAGTATTTGAATATGTAGTTGTAACATCTTCATTTCTTAATATACCATCACCATTTGTATCATCAGGATTGTTATCTGCACTTTCATAGATTGGATTAGAATCTAAAGAGTTTCCAACTTCTTCGGCATAAGGAGAATCTCCATAAGTTACATCGGCTACTATTGGTTGATCATTTGTTCCTGTTATTGTAAGAGTAATAGTTGCTGGTTCTGAAATTGATGATTCATTTATACCATCAGTTCCATCTTGTCCATTTTGATCATCTGCATAGTATTGGAAAGACAAAGTTGCAGTTTCACCTTCTGCTAAAGCGGAGAAATCACCTTCAATCCTATACTCCCATTCTCCTGTTTCTTCATTAAATGAAATTGAAATTTCCACATCATCTGGATTTATTACAAAAGTTGGTAACTCTTCATTTGAAGTTTGACTATTTTCTGGAGAGATTATTTGTAAACTATCTTCTACTACTGCAAAAATATGAGTATCTGTGTTATCATCATCACTTACTGATAATACACCTACAAAGGTATTTAAACCATCATCTTTTGTATCATCAACACCTAATTCGTCAGTTGGATCAAAAGTTTCATAAAATATACCATCTGAACCATAAGTCAATTTTACAGAAAAATTTTTATAAAATTCATGAAAAGTATTCTCTTCATCACCATATCCTTGCGCATATTCACTGCCAATCATTCCAAGACCATCTATTACATCACCATCTCCATAATTTCCATAATCTCCAGAAGAGTATTCCCACTCATATGAGCCACTTATTGATTCAATTACTATTGCATATTTACTACCAACATCTAAATTTAAGCCCATATTCTCTAAAAGTAAGTTATCAGAAGAAAGATCAATCTCATCACTTGTGTATACTTCTTCACCTAAAATTATTGTTCCACTTCCATCTGCTTTATAAATATGTATTATTACTTTTGAAGAATTTTCACCTTGTTGTTCTTCGGCATCAAAAAGTTCCAATTCTAATCTATTCAAAAGAGATTCTTCAGCTAAAAATACTTGTCCATAAAGAATAGGATCATTTTCACTATCTACTCCTAAAGCAGGTGATAATTGATCTGTTTCATTAAAAGTATCTAATCCTTCAAAAACTGTCATTGAACCATTCTCTACATATCCAACTGTTTTTGTATCAATAATCTCTCCACCAGAAACATAAGTTACTTGAAGATTTGAATCAACTGAACTATCTTCATCATTTATTGCCGCAAAAACTATTGTATGTTCGCCAGCACTCTCAAAAGTATAAGAGAATGTACCACTATTTTGACTTCCACTATCTGATACCAATGCAAGAATTTCTACTTCTACTCCATCTATTACAACAAAAGAGAAATCATTATAAGGGGTTCCATCTCCTTCAAGATCATTAAATATCCAATCAAAAGTTACAGTTTCACCAGCTTGCACATTTAAAGTAACTTCTAATGCAGATCCATCAACATCATAGTCACCATAATTACCATAATCACTATACAAATCTATGTTTGCACCATTTTCATTTAACTCTTCTATAATTGATTCAACAGTAACTGAAGAGAGAAGAGCGTTTATTTCATCAATTGTTGCACCTTTTGTATCTTCTCCATAATCACCATAATCACCATAACCTTGAGATTCACTGCTTCCATTTATTGACCAAGATAATTCTGTATCATTATTATTCAGATTTATATCTTCAACTACAGGGATATCATTTGTACCATTTATTGTAACTGTTACAGTTGCTGGTTCACTTGTAAGACCTCTAATATCTGTTGCAGTATAATCAAAAGTTACAGTAGCAGATTCCCCTAGTGCTAAATCATTAAAATCACCAGTAAGAGTAAAACTTCCATCAGGGTTTAGAACTAACTCGATATTGTCATCATCAAGTGTTATTACTTCAGAAATAGTACCATCGTCATTGAAACTTGTAACTGTCAAAGTTCCTTCAACATAAGAAAAAGTATGTAATCCTGCATCTGTAATATCTGGATCTATTTCTTCTAATTGTCCTGTAATTGTATTGATATCTCCAGCACCCTCTTCTCCTAAGATTTCATTGACATCATCAAGTGTTACATCTAAAACTATAGGTTGAGTATTTATACCTGTAGGATCTTCTCCTTCCGCAAGTGCTCCAACTAAAGGCCCATCAATTCTTCCTGCTAAATCATCACTATCTGTAGCTCCCAAAGCTCCTGCACCTGCAGGATTTTCTGTTTGTGCACTTGATTGTGTTGCTCCACCAGCTGCTGATGCTTCAAGATCATCAATAGTTGTCATTGATAAAAGTTTATCATTATTACTTATTACTTCTAAAATAGGAGTACCACTATTATTTGTTAGTAATATCTCTCCTAAGCCTTTTAATACAACAAAAAAATCATTCCCTTGTGAATCAGTAAAAGTAACTTTTACATCGCTATTATTTTCTAATATATCAACTTTTTCAGCTACAATAGCTCCATTTGATAGATAAATTTTTAAATTTTTGATTTTATCTAAAACTAGTTCCCCATTTGTTGCTTTTTTAAGAGTTGTTAAATCAACTGTTTTTTGTCCATTTAGGATTTTAATACCTTCAAACATAATAAGCTCCTTTTTTATTTATAAATAATTTTATAATTTATAAAGTCTCAAAAAAGTTTCTTTATTATTTTTAGAATATAAATTTTAAAATACAACTAAATTGAGACTAATACATTTCTTAAGGTTAAATAAATTATTTAGAATATTATTTTAAAGTTTGAATAAAAAGGGATAATCACGCCCCTAAGGGCGTTTATTAAGTGTTAGTTTAGTTTGTCAACTATTTTTATTAAATAATCAGCAGATATTTTTGCACTTGATTTTAAAAATTCATCAAAATCAAATCCTGCATCCATATCTGCACTATCTGAGATTGCTCTAAGAATAAAAAAAGGAACATTTAAAGCATTACAAACAACAGCAACACTTGCTCCTTCCATCTCTAGTGCATCAGCTTGAAAAGTTTTTTCAATAAAATCTTTTTTCTCACTTGAGTGAACAAATTGATCTCCTGTTGCAATTGTTCCTTCAATTACCTCAATTCCCATCTCTTTTGCAACAGCTTTTGCTACTTCTCTTAACTCTTTTGAACTCTCAACAAAAACTGAACCTTCTGGAACATAACCATGGGGATGACCAAAAGCAGTGATATCTAAATCATGTTGACAAAGTTTATTAGCAACAATCATATCTCCAATTTTTAGTTTAGGATTTATTGCTCCTGCAACACCAGAGAAAAGAAGAGTATCACAACCAAATTTTTCTATCATTGTACTTGCAGTTAAACTTGCAAATACTTTTCCTATTTTTGAATATGCAATTACTATATCAAGACCTTTATAGTTTACTTCATAATATTTGTTGTTTGCATATTCAGTTAATTTCACATTTTCAAAATACTCTAGTAGCGGTTCAATCTCTTCAACCATTGCTCCCATTATTGCAAGTTTTTTCATTAAGCATTTACCTCTTCAATTACAGCTTCTAGTGATGCCATATCACTAATATTTAATGTTGGCACGTCTTTACAAATTTTTCTATTAAGTCCTTTTAAAACAGCACCATTTCCAAACTCTATAAAAGCATCAACTCTATTAGCAAATGCTGCAACACTTTGTTTGTATTTTACAGGACTTGTAAGTTGAGAAGAGAGAAGTTCAATAGCTTCATCTTTTGTTGTATAGATTTGGGCAGTTACATTTGATACAATAGGAGAGAATTCATCTTTTAAGTACTCTTCTAAATATGGTTTTAAATTTTCAACTGCACTTGTTAATAGTTCACAGTGACTAGCAACTGACATATCAAGAACAATAGCTCTTTTTGCTCCAGCTTCTTTAAATGTATCAACAAGAGCTTCTAAATCTGCTTTGATTCCTGCTAAAACCAACTGTCCATCTTGATTATAGTTTGCTGGCCAAACTTGTTTTCCAGCTTTTCTTTGTTCTTCACAAATATCTTCAGCAACTTTATCATCAATACCAACTAATGCCATCATTCCTGCACCACCATTTGCGCAAGCTTCTGTCATAAATTGACCTCTTTTATGTACTAAATCTATTGCATCTAGATAGTCAATAGCTCCTGCTGCAACTAATGCAGAAAATTCACCAAGAGAGTGTCCTAAAAGAAACTCAGGAGTAATCTCACATCTATCTTTAAAGATAGCAGTAGCAATAGAACTTACAAGTAAAATTGCAGGTTGAGTAAACTGAGTTAATCCAAGTTTTTCATTCTCTTCAAAAAGTAGTTGTTGGAAATCTATATTTAATCTTTCACTAGCTTTGCTTATCATCTCTTTAGCTATTTCACTATTTTCAAAAAAGTCTTTCCCCATACCAAAAGATTGACTTCCTTGTCCAGGAAAAATAAAAGCTACTTTCTTCATACATTTAACCTTTTTTTAAATTTGATTTTCAAAATGAGCAGTATTATACAATTTTTTTATACTCTATTAAATAAAAAAGCCCAAAAGATTGAACTTTTGGGCTTTTTAGAAGTAGATATTAGATTGAGACTAGTGTCCGCAACCACATCCTCCACCATGAGAGTGACCATGATCATGTCCATCTTCACTTGAACAACAACCACCTTCACCATGAGAGTGACCACCGCCACCACAACATCCACCCATTGCTGCCATTCCACCAACAACACCTGTTTGAATCTCTTCATCAGTTGCATCTCTTAAAGATTTAACTGTAACAGAAAACATTAAAGCTTTACCAGCCATTGGGTGATTATAATCAATTGTTACATCAGCATCAGTAAATGATTTAACTGTAACTTGTACAGTTTCTCCATGTTCACCTTGACCATAAAGAGTCATACCTTCTGCCAATTCAATTCCAGCAAATTGCTCTTTTGGAAGAGTTTGCATTGCCTCTTCATTATACTCACCATAAGCATCTGCAGGTTGTACTAAAACATCAGCAGATTCATTTTCTGCCATCTCTATTAATTTTGACTCTAATCCAGAGATAATTTGTCCCTTTCCTGAAACAAACTCTAAAGGTGCTTGACCAACATTGCTATCTAGTTGTTCTCCACTATTAGCATCTTTTAAATTGTATTCAAATCCAATTACTTTTGACATATTTTTCCTTTATTTAATTTATTTTATTTTTTTCTGATTTTTAACAGCAATTTTAGCCTCTTCTGAATTTGGGTAAATATTAATTAAAGAGCTATAAAAATTTGCTGCATTTGTTAAATCATTTATCTTCTCAAAAGATATTGCGCTATGCAATAGAAGCTTTGGCATATATGATGCTTTATCATATAACATTGCAGAGGTTTTAAAATATGAAATTGCATCTTCATATTTATCTCTATAATACCAAATCTCTCCCAAATAGAAGTTACTTGTTGCAGGTTTATAGTTTTGAGCAACTAAATGTTCAAACATTGGTATCGCTTTTGTAAAATAATCCTTCTTAAATAACTCTATTGCTTCATCTAAAATGGCTGCATTATCTTTTCCTGATAATATCTTATTACTATTATCTTTTTCTGTTGATTTGCTATTAGTTTTTATTCCTAAAGAGTTCTTTAATGCTTCAAATTCAGCTCTTGTTATGAACTGATCCATATTACTTTTAAACTCTTTTTCTGAAATATAACTTTTATTTATTGAATTAACTGTATCTGTAACTTTGCTTACTGCTGCTTTCAGACTATTTAAACTCTTTGAAAACTCTTCTTGCATTGATAACATTTGAGTTGAAACTGTTTTTAAATTTTCTATATCACCTGAATTTTTTTGAGTTAATGTTGAATTCTCTTCAACATTTTTAATAATTTCATTAATTTTAATAATTGCTTTATTTAATTTTTGTGAATCACCTTCATAAATTGATTCTAATCCATCAATTCTCTCACTAAGTGATTCAATTGTTAGCTTTACATCTTTTACTTTAGAGTCAATATTCCCTAAAGTTTTTTTGTTATTCAAAATATTTTTTTCTGCAGAGCTTAATCCATAAGGATTTTTTGAATCTAAATCGCCAGCACCAAAAGCTGAAATCTCTTCAGCTTTTATAAGGGTGCTACATATTAATAGTAGTAAAAATAGAAATCTATACATCAAAAACTAATTATTTAACTAATTTGTGCTCTGATCTTCTGTTTTTTTGCCAACAATCTTTAGTTTTGTCACTACAAACAGGATTTGATTCTCCAAAACTTACAACAGAGATTGAAGAGTCAGCAATACCATCCATCACTAAAGCATCTTTAACAACTTTTGCTCTTTTTAAACCTAATGCATAGTTATATTCATCAGTACCCCACTCATCGCAGTTCCCTTCGATTTTAATAGTAGTTCCTGCTTGAATACCAGATAATTTTGCTGCATTTGATTTTGCAACTGCTTTCATATCATCAGTCAAATTATATTTGTCAAATCCAAAATAGATATTTTCAACAAGAACTTTTTGACCATTAATTGTGTAGTAGAAACCATTTGCAGTACTTTCTACCATTTCATCATTAACTACTTCATTTTGAACATTTGAGTTATCAACATTATTTAATGCTGACTCAGAATTTGCTGACTCATTTGATACTTCAACTTCTTTTTGACTACAACCTGTAAAAAGAACAGCTGCAATTAAAAATGAATAAATGCTTAACTTCTTCATACTTTACTTTCCTTTAGCTAAATTTCTAAAATTGTACAGAAGTAAAACTTAATCGGCGATTACTCAATTATAAGTTTATTCTTCAAAAGTTACAATTTTAAGGCTATTTGTTATTAATTCTTTTGTTTTCTTATGTCTATAAGAGAAAATTGATAATAACTCTTTTTCAAAGAAAAATTCTAAAATTGGATTTAAAAATCCAAAAGGTAACTCATATTTTATTATATCTTTCAACTCGCACTGATTCCCTTTTTTTGCAAAGGTGTGAGTATGTTCCCAAAACTTAAATGGAGATTTAAGTGCCTTATCTATAAGAATATTTGGTTTTTGAATCTTTTTTATTTCAACTTCCCAATTTGTTGAAACAAAAAATTTAGAGCTTCGTATTTTTAATATTTCGCCCTCTTTTGCTTCAAATTTCTCATTTAATATTTCAACTTTTATATTTGAAGGAGTTATTTTCTTCAGATTCTCTATATCTAAATGAAAATCAAATAACTCTTCTACACTACATCTAATCATTGTTGTTTTTTCAAATGTTTTCATCATCTACTCTACTATATCTTTAATTGTGGTTTCTATTGAGCTAAACTGAAATTTAAATCCACTATCAACTAATCTTTTTGGCACGGCACACTGTCCATCTGTTAACACCTTTGCTCCTTCACTAAAAATAAGATTTAATACAAATTGTGGGACAGGGAAAATAGTTGGTCTATTTAAGGCTTTTCCTAAAGCTTTTGTTAATCCTTTATTTGTTGTACCGTTTGGTGCACAAAGATTAAATACCCCATCTAATTGCTCATTTTCATATAAAAATTTGTAAGCATTTACCAAATCTTCTATATGTATATATGAGAAATATTGGCTTCCATCTCCTATTGTTCCTCCAACTCCTAGTTTAAAAGGTAGAAGCATTTTTTCCAAAGCTCCACCTCCTTGACCTAAAACTATTCCAAATCTAAAGATAGCAGTTCTAATCCCTAGTTTTTTCGCTTCAAGTGCTTCATATTCCCAATCTTTACAAACATTAGCTAAAAAATCCTCTGCATAGATGGCATCATCCTCAGTATGGCATTTACTATTATCATATATACCAACAGCAGAAGTTGAAATAAAGAGTTTTGGTTTTTGTTTTGCTGTATTCATTGCATCAACTAAAGCTTTTGTTGTATCAATTCTACTACTATAAAGAAGCTTTTTATAACTTTCACTCCATCTATTAATAATATTTGCTCCTGCAAGATTGATAACAATTTCTGAATCTTCAATAATTTTTGAGAGTTTATTTATATCTTTTAACTCTTCTCTTTTAATACCTACTACTTTAAAACCTAAAGATTCAAAAAAATGTTTTAAGTTTGTTCCTACAAAACCATTTGAACCTGTTATTGAAACTGTTTTCATATTAAACCCCTTTTGTGAGCTTTTTATTATTATATATTAGTTTATGTGATTTAGTATATATAAAATGTTAGTTAAATTATTTTTATAAGCTTTTTTTTTCTAGATACTCTCTAAACTCTTTAGCTCCATCTTTTGAGCTTGTTACAATATCATCAATTCCTTCAAAAGAGATCTCTAACTTTGACTGTTCTACACTTTGCATAGATTTTATTTTGTCTATATTTATTATATAAGAGCGATGAACTCTGAAAAAATTTTTGCCTTTTAAAAGATTTTCCATATCTCCAATCTTTTTTCTCAAATATGCATCTGCATTTTTAATTTTTATGATCACCTCATCTAAATCTGCTTTTATATAAAAAATATCATCTATATCGATTAAATAGATTTTGTTTCCTCTTTTTGCAATAAGTTTTTTAGAATTGTCTGTTAAATTTATATATTTTTGTGCCTTATTTAGACTTCTTTGAATGGATTCTTTTGATATTGGTTTTAGCAAATAGTCCATCCCTCCTATTTCAAAGGCTTGAATTGCATGTTCTTCATATGCTGTTTGAAAAACTATATAGATATTTGGATTCATTTGCAAAAGTGTGTTTGCTAACTCTAAGCCATCAATATTAGGCATAGAAATATCTAAAAATGCAATATTAAAACTCTGCTTTGCTGCCTCTTTTAAGGCCTCAATGGAAGAGTTACACTCACATATATCTAAAATATTCTCTTCATTTAAAAGTCTTTTTAATCTACTTAAAGCTAACTTTTCATCATCTACAATCAAAACTTTCATCTACTACCTTTTAAAACAATAATAAAATTCATCATATCTTTTTCTACTTTATAATCCAATTCTCCAATTTTAAGTAGAACAAGTCTTTTTTTCAGATTATTAAGTCCAGTTCCAAAACTTATATTTTTAGTTACTTTGCCACTATTTGAAACTATAATTTTCTCTTCAAATATTTTTATATAAATATAAAGTTTATCTGCAACATAACCATGTTTTATTGCATTTTCCACAAGTAATTGTATGGAAAACTTTGGGATAAGTCTTTCTTGGGTATTTTGCTCTGATTCAATGCTCAAAATAATATTATTATCAAATCTAATATTCTCTATTTCTAAATAGGTTTTAACCATCTCTAACTCAGTTTTAATAGATACTAAACTCTCTTTATTTATTGCATTTCTTAGAAACTGTGAAAGATCTAACGTTGCTTTTTCAGCTTTTTGTTTATCTATATAGATCAATTCAGAGATTGAGTTTAAGGCATTAAAAAGAAAATGTGGATTTAACTCATTCTCTAAAGCTTTTATTTTACTTTCTAAAGTTTCACTTTTTATGACCTCATTCTTATGTTTCATAAAGATAAATTGATGAAGAATCAAACCAATAAGAAAAGTTAAGAATCCAACAATAATACTAATGGTAATCCAAAAAGATGAGATATACTCTATTATATTAAAACCACTATTTAAAAATATAAAGTAGCTGAAACTAAAGCCTAAAAAACCCGATAGGAAAGAGAAGATAAAGCTTATAAAATACCAAAACCTCTCTTCTATTTTTGGCAAGATATAATCATTTGACAAAGTTATTAAAACAAAAGCAAACAAAGAGATAAGAATAGAGCAAAATACAGTAAAAATAATAGTTGAAAAGTTTTTAAACTCAATATTTAAGAAATAGAAAAAAAGTGATAACAAAAATCCAAAAAAAGCCCCAATAATGACTATATAAATCCAATCTTTAGAAGAGATTTTTAGTTTTATTCTATCCATTTATTTCCTCATTTAAAATTTTTACCCCAATTGCAACTCCAGGCCAACCTTGTCCAGCAAACACAGTATCACCTATATTATATAACCCCTTAAATGGAGTTTTGCATGAAGGGATTTGTAAAATATTACTAAGTGTTATTGGTCTTCCACCACAATTGCTTCTATTTATATATCTTTTAAAGGTTTTTGCTGTTGCACTTGAAATATTAATTATATCCTCTTTTTTTATTGTTTCAAAATGCTCTAAAAAAGCATTAATTATAAACTCTTGGGTAATATTTTTCTGTTTTTCATACTCTTGAGTATTTATATTTTCCCAAAAACTTGCTTTACTATGAGTTGAGATTGTAACACTTAAACCTTTATTTGACATCTTCTTATCATTTTTATCGCTTATTGAGATAAAAAATGATTTTGAAATAGAGTTTGGTATCTCTTTATCTAAAATAATTTGATAGTGATGGAAAAACTCTTCATTGCAATTTAGATTAAAATTTATTACAAAAGCACTTTGATTGCTAAAATGAAAATCTTGATAGTAGTTTCTAATCTTTTTATTATCAAAAAGCTCAGAACAATTGTAAATAGAAGAGTTTAAAACAATATTTTTTGATAGATATTCATCTTTGTCTGAAATCACTCTATAACTATCCTCTTCTTTTATAATTTTTAAAATCTGTTCTTTTCTTTTTAAGTTTATATCTTTTAAAAGATTTTCAAACAAACTTCCCATCCCTCCATTTACATAAAAGACTTTATGGAAAGGATAAGCTAAACCTAAAGCTAGAGATAAAACAGAGATATCTTTTGATGTTGTTTGCAAAGTTATTAAAAGTTGGGCATCTATAAACTCCTTGTACTCCTTTGAAATCTCACCTAAAACCTCTTTTATAAAGCTTTTAGCACTTTTGAAAATATCAATTTTAAATTTGTAAAGAAGAACCATAAAAGAGTTTAGACTCTTTATATATGAGCCTAAAGAGTATTTTGCATAATAGAGCTTTTTCAAACTCCAAAACCTCTCATCAAGCTCTTTTATCTTTTGCCAAAATTCTCTATTGTTTTTATTGGGGAAAGCTCTATTTATCTGCTCTAAAAAGTGCTCAAAATCTCTTACTCTATCAATGATTTTATCTTTTTGCAAAACTCTTATTGCAACAGAGCTTTCTAAAATATCAGGTATATATAAAGCTTTGTCAAAAATCTCTTTTACAATATGTTTATCTTCATAACCTACAAAGGTTGTGGCTCCTGCATTGTAATATGAACCAAATCTTTTAAAGGTACTTGCACAACCTCCAAGATTTTTATCTTTTTCAAAAAGAACTACATCTTTTTCTTTGTTTAAAGAGGCAAGCATACTTCCACCCATGCCTGAGCCAACAATTGCTAAATCATGGAGTTTCATTTTTTTGCCTCTTTAAACTTCTCAATGGCTCTTTTTCTTGAAAAATTGATATCAACAATAGCCTTTGGATAATTAACAAAAAGATTTGACTGAACCCCATTTTCAATATGAAAAAGTTTAGTCTCAATATCCTTTAACTCTTTTAAAACTGATTTAATGAAAATACCTTTTTCATCAAATTTTTTTGATTGTGAATAGGGATTAAAAACTCTAAAATATGGTGCTGCATCTGCACCCGTACTTGCACCCCATTGCCACGAGCCAATATTAGAACTTGCCTCATAATCTAAAAGTTTCAAGGCAAAATACTCTTCACCTTTTTTCCAATCAATAAAAAGATTTTTTGTTAAAAAAGAGGCAACTATCATTCTTAATCTATTATGCATAGTTCCCGTCTCATTTAAGTGTTTCATAGCTGCGTCTATGATTGGAACTCCTGTATATCCCTCACACCACTTTATAAAATTCTCTTCATTTTCATTCCATTTTATATCTAAACCATTAAAATTTTCTGCTTGAGAATTTGGAAAATGAAAAAGAATATAGTTATAAAACTCTCTCCAAAAAAGTTCTCTTATAAAAAACTCACTATTTGAAAATCTTTTTATATAGTTAAAAACCATTGAAGGAGAGATAAGGCCAAATCTTAAATGTACTGAAAGTTTAGAAGTTGCATCTTTATGGAAATAGTCTCTATTTTCTTGATAATTTTCTAACTTTAAAGAAAACAAAGATAGAAGCTCTAAAGGCTCTTTATAAAGAGATTCTGGCAATATTGACTCTTCAAAGCCTAATCCCTCTAAAGTAGGAAAGTTTTTATAATCAAAATCTACTAAAGTGATAGTTTTATTTCTTTTTCTTAAAGCAATAGAGTCAGCTTGTGTAATCGTATTTAGGCTTTTATAAAAAGGGGTAAAGACTTTATACGGTGTACCATCACTTTTTAAGTGCTCTTGTGGGTTTAAAATAAAAGAGTCAATAAATCTTCTAAGAGGTAAAAGTTCTTCTATCTCTTTATCTCTTTTTTTTGCATAAGAATCAAAATCTATTGAACATAAAATCTCATCTATTTCAAGTTTTTTTAGTTTAGAAAAAATCTCTTTTGGCTCTCCATAAAAGATTGCCAAATCTAAACCTAGATTTTTAAGTTTAGACTTTAAAGATAAAACTGATTTATAGATAAATGTTACTCTTTTATCATCTTTTGGCAACTTTCCTAAGATATTTTTATCAAAGATAAATATAGGCAAAACTTCATCTTTTGCATTCTCTAAAAGAGCAGAATCTTCAACTCTCAAATCCCTTCTAAACCACAATATTTGTCTCATTTGTAAGCTTCCACTTTTGATCTAAGAGCTAACTCTTTTGGATATGGATTTAAAAATACTTGTGTTTTTAGATATTTAATATCAAACTTTTTTGTATAGAGCTTTATAATTTTTATAACAGCAATTAAAGGGATAATCTCTTTTTTAAAATCCTCAATACTCTCTAATATCTCCTCTTTTTCATCTTTTGAAATTACTTTTTTAAAATAACCATAGATATGTAGTAGAACATTGTGTGTATTTTTTATTGTTCCTTTTTTAGAAATAGCCTCTAAAAATAATCTTTTATACTCTTGTAAAACCTCTTTTAAACTCTTTTTATCTCTATTAGCTACAATATTTCCTAAGGCTTTATAATAGTTGTATGATTTTGAATAGATTAAATATTTATATGAAGTATGAAACTCTACTAACTCTCCAAGTGTTGGACTCTTTTCTAAAAATTTAAAAATAGCTTCGTATGCAAAAACTTGCATTAAAAAATTTTCCCTAAGCCATGGGTCATTTAACCTACCCTCCTCTTCTATTGGAAGATAAGGGAATCTATTTTTTAACTCGTTTGCAAAAACTCCAATACCTACATTTTCACTTTGACCATTTTTCTTATCTGGATAGATTTTTACCCTTTCCATACCACAAGTTGGAGATTTTGATTTTAAGATAAAACCACAAAGTTCATCATTTTCAATTTTTGAGACTAAATCTTTAGAGATATTTTCAACCAAAGAAGTAACATCTTTATTTGTATTTGAAGTTTTTATTTTAATACTCTCATCTACACGAACTAATCTTATTGCTTCCCTTGGAGTTGGGAAGATTAGTTTTTCTGGACAAAAAGGACTAAATTCAAAATATTTTCCAAGCTCATCAACAATAAATTTTTCTCTTGAATGTCCTCCATCATATCGGCACATAGAGCCAAGAAGACAAGATGATACTCCTAGTTTCATTTTTCACTCCTTTTTGAAATGATAATAAAACTAGGGTATTTTTGTAAGGTTTTTTTGTCAGTTTATAAAATTACCAATCTATTGATTGAATTTTTCCATTTTTTAAAGGGAATAGAAAAGATTTATCATAGTTTAGTCTAATTATTCCAACAGAACTTCTTCCATTTACATTTTTTATAAAAATAATAGACTCTCCATCTTCAGAGAATTTTGGAAATTGATTGCTTCCATTTGAAGTAAGTCTTTTCAGATAATCACTCTTTGTAGACATTAGATATAAATTGAATGCAAAACCACCAAATTCATTATCTTTATCTCTACTTGTATATACTACATAATCTTTATATGTAGTTGCAGAAGAGTTATTTCTTCCATGATAAACCAATCGCTCAACTCCTCTGTCTTTTATCTTCTTAGAGAAGATATTTGGATATCCAAGTCTATCTGATACAAAAACGATTTTTGTGTCATTCTCAACAAAATGAGCACCAACATCAATACCTTTGTAATTTGTTAGTTTTATTTTATTTCTTGTTCTTGTATCATACATATAAATATCTGGTTGAGACTCAGGAGAAGCAGTTACAAGTAGTTTTGTTCCGTCACTGTTAACATCAGAAGCAACTACCATTCCCTCACTTTTCATAATAGTCTCTCTTTTTCTTGTATAAAGATTTGTTTTTACAAGTGTTGGTACACCTCTGTCATAAGTAGTGTAATAAAAATCACCTTTTTTTCTATCAGCCCATTTAGGGAAAATATTTAACCCACCTTTGATTACCTCTTGTTGGAAAGTAAGGGTATAGTCTGCAATTATAATGTCAGCTTTTTTAGCAGATTTATATTGAGAAAAAATTACAAATTTGTCCATCCAGTCAATTGATGGTGCATTCAAATGTTGGTTAACTGCAATCGCTGTTCTGTGAGCCAAGAAAGGGTATCTCTCCTCTTTTGCAGTTGTTAAAGTTTTATAAAATACCAATTTTTTTAAATTGATATCATAAAGTTTAATTAAAACTGAGTAACCTCCAAAACCACTTATTGAAGAATCTATATTTAAAAATAAGTCAGTACCTCTGTTTGAGAGAGCCAACATATTTGGAGTTGAATTAAAATCAACAACTTCTGTTGTATCAATTACATCAAAATGCCCACTTACCTTTAAATCATTTTCAACTAACTGTTTTACCTTTTGAGTCAAAGGCATCTTTGCTGCACCAGATGAGACAGAAATCTCAATTTTTGGTAGATTAACGCTCTTTTTAATAATATCAAGTTCTGCATCAGCTGCGAAAACAAACAATGAAAACGAAATCATTAAAAATAGAACTTTTTTTAGCATATCTTATCCTTCAGATTTAAAGTTTATAATAATATCAACTTTTGAGTTAATATTATGTGTAGGAAACTGCTCATTTTTCTGAGTCTCCAAAAACTCTTTTAATGATTCATCAAATCTTTGGTTATTTGAGTACTGCATAATTCTATAATCAAAAATCCCATCATTTGTAATCATTACAAGAACTTTTACCTCTAAGCCTTCATCTAAAAGCCGTGGGCTCCATCTTTTCCACAAAATCTCTTTTATCTTTGAAAAATATTCATGCTCTTTTCCATTTGTAGTTGAGTTTGTTTGAGGCATATTTGTAGTTGTTTTTACATCATCTAAAAGTTTAGAAACAGAGACATTATCACTCTTTTTCTGCTTTTGAAACTTAGATTTAAATCTGGTTGGATCAAGAGATTCTTTTGCTGCGTTAACCTCTTCTTCAACAACATTTTGTGCATTAGTTTTTACATTGGCAAATAGTGATTTAAAATCTGCACTCTTTTTTGTAGACGCAGATGTTGATTTTTTTACAATCTCTTCCTCTTTTGATGTAGATTTTTCTGCACTCTTTTTCTCATCTGCTTTTGTTGAGATTAATTCTAATTCTAAAACAGTAGTCTTATTTGAATCATACTTCTTTGGTTTTGGTGCATTTATATATAATAAAAAAGAGAGACAAATCAAAATATAAACAGTAGTTGAGATAACCCCTGAAATATAAAAATAATTTTTTTGTTGCATAATCACCCATCAGTTATTAAAGCAACTTTGAAAAAACCAGCCTCTTTTACTGATTTTAAAACTTGCATAATATCATCGTATATAAGAGACTTTTCGGCTCTAATATGAATTGGTGTTTTTCTATCTTGATTTTTAGCAAAAAGAATAAAACTATCAGCAAAGTTATCTAATTCATACTTTTTTTTATTAATTAAAACTTTTCTATCTTTTGTAACTAAAATATCAATTTTTTTAACTTCTTGTATTTGTTGTGTTGCACTACCTTTTGGAAGGTTTATAGGTTCTTCAAATTCAATTACTGGCGCAGTAACCATTAAAATAGCCAAAAGCACTAGCATAATATCTACTAATGGAGTAATGTTTAAATCAGGCTTTTGATTGTAATCGTACACTCTTAACCTTTAGCTATTAAAATTTCTGATTGTGCCTTTAAGTATATATTTAGCTCATACACTTTTCTAACTAACACTTGATGAAAACTATAAGCAAATATAGCTACAAAAATACCAGCTGCTGTTGCAACTAAAGCTTCACTAATTGCTGGTGCAATAATAGAGAAACCAACTTTTGTTTGACTTGAAAACTTAGCAAATGATTCTAAAATTCCAACAACTGTACCAAAAAGACCAACAAAAGGAGAAGTAGAAGAGATAATTGACAACCAAGTAATCCCTGAACTTGCATCTTTTATTATACTAATTTCACAAGCATGTAAAATCTCTTTTGTATGTACTGTACTTGAACACTTATTTAAAGCAGATAGAGGACTTAAAGAAGCACCTCGTGATGTTAAAGCTTCAAGTGATTTTTTTTCATTAAAAACCATTGCATTTAAAGTCATATATCTATAGATAAAAAGCCAAAAACAGATTATAAAGTAAGTTGACAGTGTCAATAACACTAAAAGTGTTATTGCACTACCATTGTTTAAGTAATTTAACGCTGTATCAATCATGCAAGTTATGCAAATGAATTGATTTTTGCTTCAACTGCTGCTAGTGAAACATTAGAATCTTTTACAGAGTTAACTAAATCTTTAGCAGCTTCTATATTTTTAGCGATTTCAGAATCAGTACCAGAAGTAAGTGCAACTGCACCATCAACTAATACATCAACAGAACTTTCACTAACTTTTACGTGACCCCAATTGATGGCAACTGCCTCTGTGGTATCACCCATTTCTATAATAATTACGCCAACTGTTAATGATGAAACTAAAGAAGCGTGTCCAGGAAGAACACCAAACTCTCCCTCTTTTCCAGGAAGAGTTACGCTTTTTACGTCATCACTAAAAATTAGACCATTTGGTGCAACTATCGATAATTTTAATGTATCCATAAGCCGCCTTTAATTATTTCATTCCCTCAGCTTTTGCTAAAACCTCGTCAATTCCACCTACCATATAGAATGCCATTTCTGGAATATCATCGTATTTACCATCTAAGATACCTTTGAATCCTTCAATTGTATCTTTAAGTTCAACGTATTTACCAGGAGATCCTGTAAATACTTCTGCAACGAAGAATGGTTGAGAAAGGAATCTCTCAATTTTTCTAGCTCTAGCAACAACTAATTTATCTTGTTCAGATAACTCATCCATACCAAGAATTGCAATAATATCTTGTAAATCTTTATATTTTTGAAGTACTGATTGAACACCTCTAGCTACACTATAGTGCTCTTGTCCTAAAATATCTGCACTTAAGATTCTTGAAGTTGAATCTAGTGGATCAACTGCTGGATAGATACCTTTTTCAGCAATTTTTCTGTTAAGAACTGTTGTAGCATCTAAGTGTGCGAAAACTGAAGCAGGAGCCGGGTCAGTTAAGTCATCCGCTGGTACATAAACTGCTTGAACAGAAGTAATAGAACCTTTATTTGTAGATGTAATTCTCTCTTGTAATTTACCCATTTCTGAAGCAAGTGTAGGTTGGTAACCAACAGCTGAAGGGATTCTTCCAAGAAGTGCAGACATCTCTGAACCTGATTGTGCAAATCTAAAGATATTATCAACGAACATAAGTACATCAAGACCTTTTTCATCTCTAAAGTACTCAGCCATAGTAAGACCAGTTAATGCAATTCTGTTTCTTGCACCTGGAGGCTCACTCATTTGACCATAACATAAAGCAACTTTGTCAAGTACGTTAGAGTCTTTCATTTCGTGGTAAAGGTCATTACCTTCTCTTGTTCTTTCACCAACACCAGCAAATACTGAGTATCCAGAGTGTTTAAAAGCAACGTTGTGGATAAGTTCCATAATAATAACTGTTTTACCAACACCAGCACCACCAAATAGTCCAACTTTTCCCCCTTTAGAGTAAGGAGCAAGTAAGTCAACTACTTTGATACCAGTTTCAAACATTTCAGTTTTTGTTGATTGCTCTTCAAAAGAAGGAGCAGCTCTGTGAATTGACCATCTTTCTGTATCAGCAGGGATAGCTTCACCTTCATCAACTGGATCACCAATTACGTTGAAAATTCTTCCAAGTACAGCTTCTCCAACTGGAACTTTAATTGGTCCACCAAGTGCAGTACACTCTTGACCTCTTTGTAAACCTTCAGTCATATCCATAGCAATAGTTCTAACTCTGCTATCTCCAATGTGTGCAGCAACTTCAAGTACTAATCTGTCTTTCTTAGAATCAGATTGTACAACTTCGATTGCTTCATTTATTTCTGGTAAGTATCCGTCGAACTCTACGTCAACTACAGGACCCATTACCTGAATAATATTACCTTTCATACGGGCAGCTCCTTTATATTATTTTAATGATTCAACACCACTGATAATCTCTATCAGCTCTGTTGTAATTGCAGCTTGTCTAGCTTTATTATATTCAACTGTTAAACTATTAACTCTATCTTTTGCATTGTTAGTTGCAGCATCCATTGCTTGCATTCTAGCAGAATGTTCTGCAGCTAAAGAGTCAATTAAAGAGTAATACATATTAAAATCAATATATTTACCTGTCAATTCATTTAACACTTCTTCATCATCATCTGGCTCAATCTCTAGCATAGATGTTTCGTTTTCTGAAACTTCAACATTTTCTAAGCTAATTGGTAACAAATCTCTTACTCTAATCTCTTGAGCAAGCATATTTAAAAATCCGTTATAAACTAAAATAACTTTATCAGTCTCTCCATTTTGGAAATCTTTTACAACTTCTCCAATGAAATTTGCAGCTCTGTCATAATCAGGAGCTGAAGATAGATCAGTAACAGCTTGTTCTAATTTAACTTTTTGGAATGAAAAGAAGTCAACACCTTTTCTTCCTGCTACTCTATATCTAACTTTAGTACCTTTTGCTTCATATTCAGCTGCAAGTTTACTAACAGTTTTAATTGTTGCCATATTGAAACCACCGCAAAGTCCTTTGTCAGCAGTTACAAAAACTAAATCAACAGTTTTTGGATTTTCAACTGGGATAAACGCTTTATTTTGGTTACCACCATCTTGAACTTTGCTAACTCTGTTTGCTATCTCAGAAAGAACTTCATTTATCTTTTTAGCATAACTTCTAGATTGATCAGACAATTGTCTAGTTCTAGTAAGTTTTGCAGAAGATACAAGCTTCATTGCTTTTGTAGTCTTCTGAGTGTTTTTAACACTTCCAATTTTTAATTTAATCTCTTTTAAGTTAGCCATTTGCTAATCCTTATTTTGCATTAAAAACAGTTTTGAACTCTTCTAACGCAGCTTTTAATGCTGATTCTGTTTCATCTTCTAATTTTTTCTTAGCTTTGATATCATCTAAGATATTAGTATATTTTTGTGCAATGAAAGAGTGTAATTCTTCTTCATATTTAACAACATCTTTAACAGCTATATTATTTAAATAACCTTTTGTACCTGCATAAATAATAATAATTTGTTTTTCAATAACTAATGGTTTGTTAACACCTTGTTTAAGTACTTCAACCATTCTTTGACCTAATTCTAGCTCTCTTCTTGTAGCTTCATCAAGGTCAGATGCAAATTGTGCAAATGCTTCAAGCTCTCTATATTGTGCTAAAGAAAGTTTCAATGTACCAGCAACTTGTTTTGTAGCTTTAATTTGTGCAGCACCACCAACCCTTGATACTGATAAACCAACGTTAATAGCTGGTCTAATACCAGAGTTAAATAGGTTTGTTTCAAGGAAAATTTGTCCATCTGTAATAGAGATAACGTTTGTTGGAATATATGCAGCAACATCTCCAGCTTGTGTCTCAATAATAGGTAATGCAGTTAAAGAACCAGCACCTAAAGCATCAGACATTTTAGCAGCTCTCTCTAATAGTCTTGAGTGTAGATAGAATACATCCCCTGGGAACGCCTCTCTACCTGGAGGTCTTCTTAATAATAAAGACATTTCTCTATAAGCAACTGCGTGTTTTGATAAATCATCATAAATAATTAATGCATGTTTAGCATTATCTCTAAAATATTCACCAATTGTAACACCAGTATATGGAGCTAAGAATTGTAATGCAGAAGACTCAGAAGCACCAGCATTTACAACAATTGTATAATCCATTGCTCCACCCTCTTCTAATGTTCTAACAACAGAAGCAACAGAAGATGATTTTTGACCAATTGCAACATAAATACAAATAACATCTTCACCTTTTTGGTTAAGAATTGTATCAATAGCAACTGTAGTTTTACCAGTTTGTCTATCTCCAATGATAAGCTCTCTTTGTCCACGTCCTATTGGAACAAGTGCATCAATTGCTTTAATACCAGTTTGTAAAGGTTCATGTACAGATTTTCTAGACATAATACCAGGAGCTTTTTCTTCAACAAATCTAGTTTCAGAAGACTCAATAGCACCTTTTCCATCAATTGGATCACCAAGAGCATTTACAACTCTTCCTACCATTGCATCACCAACTGGAACTTCAAGAAGTTTTCCTAATCTTTTACAAGAAGAACCTTCTCTTAGACCATTTCCTGATCCAAGTACAACAATACCAACTGAAGACTCTTCTAAGTTTGAAGCAAGACCTCTCTCACCATTTTCAAACTCAACAAGCTCACCAGCCATTACATTTTTAAGACCATAAACCTGGGCAATACCATCTGCAAAAGAGATGATTTTACCAGTTTCATTTATATCTACATTTAATTCAAAGTTATCAATTCTTTCTTTAATGATAGAACTGATTTCATCTGCTTGAATTTTTGCACCCATTCAATTTCTCCTTTTTAAGTTCTAAACTGCTTTTAAAATATGATCAATCATTTGTGATTTAAGTCTCTCTTTAGAGAAGGCAATCTCAACTCCAAGAGAATCAATATCAACTTTGATACCATCATAATCACAAATGTTTTGTGATAGTGTTAATTTAACATTAAATCTTTCACTGAATTTTTTCTCAATTGAAGAGATATAATCAGCTGCTAACTCTTTGTTAGTATAAACCACACCAGTATATGTGTTATTCATTTTAGCGATTTTAGATTCCAACTCATCTACAATTGCAGGAATCAATCCTAATCTTTTATTAGTACCTAATAGTTTAATAAAATTTTTCAAATCATCACTACTATTTTCTAAAAATGAAATAACCAACTCTACTTTATCACTGTTTTTTACTTCTGAAGAAGTAAGTATTAAAGTAAACTTCTCATCATTAAATGCTTTTGAGATAGTTTTTAAATCATTATAAATAGCAGTTGAAGATTTTACATCTCTACCATCTAATAATGCTTTTACGTATCTTTTTGCTATTAAATCATTCATTATGCTACCTTCTTAAGTACAATATTTGCCAACTCATCTTGAGTTAAAGAAACATTGCCTGAACTTAATAGCTCATCAAGTACTTCTGAAACAATTTGTCTCTTAGTTTTTGATGTCTCAACTTTGATTCTTTCATCAAAGCTTTTTTCTAAGTTTGAGATCTCAGCATCAACAGCTTCTGAAACTCTTTTTTTAATAGACTCTATATCAGCTTTTGCACCATCAACTATCTCTGCAGCTAAAGTTTTAGCTTCTTCAAGTTTTTTATTTGCTTCTTCAATTTTTTCTTGAGAAGCTTTTAATGTATCTTGAACTTTATCTAGTTCAGCTTGAATTGATGCAGTTCTGTTTGCAAAAAATGCTTTAATTTTATCAGCAAGTACATACCATAAAATACCAGCAAAGATAACAAAGTTAACGGTTCTTTGAACAATATCTGTTTCCGCACCTTCACTATTAGCAAGTAATGCCATAGGAGCTAAAGCGACCAACCCAATTAATAGTAATTTTTTCAATTCATTCTCCTATTATATTGAGCTAATTTTAGCTTTTAGGCTCTCATTAAATTGAGGCATCGCAGCTAATAATGATTCTTTTAAAGCTTTTGCTTCTTCTTCTAATTCTTTAGAAAAAGTAACAGTTTTAGCTTCCATTTCTTCTTTAGCACTTGCAAGCTTTGAATCAGCTATAACTTTTGCTTCAGTATATGCTTGATCTCTAATTGCAGCTGCCTCTTTTTTAGCTTCAGCAAGTATATGATTTGCTTCTTCTAAAATCCCATCTACGTTTGCAGAGTTTGATCGAGCGTCTTCTAAATCTTTTTTAATAGAAGTAGCTCTATCATCCATATGCTTAAGTAATGGAACAAATAGACAACTGTTTAGCCTAGCAACAACTAAAAGAAAAATGATTGCTGATGCAAGCAACAACACAGGACTTATGTCTAACATTCATTCCTCCATATTTTTTACAGTTTAGTTTGACTAAAACTGACTATATATTATCTAAAAGAATTATAAAAGCTGATTAAAATGTTTATTTTCGAATAAGAATTTTAAAAAGTGTTACTAAAGTAGTTGGAAATTTTCTCAATATCCTCTTGAGACCTAATTTCGATCTTAAAATAGTTCTTTTCGGCTTTAACTTTTAAGTCATTGCCTTTTAAGTTTTCAATAGCATTTTGAAGTGGTTTAAAATCATAAGTTATTTTTTTGAGATTCTTCTCTTTTTTATCTGATTTCTCTTCACCATTTTTTAGTTCTCTAACTAAATTTTCAGTCTCTCTAACTGAAAGTTTTTGTCCATAAATAGAGTCTGCAACTTTTTTTTGCAACTCTTCATCAAGACCAAGCATAATTTTTCCATGACCTGCTGAAATCTTCTCATTTGCAAGCATCTGTTGCACATATGAAGATAGCTGTAATAATCTTAAAGTATTAGTAATAGAAGTTCTATTTTTAAAAACTTTTCTTGCTAATTCATCATGGGTAATAGAGTGTTCATTTATTAATTGAGCATATGAATAAGCAAGCTCAATTACATTTAAATCATCCCTTTGAATATTTTCAATAAGAGCTAATTCTCTAAGCTTGAACTCTTCTATATCAACGATTACAGCTTTAATTGTCTCTAAATTTGCAAGTTTGTGAGCCCTTAATCTTCTCTCACCTGCAATTAGAATATATCCACCTTTATTATCTTCTCTAACAGTTACAGGTTGTAAAAGTCCATGTTCAACAATAGAATCACTTAGCTCTTTTAATTTCTCTTCATCAAAGATTTTACGTGGTTGGTTTGGATTAGGTTTAATCAATTCAACTTCTAATTCCATAATTGAGTTAGTATTTTTGTTACTACTACTATTTGAATTGTTATATGCTGTCTCTACTTCACCTAAAAGTTCACCTAATCCTCTTCCTAATGCCATTTTAATCCCTGTAAATAAAATTTAGCCTGCAATAGCTCGTGCAAGATTTGTATATGCTTTTGTTCCAATTGCCATTTCATCATAAAGCATAATTGGTTTACCAAAACTTGGAGATTCTGCAAGTTTAATGTTTCTTGGAATTACCACATATGATGATTGGTCAATCTTAAATAGTTTATTTTCAAAATGTTGTGCAAGGTCTGCAAATACTTGTTTTGATAAGTTGTTTTGAGAACTATACATAGTAGGTAAAAACCCTCTAATTTGAAGTTGTCTATTAATTGTCTGTTTTACTAATTTAATAGTATTTAATAACTGAGCTAAACCTTCAAGTGCAAAGAACTCACACTGAATTGGAATAAGTACTGAATTTGCTGCACTAAGCGTATTAATTGTTATTGGTCCAAGTGCAGGAGGCGAATCAATTATAATATAATCATAATCTTTTTTTACTGGGTCAATCTTTCTTTTTAGTACAAGTTCTCTATCTTTTACATTTTTATAGAACTCTTTTTCAATACCAACTAAACCTATATTTGACGGTGCGACTTTTAAATTCTCTATTTCTGAATCTAAAATTATTTCATTAAGCTCTTTAGTTCCTAACATTACATGATAAATATTATATTCATATGTATCTCTATGGAAACCTAAAGATGTAGTTGCATTGGCTTGTGGGTCCGCATCAATTAATAAAACTTTTTTGCCTTCTAGAGCAAGTGCTGCACTCAAATTTACCGCGGTAGTAGTCTTACCTACACCACCTTTTTGATTTGCAATTGCGATTACTTCTGTCATCTTAAACTGTACACCCTTACGTTATTGATTTCAATTGAGCCATCTTCTAATAAAATAGCATTATCCAATAGTACTTTTTCATTATTTATTGTGGCCGTGAATTTTCTACTACTTTGAAATTCTATCTTAAATAGACTAAAAATATCCTTCCAAGATAAATCTTTTTTTAAAGAATCAAAATAATTTTCTAAACACTCTTTGGGATCAATTTTAATATCAAGTTTGCCATATTCATCAGATACATCAACTAGATTTAACCCTATGCCACAATAAATTAAATCTTTTGTAACAGTAGTAATTGTTCCTCCAATTTTTTTATCACCCATATAAAAATCATTGGGCCATTTTAACCATAAATTGGAACCTTTAGAAGATAAATACAATTTTAAAATATAAGAAAAAAATATTGATGCACTTTGTAGTTCTAAATCTTTTGGTAATTCATCTTTTTTCATAACAAAGGAAAAAAATAGATTTCCCTCTTTCCCTACCCAAGAGTTTCCTCGGCTACCAATCCCATCAGTTTGAACTTTAGAAGTTATACAAATTGGATAACTATAACCTTGAGAACTTATTAGTTCTTTTAAATATGTGTGTGTAGAAGTAACTTCATCTAAAAAAATAATTTTCATACGGGATTATAACTTATAATTATTCAAGAAAGAATTAATTATAATCAAATAAAAAGAGAGATTATGTTAGATCCAGTTTTACCAATTGCACTCTATTTAATGATTGGTTATTTTTTTAAACTTTTTATAAAAGATCACTCACACGCCTTGGTTGATTTTGTAATATACTTTTCGCTTCCTGCTATGGTATTTATTAAAATTTATCCTTTAAGCTTAGACTTAAAAGTATTAAATCTTATCTTTATGTTTAATACAATTATTATAGTAAATCTTCTTTTAACCTATTTTGTTGGTAGATTTTTAAAATTTGATAAAAAAACATTGGCAACTTTTATAGTTGTTGGAACATTTGGAAATACCTCTTTTGTAGGGTTTTCATATGTAGATGCCTTTTACGGTCAAGATTATGTTGTATATGCTTTAATATATGATCTTTTTGGTTCTTTTTTATTGGTTGTATCTTTAGGAACAGTAATTATAAATTGGGGAAGTGGACAACATGTAAATTTTAAAGCCATTAGTAAAAGGGTTATTTTTTTCCCACCTATTATTATGTTTTTTGTTACAGTAGTTTTGAAACTATTTCCTATTCCAAACTTTATAATGAACACAGCAGAAACAATTGGTGCGACTCTTGTTCCTTTGGCTATGATTGCCATTGGGATGAAACTTGAATTAAAAAACATATTTTATAAAATAAAAGAGACTTCAATTCTTCTTGGTATAAAAATGTTTTTTGTCCCTTTGGTGGTGACTGTACTTTTTTATATTTTTCACAATTTAGAAGATACTTGGAGTAAAACAACTATTATTGAAGCTGCTATGCCACCTATGACCACTGCTGTTATTTTAGCAATACAAGGTGGACTTGATGAGAGACTTGCCGTTAACTCACTTGTTCTTGGAGTTTTGATTTCTCTACTAAGTGTTACAGGGTTTTATCTATTTTTAACTTAAGATATCACCTAAATTTAATCTCTTTCCTCTAATATAATCAACTGCATTTACTGCTTTTTTAGAGGGAGCTTGTATTATACCAATTGATATTTTCCCTTTTTTGCATCCAACAACTATATGATTCTCTTCAAGGGCTAAAATCTCCCCTTTTTTGTTAGAAGAGGTGTTATCTAAAAGTTTTATATCTTTTATTTTAAGCTCAAATTCCAAAAATATCCCTGGCCAGAAAGAATATGCTTTATACTTTAAAAAAAGTTTTTTTGCATTTGAAAAATCAACTAATCCATCCTCTTTTTTTATCTTTTTACAAAAACTGACTTCTGCTTCATTTTGTTTTTTAGGTTCTATTTTTTCAAAATTATCTAGGGTTGTTATTGTTAGTTTTGCAGCAATTAAAGATAGAGCATCAAAAGCCTCTTTAACTTCCATTGTTGGAGTTATTTTTAAATATTGTAAAGCCAAAATATCGCCGCTATCAAGTCCCTCTTCCATAAGCATTGCAGTTACTCCTGTATACTCATCATCATTTAATAAAGACTCTTGTATTGGGCTAGCACCCCTATATTTTGGTAAAAGTGAAGCATGAAGATTTATACAAGGTGCAATATCTAAAATCAGCTTTGGAAGGATTTGACCATAGGCAGCAACAACTATAAAATCAGGGTTTAAAGATTCTATTTGTTCAAAAGCTTCACTATTTCCTCTTAATTTTTCTGGCTGAAAAATAGGAATATCTATATTTTCATCCAAACAATATTGCTTTATATGAGGAGGTGTAATAAGCTGTTTTCTTCCTACTGGTTTATCTGGTTGGGTAAAAAGTCCTACAACATCATATTTGCTATTTAATAACTCTTTAAAAATCTCAGTAGCATAATCTGGTGTTCCCATAAATAGGACTTTTTTATACATCTTGTGCCCTAATATTTTCTTGTGGCACAAAATATGTTCCACTTGTATGTTTCTCTTCTATTAAAAAATCATAAACATTTGTTAAATCAAATCCAGAGCTTAGATACATAGGAATTCCTCTTCTCATAACAAAATCTGCAGCTTTTAATTTTGTAACAATTCCACCTGTTGCAAACTCTGAGTTTGGAGTATGTTTCATATGAAGTTCTGAATCATCTATAAGTTCAACTGTTTTTCTCATTTTTGCATTAGGGTTTTCTCGAGGATTAGAGTCATAAAGTCCATCAATATCAGATAAAATAACCAATAAATCTGCACCAAAAAAGTATGCAGCACGTGCTGCTAATTGGTCATTATCTCCTATTAAAAGCTCTTGATTTGCAATTACATCATTTTCATTTAGAATTGGAATAATATTATTTTCTAAAAGAATCTCCATTACGCCTCTTGCATTTCTTGATCTTCTTCTAGAGTCAAAATCCTCTTCTACAAGAAGCATTTGAGCACAAAAAAGTTCATGTTCCCTAAATCTTTTTTTGTAATATTTCATTAAAAGGGGTTGTCCAATTGCAGCTAAAGCTTGTCTATTTAAAACTTGAGTTTTGTCTAAATTCAATTTTGTATTACCAGCTGCAACTGCACCAGAACTTACTAAGATAACTTCGTAATCTTTCTCTTTTTTTAGTTTTGCTATTAAATCCACAAGATTATTTAATCTAGTAACAGCTAAGAGATTCTCTTCTCTTAAAACTGCACTTCCTACTTTGATAACCAATCTTTTTTTCATTTTTTACCTTGAGATATTAAATCATAAAGTGCAAATGTTATTGCATTTGTATTAATATGTGTTACAGATGAGATAGGAAGAACAAAAAATGGTTTATCTTCATCTAATTTACTGAAGGTTAAATCTTGAACAAAATATGGAAGAGTTTTATCAAATCCATACTCATTTGAAGAGCTACACTCTAAACCTAATTCACTTATAAAACTTTTTATGTCACCTTCTAAATCTTCACCTAAATATGAATCCACTTTTGTTAAAGCAATTGCAAAATTTCTACCACTAAGCTCAGTTGAAAATTTTTTAAGCTCCTCTTTTAATACCTCATATTGATCTTTTATTGCTCTATAATTTGCAATATCTATAGTAAAAAGAAGTGTTTTTGTTCTCTCAATATGTCTTAAGAACTCTAATCCTAAACCTTTTCCTTCACTAGCTCCATCAATAATCCCTGGAATATCTGCCATAACAAAAGAGTTAAACTCTCCAACTTCAACAACACCTAGTTTTGGAGTAATTGTTGTAAACTCATAGTTTGCAATCTCAGGAGTTGCATTTGATAAAGTAGATATAAGTGTTGATTTCCCAACATTTGGATAGCCAACTAAACCAACATCAGCAATTAACTTAAGCTCTAATCTTATCTCCAATTTTTGCCCTGGAAGTCCTGGTTGTGCATAAGTTGGTCTTTGATTTCTAGAGTTTTTAAAGTGTGTATTTCCTAAACCACCTTTTCCACCCTCTAAAAGAACCTCTTTTTGTCCCTCTTCTAACATATCCAATAGAATCTCACCACTATTCTCATCTATTATTTGAGTTCCTGGCGGTACAGATAAAATAAGTGGTTCAGCAGATTTTCCTGTTTTATTTCTTCCTTCTCCTGGTCTTCCGTTATCAGCTTTTAAAATACTTCTACCCTTAAACCAAGATAGTGTGTCTGTATTATTATCTACAACAAATACTACATCTCCACCTTTTCCACCATCTCCACCATCAGGTCCACCTTTTACGACAAACTTCTCTCTTCTAAAAGAGGCACAACCTTGTCCACCTTTTCCTGATGATATGGTAAATTTAACACTATCTACAAACACAATTTTCTCCTAAACAAAAAAAGGGTGTAGGCAAAAGCTCTACACCCTTTGAAAATTAATAACCTAATAATATTTACGAAGCGTAAACAGAAACTTTTTTTCTATTTTTATCTTTAACTTCGAATTTTACTACACCATCAATTAATGCATAAATAGTGTGGTCTTTACCAATTCCTACATTCTCTCCGCAGTGTACTTTAGTTCCTCTTTGTCTAATAATGATGTTTCCAGCTCTTACAACTTCTCCACCAAATTTTTTAACTCCAAGTCTTTTCCCAGCTGAGTCTCTGTTATTCTGTGTACTACCTTGACCTTTTTTGTGAGCCATGACTATCTCCTCTTATGCTGCAATTTTAGTAATTCTAACTTTAGTGAAGCTTCTTCTGAAACCTCTTTTTAGTTTAGAATCTTTTCTTCTTCTTTTTTTGTAAATAATAACTTTTCTATCTCTATTTACACCAGTTCCATCTAAAACTACTTCAGCCTCAACTTTAGCAGCAGAAATAGCATCTCCAGTTTTTAACTCACCATCGTTAATTGCTAACACGTCAGTGATTTCAATTGTTTCTTTAGCAGCTTTTCCAGTATAATCAATATCTACGATATCACCCTCGTGAACTTTATACTGTTTACCACCACACTTAATAATTGCGTACATTTTCCAATCCTCTAAATTTATCAATCTTTTAGTAACTATTTCATTTAACGGGACGGAATGTTATCCAATCTTAGTTTAAACTTTCTTTAAGCGAAATTAATTTTTAAGAAAACTTTAACAATTATCTAAACTCAATTGGCAGTGCAATTGCATCAATAACTACCATTGATTTCATTGGTAATTCTTTCGCTGAAATGGTAGTTCTAGCTGGTTTGTGATCCCCAAATGCTTCTGCAAAAAGCACATTTACAATCCCAAAATCATCCATATTTTCTAAATATACATTTACTTTTATAACTTTGTCCATTGAACTTTGTGAATCTTCAAGTAAAATTTTTAAATTTTCCAAAACTTGTCTTGTCTGTTTTTTAATATCCCTCTCTACTATTTGTCCATTTGCCATCAAAGGTATTTGAGCAGAAGTATATATAAACCCGTTTGCTCTTATAGCTTGTGAATAAGGACCAATTGCCTCTGGTAAGTTTTTACTCTCTAATAATTCCATTTATTCTCCCTAAAAATCCCATTTTCAAAGGACCCATTATTGTAATAATCTCTTTTAACAGTGGAAGTAAATTCCACTTAAAGAGTCAAACCCTAAAGGAAAGAACAAGTTCTTTCTTTCTTAAAGTAATAAATTTTACATAAAACATTATAAATTATAACTTACTAATTTTCCACTTCTTAATTGTCTTAAGCTATCTTGTATTTTTCTAAGGGATAGACTTTTTTCTTTCAAACTTAACTTATCATCAAATTTTATATTTGACATCTTCTTTGTATAAAATTTTGTTAAAAATCTAAGCAATTGCTCTTGCAACTCTTCATTTGAGTAGTTTAAAATATGTTCATTTAATAAAATTCTATTTAAAGAGATATTATCTGGCTCATTTAGGCAAAGCAAAAATTCATTTTTATGAAACTCAAACATCTTTTCATCAACAATATCCAAAATATTGTCAAGGGAATTTTTGTTCTCTAAAATATACTTTATAACAGATAACTCAGCAATATCGATTTTTGTTAAATTAACTTCAATCTTTCTACTTATATCAGTTGAAGTTTTAACAAAACTCTCTCTAATATTTAATTTTTGGGCAATATATCTCTTATATTCATCTTGGTAAATTACATTTAAAGTTTTAAGATAGTCATTTACTTCAATTAAAGCTTTTTGTTTCTGACTTGGGTCATTTATGCTATATTTTGAGATAATATAATCAATTGAAAAGGGAATAAAAGGTGCTGGATTTGCAAAGATTTCATTAAGCTCTTCAACTTTTCCATCTTTAACCATATCAGCTGGATCTTTTCCGTCACCAAAAATAACAACTCCACCTTCAAAATCACTTTGACTTAACATCACTGAAGCTTTAAAAGCAGCATTTAGTCCAGCTTTATCACCATCATAAGCAACTATTACTCTTGGTTCCCCTCGTCTTAAAAGAGGTAAATGCTCTTTTGTAAGAGCTGTTCCTAATGTTGCAACTGCTGAAGTAAAACCTGCTTGATGAAGCATAATTACATCTAAATATCCTTCTGTTACAATTATTCTATTTCTTTTGTAAATATTCTCTTTTGCAATGTTATAACCATATAAAAGTCTTGATTTATTAAAAACTTTTGTTTGTGGAGAGTTTACATATTTTGCATTGTGACCTGTAATTGTTCTACCACCAAATCCAACAATCTTTCCACTAATAGAATAAATAGGAAAAGTTATTCTTTCAATAAATCTTGAATACAAACCATTCTGTCCTGTATCAATTATTCCTAACTCTTTTGCTTCTGCCAGATTGTAAAAATTGCTCTTTAGAAAGTTGATTGTATCATGGGAAGCAGGAGCATAACCTATCTCAAATTTTTCAATTGAAAACTCAGAAATTCCCCTTGAAATAATATAATCTTTTGCTGTTTTATTGCCAACAAAAAGCTTTTGATAATATTTATTAACCTCTTCTAATATTTTAAAATCTTGTTTTTTTTGATTTGTATTTTCATAGTTTAGATTTACATTGTACATAGAGGCTAATTTTTCTAAAGTCTCAGGATAAGAGAGTTTTTCATACTCCATCACAAACTTTATAGCATCTCCTCCAACTCCACAACCAAAACAGTGATATATCTGTTTTTGTGGACTTACAACAAAAGAGGGGGTATCTTCCCCATGAAAAGGGCAACATGCCTTAAAATTTGCACCTGCCTTTTTAAGTTCTATAAATTGGGAAACTACATCTACAATATCAAGATGATTTTTGAGATTTTCTATTGAGTCTTTGTTTATCATTTGGTGATTATATCTAAATTATGTTATATTATCTTCTTAAATTAAAGAAGAAGGTTTTCCTTGGATGGTTTGATACTAGAGTACAGAGATCCACTTTTTGGTATCATTGTATTTTTTACTCTTATCTTTATTATTTCATTTTTAACATACTCATTTTCACTATACAAAGAGAATCGTGCAAGAGAAGATTATAGAAAACTTCTAAAAAGATTTGAAATAGGAAAATTAAAAGAAGAGGATTATGTACATCTATATAAAACATATAATCTTCCCTTTGACTCTATTATTTTATTAGCTTCAACATTTTTACATAAGGGGCATTATAATAAAGCCATTTCAGTCTATTTAACTCTTTTAGAACATGTAACTGATAGAGTGAAAAAAGAGGAACTTTTGGAGCTTTTGGGTACTACTTATTTTAGAAGTGGTTTTATGCAAAGATCAAAAGAGATTTTTCTAAAAATTTTAAAATTCTCCCCAAGAAATGTAAAAGCTCTAAACTATCTTTTAATTATTAATGAAAAACTAAAAGATTACCAAAGTGCAAAAGATATTATTGAATCTCTTGAAGAGGTTGGCTCAGATATATCAAAAGAGAGAATATATATAAATACCCTTTCAATCATAAATGATCCAATAGAATCCTTTGAAAAAAAGAGTGAAAAACTATATATGATTTTTAAAGAAAACCCAGAAGTTCAAAGGGTTATTGTTCAATTTTATTTACAATTTAATAAAAAATTTTTCTGGGAGCACGTTGAAGAGTTTGATTTTAAAAATCTAATAGATTTAATGTGGTACTTAAATTTTGATGATATCGATTTTGATAAAGTTGCACAAATAAAGTTATTAAATGAACTTTACAATGCAAAAGGTTATCTAAAAACCATAAGACATAGTGATGATTTTGTTTTTGATATTCTTATAGCCTTAAATGCCCATGAACATAAAATTCCTGCAACAATAGATTTTGAATTTATTTGCAGTTCTTGTAAACAGATACACCCAATATTTGATACAAGATGCCCCCATTGTCATAGTATTATGACATTAAAAACAAAATATAATTTAGTAAAGAGTTTAAATGAAACAAATCAATCTCTACAGTGATGGTTCCTCTTTAGGAAACCCTGGACCTGGCGGTTGGGGAACAATCCTAGAGTATAATGGAAAAGAGAGAGAACTTTGTGGAGGCTTGGAGTTAACCACAAACAATCAAATGGAATTAAAAGGAGTTATAGAGGGTCTTAAAGCTTTAAAAGAACCTTGTGATGTAAATATTATCTCTGATTCAACTTATGTTGTAAAAGGTATAAATGAATGGTTAGAGGGATGGATTAGAAATAACTGGAGAACTTCTACAAAAAAACCAGTAAAAAATATTGAACTCTGGCAAGAATATGTTGAAGTTTCAAAACCACATAAAATAGTAGCAACTTGGATAAAAGGACATGCTGGACATGAGCATAATGAAAGATGTGATATACTTGCACGAACTTTTGCAGAAAAATTAAAGGGAGAATAAAATGACAGACTACACGCAACTAGAAAAGTGTTTGGATTATCAGTTTAAAAACAAAGATCTGATAATCGAAGCACTTACACATAAAAGTTATAAGAAGCCTTATAACAACGAACGATTAGAGTTTTTAGGAGATGCAGTTTTAAACTTAATTGTTGGAGAGTATCTATATAAAAAATTTCCAAACTCAAATGAGGGAGATTTATCTAAAATAAGAGCAAGTTTGGTAAATGAAACAGGTTTTACAAAACTAGCCAAAGAGATAAAACTAGGTGAATATATCTTTATTTCAAATGCTGAGGAGAGAAATAAAGGAAGAAGCAAAGCCTCGATTTTATCGGATGCTTTTGAGGCAATTATGGGTGCAATCTATTTAGAATCTGGACTTGAAACACTAAAACCAATAATTCTACAACTATTAGAAAACTCATATGACAAAATTAATTTAGATGTTCTTTTTAGTGATTATAAAACTGCTTTACAAGAGATAACTCAGGCTGAATTTGGCTCAATTCCTGAATATAAAATAGAAGGTTCATATGGTCCAGATCATAAAAAAGAGTTTGAAGTATCTATTTGGATAGATGGAAAAACTTATGGAAAAGCAATAGGAAAAAGCAAAAAATTGGCTCAACAAGCAGTAGCAAAAATTGCAATTGATATATTAAAAGGGAAAACAAATGAATAGCTTTGGGCAAAAGTTTAAATTTACCACATTTGGAGAGAGCCACGGAAAAGCTTTGGGATGCATTGTTGACGGAGTTCCAGCTGGAATAAAAGTTGATGAAAGTTTTATTCAAAGTGAAATGGATAGAAGAAAACCTGGACAAAATGCTTTTGCAACAGCAAGAAGTGAAGGTGATAGAGTTGAAATATTAAGTGGAGTTTTTGAAGGGCTAACAACAGGAACGCCAATATCAATGGTAATTTTTAATGAAAACCAAAAAAGCAAAGATTACACAAATGTAAAAGACCTTTTTAGACCTGGACATGCTGATTTTACCTATTTTCATAAATATGGAATCAGAGATTATAGAGGTGGAGGAAGAAGCAGTGCGAGAGAAACTGCAGCAAGAGTTGCAGCAGGAGCTATTGCAAAACTTTTATTAAAAGAGCTAAACATTGAAGTTTTAAGTGGTATTTGTGAAATCGATGGGATAAAAGGAAGTAAAGCTGATTTTGAGTTTGCAAAAACTTCTGAAATTTTTTCACTGGATAAAGATAAAGAGGAGTTTCAAAAAGAGGCTATTTTGAATGCCAAAAAAGAGCATAACTCTGTTGGAGGTGTAGCTTTAGTAAAAGTAAAAAATGCCCCAAAAGGATTGGGTGAACCACTATATTATAAACTTGATTCACAAATTGCAAATGCTATGATGAGTATAAATGCAGTAAAAGGGATTGAAATTGGAGATGGCTTTGAAAGCGTAAGTAAAAAAGGCTCTGAAAACAATGATGAGATAAGAAGTTTTGGATTTAAGTCAAACCACAGTGGTGGAATCTTAGGTGGTATCTCAAATGGTGATGAGATAGATATAAAAGTATATTTTAAACCAACACCATCAATTTTTATAAAACAAGAAACAATTGACATAAACAATAATGAAGTTGAATGTGAACTAAAAGGTAGACACGACCCTTGTGTTGCGATTAGAGGAAGTGTGGTTGCTGAATCTATGATGGCTTTAGTTATTGCAGATATGTTGTTATTAAATATGAGTAGTAAAATCGAAAATATTAAAAAAGTATATATCTAAAAATTTTTTAATTGTTCTAAAGATTTTTTTGGCAATAATAAATTTTCCTTTACTTTGGTCAAGTTAAAAGGATTTAAGCGAAGCTTTAGCTTCGCTTTTTTTTATTATGCTAGGGGGATTTTTGATATTTGAGTTTATAATCTACTTTTTAGCAGCACTTTTTGAAATATTTGGTTGCTATAGCTTTTGGATGGTATTTAAACTTCAAAAAACTACTTTATGGCTTTTACCAGGATTTATTTCACTTATACTATTTGCCTACTTATTGACTAAAATAAACCTTGAATTTGCAGGAAGAGCCTATGCTGTATATGGTGGCATATATATAATTTCTTCTCTTTTTTGGCTATTTACAATTGAAAAACAGAATTTTAATAAATGGGATATTATTGGCTCAATCGTTGTTTTTGCTGGTATTTTAATAATTCTACTTGGAAATCAAAAATTTATAAAAATTTAGTAATTATTAAAACAATATAGCATAAATATTGGAATGTCACTTTAAAAAGTCCCCTTAACTTAAGGGACTCTTTTTAACTCTTTTACAGATACAAAAAATAGAATTACAAAGACAAAAGCTGATAATAAAAATGGTGCCATAGGATTTAATTTATATAAAAAAGTGCTTAACAGGGGACCAACAATCATACCTAAACCTTGAGCAGCTGAAACTGTTCCAGAGGCTGCACCCTTTTCCTCTTTTGATACAAGATTAACAGCTAAAGTTTGAAAGGCAGGGAAAATAAACCCTAAACCAAAAGTTCCAATACAAAAACCACTACCTAAAACCCATTGGTTTTGACTAAATGAGACAATTAAATAACCAATAACTGCAAAAACTGAACCATATTTAAGCCACTGTGTAGGGGTAATATCTTTTAATCTACTTACAAATATTTGTGACACAATAAAAACTATACCAATAATAGATAGGATATACCCTGTAACTTTTGCACTTTGTATTAGCTCCATATTTAATCTATCTATTACAAAAAAGCCTAAACATACCTGAGAAGTTATAACAACTGACATAGTCAAAAATGCAGCTAACATAGGTACTCTTAATCTTTTATCAAATATTTTAAGATAACTTGGCTCCTTTGTTTCAGATACCTTAACTTTTGGTATAAAAATAAGAATTAAAAAAGCAGCAATAAGAGGTAGTATTGCAAAAGTATACAAAGGTGCAGCTAGACCATAAATAGCCAAAAATCCACCTGCTGCTGGGCCTAAAACCATCCCTAAACCATTTGATGCTCCAAGTTTTGCTATATAAGAGGTTCTATGCTTTTCATCTATTTCATCTGCAACCAAAGCATTTGATACAGGAGTAATTGCAGAATAAAAAGCTCCAATGATGGCTCTTGTTAAAATTAATATTACAAAAGAGATAAGTACACTAGGAGGAGAATCAATAGCACTATTCACAAATATTGCTAAAAGAAAATAACCAATAGCAACACCTAAAACTCCCATAAATAAAATAGGTTTTCGACCTATTTTATCACTTTTTTTACCCCAAAATCTTGATAATATTACCCAAAGGATACCTGCAATTGATACAGTAACACCAGCATGCCACTCTTGTAGATTCAATGCTCTAATTATTGGGCCTACAACTGACAAAAATGCCATCATTGCAGAGACACATAAAATATTTACTATCATTAAGAACTTAAACTCTTTCAATTTCTTCCTTTTTTAAAATTAAATATTTTGTATTATATTTATTTTAATAATAGTTATCAATATGTATCTATCTCCACAGGGATTTTTCTTTGTTGTAAAAGTATTCTTTATAAGGTATAAGTTAAAAAGATTGCTTATGTATTCCTTCTCAGCTTTTGCATATAAAATTAGAAATAAACGGTGAAAAAGTCTAGATGTAATACGAGAGCTTATAATTGATATTTCCCTTTATAACAAATTTTTTTAATTCACAAACATGGTTTGTAATTGATAGTTATTATATATATTGACCAAAATAAATACTTTTAGAATAAATTAAAATCCCTTTAACAATAAAAATCATATTGATAATCTCTCTCAATTTATATATCATATATCAAAAAAAAGGATTTTGATATATGTTAAAAAAAATACTTATTACATCACTTTTTATATGTAAACTTTTTGCCCTTACACCTTTTGAAATAGCTACAAAAGTTAAGGAAAACTCAGATGGTTATGGTAGCTCAAAGAGTATGATGGAGATGCTTTTGATAGACCAAGCAAAAAATGAGTCGTCAAGAGTAATGGAGTCCTTCTCTTTGGAAAATACAAAGCATGATGATGATAATGGTGATAAATCTTTGATGGAGTTTCAAACTCCCCTTGACGTAAAGGGTACAAAATTTTTAACCCATGAAAAAATAGATAAAAACAATAATCAATGGCTCTATCTTCCAGCACTTAAACGTATAAAAAGAATCACTAGTAAAAATAAAAGTGGTTCATTTATGGGGAGTGAATTTTCCTATGAAGATATCTCTTCAAGAGAACCAAATAAATATGATTACTCTAAGAATTTTGAAGAGGTAGCTTTAGATGGAATTGAGTGTTATAAATATGAAAGATATCCAAAAGATCAAGATTCGGGATATACAAAACAGGAAGTTTGGGTAGATAAAGATAGATTTATAGTTTTAAAAATTGACTTTTATGATAGGAAAAAAGAGCTTTTAAAAACGGCAACTTATAGTGGATATAAAAAGATTGGTAAGACTTATAGGGTTTCAAATATTTTTATGCAAAACCATCAAAACTTTAAAAGTACAAAACTAAATTATCTTAAAGATGAAATTCATCTAAAGCTTGATGAATCACTTTTTACAAAAAGATATCTTAAAGACTAAAATTTGAAAAAAATTGTTTTATTTTATTTACTTAATAATTTACTTTTTTGTGCTGAATTAGAGTTAAAGAGTTATTTAGGTTTAGAGTATAAATCATACCTTAAAAGAGTGGATGATACTAAAAATCACAATAGTGCAATTACCTTTCAAAATGAACTTAAATACTCATTTGATAACTCTAAAATATACTCTAAAATTGAGGCTTTAAAAGATAGTAGTGAAAAACAAAGGGATTATATAAATATAAATGAGCTTTATTATATGTACTCTTTTAGTGATTATGATTTTTATCTTGGAAAAAGAGTGATATTTTTAGGTAGTTTAGAAGCATACAATATCGTAGATATTTTCAATCGTCAAAATTATCAAAGAGATAGTTTGAGTGACTATAAAATAGGAGTTTTTCTTAGTGGTATAAACTATTATTTTGAAGATAATTCAAGACTAAACTTATATATAAAAGGGTTTGAAGAGAATATTAAATTTGCAAGTACTTACTCACCATACTATCCTTTTGGTAATAGTTCCTATAACAAAGAGATACTTTTTGCTAATAATAAAGAGAGACCCTCTTTTTTAGGTACTTACTCAAAAAGTTATGATGAAAATATTATTGCTGATGTAAGTTATGGATTTTTTTACGGTTACGATAACTACATATTATCAAAAAAGATATATAACGATTATCACTCAATGTTATTTCAAAGCATGAAGTTCTTTACAAATGATACTTTTGTATTGGATTCTATGCTTTTAAAAGTTGAAGCTAGTTATACAAAAATAAAAGATGATGATAATTATGGTTTAAAAAATTTTTATGAGCTTGGTTTTGGTGGAGAGTATACTTTTGAGCAAATATATAAAAATCATAACTTAGGGATAATTGCAGAGTATTATAAAAGTGACAACTCTCTTACAAGTATGGATAATGATATTTTTTTAGCTCTTCGTTACTCTTTAAACGATGCAGATTCAAGTGAGTTTTTAGGTGGTATTGTAAAAGATATAGATGATAGAGAGTTAAGTGCATATATAAAATATGAGGGAAGACTTACTGATACTTTGAAAATAAGTGCAGATTTAAGATATGTAAAGAGTGAGAGTTATCTAGATAAACATCTACGTTTTGGATGTGAAGTAAGATACTACTTTTAAATATAGAGCAACTCGTTGCTTACTTTAGAGTTTGTTTCTTTAGATGAAATTTATTTCCATCGTTAAAAGAGATTATCAATAATATGGTTTCTTTTTAAATCTTGATTCAAAAAGGAATTTAAAAAAGGAATTTTAATGAATAAAACAAAATTTGCACAAAATATTATAAAATTTAGATGGCCTATAGTAACTATTGCTCCACTTTTGATAGTTTTACTTTTTATACTAAACATAAAAAAAGCAGGCTTTGAAACAGATTTTAAAATCTGGTTTGATGAAGATTCGGCTATTATGAAAAACTTTGATCACTTCAAAGAAACCTTTGGTTCAGATGATAGATTACTTATTGCCTTAAGAAGTGAAGATGGAATTTTTAAAAAAGAGATTTTAAAAAGCATCCAAGAGATGACAAATGAACTTTGGCAGGTAAAACATATAGCAAGGGTTGATTCTATTACAAACTTTCAATATGTACATGTAAGTAAAGATGATGAAGATGAGATTATTGTTGAAGATTTTTTAAATGATATAGATGCTTTAAGTGAAGAAGAACTTAGACAAAAAGAGGAGTTTGCCAAAACAGATATACAAACAAAAAATTTACTTATATCAGAGGATGGAAAGGCTGCAGTTATAGTTGCTAGAATGGTTTATTCAAAACATATGGCGCCAAATGATTATATTGACTTATATAATGATGCAAATTTACTTATTGAAAAGTACAGACTAAAAGGTGTAGAGTATCATAATATGGGAATCCCAGCATATACCAATGCTTTTGTAAATGCTATTCAAAGTAATGGAAAAACATTTTTCCCTGTTTTTTTAATTACAATTATAATTTTACTTGCAATTATATTTAGAAATATTTGGAGTGTAATATTACCTATAAGTGTAGTTTTTCTTACTATTTTATTTATTGCAGGGTTTACCTTTGGGCTTGGATATAAACTAAATACTATTACTTCAATGTTCCCTATATTTATTATAGCTATTGGAATTGCAGATTCCATACATATCTTTTGGGTTTGGAAACATAAACAGGAGGAGGGACTAGATAATAATGAAAGTATTATTTTTTCAATAGAAAAAAACTTTACTCCTGCACTTATTACTTCACTTACTACTTTTGCAGGTTTTATCTCCTTAGGAATTAGCAAAATAGTACCACTACAAGCATTTGGATTACTTTTAGCAAGTGGTTCTCTTATGGCATTTATTCTAAGTATTTTATTTTTACCTGCCCTTCTTAGTGTTATAAATCCTAAAATAAAAGTAAAAATACAAAAGGCTAATAATTTAAAAAAATTTATTAAAAGGTACACTAACTTTATAATAAGAAATGACAAATTAATTATAACGATTTGGGTTTTATTTATCTTAGTTTGCACAATAGGTATAAAAGATGTGAGTGTGGATACAGAATTTGCAAAGCAGTTTAGTAAAGATATGCCAATTAGAAAAAGTGCAGAGTTTGTGGAAAAAAATATTGGTGGTACGATACCTATAGAAATCATTATAGATAGTAAAGAGAATTCAGGAATATATGAGCCGCAACTTATGAAAGATGTGGATAACTACAGTGAAGCTTTTAAACAAAAATTTGATCGAATAAGACATATAAACTCTCTAACTCAAGTTGTAAAGCGTTATCATAAACTTATGAATGGCGATACAGATGAGTTTTATAAGATTCCCCAGTCAAAGCAGCTTATCTCTCAATATATGCTTCTTTACTCTTTATCTCTACCACAAGGTATGGGTATAAATGATATGATGGATGTTGATGCTAGATATTTAAGGATAAGTGCAATGATGAATATCTCTAGTGAAAAAAAGAAGTTTGAGATGTATGAATGGTCAAAAAGATGGTGGAAAGAAAATAGTAAGTACACAGCTAGCATAGAGGGTGTGACCATGATAAGTGGTCACATGAGACTACAACTAACTGATACTATGATAAAATCTATCTCTTTGGCATTAGTTTTAGTGACATTAATCTTTTGGTTTACATTTAAAAGTAAGTTCTTTATGGGAGTTTCAACTTTACCAAATATTGCACCACTTCTTATCACAATAGGACTTACAGGTTGGCTTGGAATGGATTTAGACCTTGGTATGGCTATTGTTTTTGTAATAATAATAGGTATAGCTATAGATGATACAGTACATTTTTTATCAAAATATAAAGCTGCAATAAAAAAAGGAGAAACACCAATTGAAGCCATTGAAGAGTCTCTATTACTAAGTGGAAGTGCCATAGTTATTACAACAGTTATCTTAGTTTTAGGATTTGGAACTTTTCTTTTTAGTGACTTTGCTCTTTATTCAAACTTTGGATTATTTAGCTCAATTGCACTCTCTTTAGCAATGGTATTTGATCTTATGCTTTTACCCGCAATTATAAGTATAATTGAGAGAAAAAGAGTGAAAAACTAAAATTTTTCATAATATCTTTATGCAAAACCGCAAACTCTTTATAAAAAGAGTTTGTGAAGTTATTTGAATATTTAAAGCCCATATGTAAAGCCACTTTATGTATATTATATTTACCAGATTCAAGTATTGTTTTAACTTCATTTATTTTATCTTTTGCATATTTTCTAATAAAATCTCTTTTGTTTTAAATATGGCTTTTTTATCATATAGTAAGATGTTAGAAGAGCCTTCATTAAATTTTAATTTAAGCTTTTATATCATATGATTAGATATTCATATGTTCATATAAAGGAATTAGATGGCTACAACTTGCTGTGATCACTCAAAAGAGGTAGAAAGGGTTAAAAAAAACCTAATTGAAGAGGAGACTCTTTACGATATAGCTGAACTTTTTAAAGCTTTTGCTGATACAACAAGAATAAAAATCATATCTGTATTAAAAGAAGAAGAACTTTGTGTTGGGGCAATAAGTGAATTATTAAACATTAGTCAATCTGCAATTTCTCACCAATTAAGAGCCTTAAAAAATGCAAAAATTGTAAAACATACAAGACATGGGAAACAGATATTTTATACCCTAGATGATGAACACATAAAAAAAATCTATGATATGGGATTAGAACATATAACCAAGGGTTAGAAATGCAAAAACTTAAATTAGAAAACTTAGATTGTGCACATTGTGCTTTAAAAATTGAAAACTCTTTAAATGCAATGGAGGAGTTAGAGAATGTAAAATTAAACTTTTCTACCTCAACACTTAGTTTTGAGCAAAAAAGCAATGAAAATATTATTGATAAAATAACAGAAGTAATACAAAGTATTGAAAAAGATGTAAATGTTGTAGAAGATAAAAAAGATGAAGCTAGAAGTTTTTGGCAACTATTAAATAAAAAACTTCTACTTATTACAACTATCTCTATTCTTTTAACTTTTTTTTCATATAACTATATTTCTCAAAACTATTTTCAAGTTTTAATGTATTTACTTGCATATTTATTAGTAGGCTGGGATGTATTATATAAAGCAACTAGAAATATTCTAAAAGGAAAGCTTTTTGATGAAAATTTTTTAATGGGAATTGCCACAATAGGAGCCTTTGCACTAGGCGAATATATTGAAGGTATTACTGTAATGGTATTTTATCAAATAGGTGAGATGTTTCAAGCAGTTGCTGTTAATAATTCAAGGGATAGCATAAACTCTTTAATTGACTTAAAACCTGAATTTGCTAATGTAAAAGAGGGAAATAACATTGTCCAGAAAAATCCAGAAAAGGTAAAGATTGGTGAGACTATTGTAGTTAAAGTAGGAGAAAAAGTTCCTGTTGATGGGGTTTTATTATCTGATACTTGCTCTTTTGATACAAGTGCAATTACAGGAGAGTTTAAACCAAAAACCTTAAATAAAGAGGATGAGATATTAAGTGGATATATAAATCTATCTCAAGCATCAAATATAAAAGTAACCTCATTATATAAAAACTCAACCATAGCAAAAATAATTGAACTTATAGAAAATGCCTCTTCACAAAAGGCAAGAGCAGAAAAATTTATAACTAAATTTGCCTCTATTTACACACCTTTTGTTGTTGTAGCAGCACTATTGTTAGCATTTATTCCTCCCTTATTTATAGAAGGAGCCTTATACTCTGATTGGATTGAAAGATCTTTGGTATTTTTAGTAATCTCTTGTCCTTGTGCTTTGGTTATCTCTATACCTTTATCTTTTTTTAGTGCCATTGGAGCAATCTCAAAAAAGGGTATTTTAGTTAAAGGTGCAAATTATGTGGAAAAATTAACTGAAATAGAGAATATTATTTTTGATAAAACAGGAACTTTGACCCATGGTATTTTTAAAGTAACAAAAATAAAAACCTATGGAATAAAAGAAGAAGAACTTTTAGAGCTTGCAGCTTTAAGTGAAAGCTTCTCAACCCACCCTATTGCAAAATCAATTGTAAAGGCTTTTAATAAAGAGATAAATCATGAAAAAGTTAGCTCTCATGAAGAATTTAGTGGCTTAGGAGTAAAGGCCACCATACAAAATACTGAAGTTTTAGTTGGAAATCAAAAATTATTAAATAGATTTTCAGTTGATATTCCAGAAGAAATTAGTGAAGATTTAAATGTTGTTTTTGTAGCTATTAATTCAAAAATTGCTGGATTTATTGTTGTTGACGATGTAATAAAAGAAGAGGCAAAAAACTTTATAGAAGAACTTAAAAGAGTTCAAATCAAAAAAACTTATATGCTCACAGGAGATAAAAAAGAAGTAGCTTTAAAAGTTGCAAATAACTTAGGAATAGATGAAGTTAGATATGAACTATTACCACAAGATAAACTATCAAGTTTTAAAGAAATAAAAGAAAAAACAGGCAAAATTACTGCTTTTGTAGGAGATGGTATAAACGATGCCCCAACTCTAGCAAGCTCTGATATTGGCTTTGCTATGGGAGGAATTGGAAGTGATTTAGCAGTAAAATCTGCTGATGTGGTTGTTCTAAATGATAAATTAGATTCAATACTAGATGCAATAAAAATTTCAAAAAAAACAAAAGTAATTGTTTACCAAAATATAGTTTTTATTATGATTATTAAAGTTGGCTTTTTAATATTAGGAGCTGGTGCTATAATAGGGATGGCTGAAGCAATTTTTGCTGATATTGGTGTAGCACTTTTAGCAATACTTAACTCAATGAGAATATTAAAAGAGAGTAAAAATAAAGACACTAGAAGAGAAGAGAAAAAAATTAAAGAGGGAAATAGAGAAGATAGTAGAAGCTCTAAAGCACCTACTTCTGGTTTTAATACCTCAAAAGGGACAGTAACAAGCAGTTGTTGTGAAGATAAATCTTGTTGTAGTAAAAGCTAGTTTTATACTAGCTTTTATCTCCCATAATAGATAGTTCTACTCTCTTTTTTTATCTGCATAGGAGTAATACCAAAATAGTCTTTGAAAATTTTACTAAAATGGCTTATACTTTTATAACCCACCAAAAAAGAAGCTTCACCTATATTTATATCACTACTTTCTAAAAGTTTTTTTGCCTCCATTAGTCTATGTTCTTGAAGCAATCCATATACGGTATTTCCGAATAACTGCTTAAAACCCTTTTTTAATTTAAACTCATTAATTGCAGCTTTATGAGCCAACTCTTTTAGTGAAGGAGGGTTCATAATATTATCAAAAAGAATTTTTTTTGCTTTATTTAGAGATTCAATATCTTGATTAGTTAGAAATATCTGCTCATTTTGTATCTCTACTGTATTTAAAGTTGTATATATCAAATCATAAAGTTTAGACTCTAAATATAACTCTTTTAATCTATCTTCAACCATAGAGATTTGTGAAATTTCTTTTAGTAGTGTTTGTTGATACTCATTAATGTAGTTATTAAAACAAAACTTTATAAAATCACTTTCAAAAAGAGGTTTTGTTTTTAATAATTTTTCATTATTCTTTTTTATCTCTTTAAAAAGATTATCCTCAAAAGTTATATAGTGGGAGGAGTATAATCTATTTTTATGATATAACCCTTTAGTATCAGAGCCATTTAAGTACTCTCCTGTGTAGCATAAATTGGTGTTTATATCAATAGTTCTGCCTTTTTTGTCTTTCATATATGAGACTTCACCAATATTAAAACCCATAAAAGAGAATTCTTCACTATTTAAGGCTTCTAATATAATATCATCATAATAATAAGCAGTATAAAAAGAGTATGTAAACCCCAATCCTGTGTTAAAATAGCTTAAATTAAGTTTACCTAAGTTTGTATCAAAGGTTAAACTATTTTTATCTCTATTTCTATTAGGAAGACACTTATATTTTATATCCTCCCAAAACTCTTTTGAAGAAACAATTCTACTCATAAAAATACTCCTAATGATAAAAAAAATCCTTATAACAATAAAACAATATTGATAATTATTCTTAATTTAACTAGAATTTTGCTTTATTTCTGGTTAAGTGTAAGGAGAAGATAATGTTTTCGAAAAGAATAATATATGGAAGTATATTAATAAGTTGTGCTCTTTTTGGAAATGAAAATAGCGTGGGGGAAGTAACAGTAACTGCGAATAAAGTAGAAGAGAATATTATAAATGTTCCACAAAGTATTACAGTTATTGAAAAAGAAGAGTTAACTGAAAAGAATATAAACTCTATTCCAAAAATTATTGATCAAATTCCAAATATGCATATTGCAAAGGAAAAAGCATTTGGAACAACTGTAAATTTTAGAGGCTTAAATACATCTATGTTTACAAACAATAACCCAGTAGTTGTTTACATAGACGGGGTACCTGTAATGGATAAATACTCTTATAAAGCAGCATTAACTAATGTAAAAAGAGTCGAAGTATTAAGAGGTCCACAAGGAACCTTATATGGAAAAGATGCAATTGGTGCAGTTATTAATATAGTTACAGAAGACACACCTGATAATATAACAGGATTTGTTGGAGTTGAATATGGTAGTAATAACTTTATGCAAACAAATTTTAATATTAGTGCTCCTTTAGTTGATAATATCTTATATGCGGGAATTAATGGTGAGTTTTCTAAAGATGATGGATGGCAAACAAATACTTATCTAAATGATAATAAATCAGAGAAGAGTGAAAATAAAGATATAAATGCATATTTCAAATATCTACCTACAGATAGATTGAGTATGAAGTTTAATATAACTCATAGTGAGACTGATGATAATGGTATAAATGGGAATGTTTTTACATCAACAAATATAAAAGATATAAAAAGAAGTGGAGCAGAAACTGTAAGTATGGATATTCCAACAACAGAAAAAATTGAATCTGATTCACTAAGTTTAGCTTTAGAATACAATTTAGATTATTTTGATCTTAATTTTGTATCAACATACAGAGACTCAGATCTTAATGGAATTTATGATTCAGATTATTTGGATGGAACTAAACCTGATGCTGGTCTTACCCAATGGAATTCTACAGATACTAAAACTTATACAAATGAACTTAGAGTATCAAACTATGATAATTTTATCAAGTGGGTTGGAGGACTATATTTTGATTCCCAAAAAGTAGTTCAAAGTCCTTATGGATATGATAGTGTTAGTGGAGGAGCTGTATATCATGGGAATGCAGATTCGACAACTAAATCAAAAACTTATGCACTCTTTGGTCAGACAATGATACCCCTTACAGAAAAATTGGAGCTTACTCTAGGAGGAAGATACCAAAAAATTAAAAAAGATTTTTATGTGGATGTTTTAAATACTTGGGGTGGTTTTACACTATCAGATTTTACAATAGATACAGAAAAAACTTGGAATGTATTTTTACCAAAAGTAGCTATGTCTTATAAAATAGATGAAGATCTTGCATCTTTTCTTTCTATTTCTAAAGGCTATATGCCAGGAGGTTTTAACTATTTCCCTTCATCACCAAATATCAATGATGCAATGTTTAAACCCCAAGAGTCAATAAATTATGAAATGGGAGTTAAAGGAGCATTTAAAGATTTTAACTTTGCAGCTTCATTATTTTATATGGATATTAGTGATATCCATATATATAAATCTGATGGAATGAACTGGTTTACAGATAATGCAAAAAAAGCACACTCATATGGATTAGAACTTGAAGGGAAATATTTTTTAAGTGATGTTTTTGATATTAGTGGTAGTTTAGGATTGATTAAATCAGAATATGACGATTATGATGCAGGAGGAGGAGTTAAATTTGATGGACAAGATATTGAAAATATACCTTCACATACTTTAAATCTTTCATTAAACTATAATGGGAATAGTGGAATCTATGGTTATGTAAATGTTGTAAATAGAGGGAATATAAACTTCTATGATAATAATAACAAAAGATTCTTAGAGGATGATGGAAACACTACTATAAACATAAAAATAGGTAAAAAGTTTTCAAATTGGGATATATACGCATATGTTGATAATATAACAGATGAAGATTATGTAACTTCATATATGTCTAAATCAGGTTTAGCAATTGCTCTATTTAATGAACCAAGATTCTTTGGAATTGGTGCAAGATATAGCTTTTAATCCCTTATGCATAAATAAAAATCCCGCTACAAGTATATATATGTTGATAAAAAGTATCAATATCCATATACTTAAAATAAAATTAGGTTTAAAATGAATAAACAATCAAATAAAAAATATGGATTATGGGCTATTATAAAGCCTGTAATGTTTCAAATAAGAGCTGCAATGTTTCTCTCATCTTTGGGAGCAATATGTCTTATTTTTTTTCTAACTCTATTATCTTACTTTTTAACTCAAATTTTGCATGGTGGTCAATTGCAAATATTAGATATAAAGTTAAATCTTCTAAATGCAATTTTAATTCTTGGTGCAATTACTATAGTTGCATTTTTATCAAGATTATCAAGTTTTATTGTATCTCATATGGGAGCTTTTAAATTAGAAGAAATTTTAAGAACTAAACTTGCTCAACATTTGGCCCAAGTTCCTTTAGGTTATATTATCACTAATGGTTCAGGTGGCTTAAAAAAAGTTATGCAAGATGATGTAAAAGCTTTACATACTTTTATCGCAGATAGCACTCCTATGATTGCAAAAAGCATTATTGCTCCAATTTTCACCCTAATTATACTATTAATTATAGACTATAGACTAGCATTAGTTAGCATTTTAGTTTTAGTTTTAGGATGGATTACAATGGCATATGCCATGAGAGATTCAAAAGTTTTACGACAAAAATATGAAAAAAGCCAAAGTGATATAAATAGAGCAGTTATTGAATTTGCTCAAGCTATGCCTGTTGTTCGTACTTTTGATGATGGAAGTAGCTCTTTTAAAAGGTACAATAATTCACTTTTGTCGTATAAAAAGAATTTAAATGAGTGGATGGCAATTAGCTCATTTCCAGCAAAACTAGGTATGATTATATTAAGTCCATTGCCTACTCTTATTGTAATTTTTATTACAAGCATTTTATTGATGGAATATAGTTCTTTGGATCTTTTTGCTTTTATTTCTGCTCTTTTTTTAAGTACAGTAATGGCTGAATCAATGATGCCTATAATGTGGCTTCAAAACTTTATAAAAAAATCTCAAGCATCGGCACTTAGAATTCAAGAGGTTTTAGATGAAAAGATTTTACAAGAGCCAAAAAATCCAAAACAACCAAGTGAATTTAATATTGAATTTAAAAATGTATATTTTAAATATGACAATATAAATGATTATGCCTTAGAGGATATAAACTTTGAGGTTAAACAAAACAGTGTAACGGCACTAGTAGGTCCTAGTGGTGCAGGTAAAAGTACAGTTGCAAAATTGATTCCAAGATTTTGGGATGTAACTAAAGGAGAAATATTAATAGGAGGAATAAATATTAAAGATATTGACTCAAAAACTTTAATGGATAAGGTCTCTTTCGTATTTCAAGATACTTTTCTTTTTGCTGATACAATCTTTAATAATATAAAAATGGCAAATCCTAATGCAACAAAGAAGGATGTAATAAATGCTGCAAGAGCAGCCCAAATAGATGAATTTATTAAAAGTTTACCCAATGGCTATGATACAAAAGCAGGAGATAGGGGAGCAAATCTTTCAGGTGGACAAAAACAGCGTATTACCATTGCAAGAGCAATTTTAAGGGATGCTCCAATAATTGTTCTTGATGAAGCTACTGCATTTGCAGACCCGGAGAGTGAAGAGGAGATAATAAAAGCTTTATCAAATCTTACAAAAAACAAGACTGTTATTATGATAGCCCATCGTCTTTCAACCATAAAAAACGTGGATCAAATTGTTGTTTTTGATAGGGGAAAAATATCAGAAAAAGGTAAACATAATCAACTACTTGAAAATAAAAAAATCTATTTTCAACTATGGGAAAACTACAAAGAAGCTACAAAATGGAATTTAGAAAAAGGAGATTGCAATGAATCAAGATAAAAGCATTTCATTTAAACAGTCATATAAAATAAGTTTAGAACTTGCAGGAAAATATTCAAAACTTGTAAAAAAAAGTTATATGTACTATATCTTATCTTTTATATTTCAAGCTATCGCTTTTCTACTTTTTTATCCGCTATTAAATGCAATATTTGCAAAAGAGTTTTCACTAGAAAACTCTCTTATTTGGTTAAGTGCAATAGTTGTTTTAAGTCTAATATCTTTTATATTTAAATGGCTTGCTACGAATTTTCAATATTCTGGTGATTTAGTAGAGGTAACCCACTCTTTAAGAGTGAAATTAGGAAAAAAAATAAAATCAATGCCCCTTCAAAGTCTATATAAGTATAGAACAGGAGAGCTAAACTCAACCTTGGCACAAAATGTTGATGACTCTGTACTTCATATGGGTATTGTTGCGGGAATGGCACTAGAGACTATTGTTATACCAATAGTACTTGTGATTGGAACTTTTATAATAGATTTTAAAATGGGAATTGCACTTTTAGTAGCTATTCCTATAGCAATTCCCATATACAATTGGTCAAGAAAAAAAACTAAATGGGAAAAAGAAGAAGGGGCAAAAGCCCACGCTACACTAGAAGCAGATACAATAGAGTATTTACAAGGACTTACAGTATTAAGATCTATCAATCAAATAGGAGAAAATGCAACTACACTTAAAAAATCTATTGTAACCGTAAGAGAAGTTCAAAAAAAAGGTGTCATAGGTTCCTCTTTACCTATGATAATTATGAATACACTTATAGAGTTTATTTTTTTACTTATACTTAGTTTAGGAGCTCTTTGGGTTGCAAAAGAGGAGTTATCTTTTGCTGCTTTAGCTGCACTTCTTATTATTTTAGGAAGGCTTAGTGAACCTTTAGCTAATTTTTTAGCCATCGCAGGAGTTCTTGATGTTATGCATGCAGGATTTAAAAATATTAAAAAAATTTTTGATACAGAAGATTTTACAATACATAAGCCAATATTAGAACCTAAAAAGTTCAATATAGATTTTGACAATGTAACTTTTAATTATGATGATAGTGATAAAAAAGCTTTAGAATATTTATCTTTAGAGATAAAACAAAATTCTCTAACAGCAATAGTTGGTCCATCAGGGAGCGGTAAAACTACAATTACTAAACTTATAATGCGTTATGCAGACCCACAAAATGGAACTATCAAAATAGGAGATGTAGATATAAGAAATATGGAACAATCTAAGTTAATGAGTTATATTTCTGTGGTATTTCAAGATGTTTACCTATTTGATGATACCATCTTAAATAATATTAGAATGGGGAAACCAAATGCTAATAATGCAGAAGTGATGCTTGCATCAAAAGCTGCTTTTTGTCACGAATTTATCTCAAAGTTACCAAAAGGTTACGATACAAAAATTGGTGAGATTGGGGGAAGTTTAAGTGGTGGGGAGAGACAACGTATTTCAATAGCTAGAGCCATCTTAAAAGATGCTCCTATTGTTATTCTTGATGAACCAACCTCTGCACTTGATACACAAAGTGAAGTTGCAGTTCAAAATGCCTTGGATGAACTAATAAAAAATAAAACAGTAATTGTAATAGCACATAGACTCTCAACCATAGCCCATGCTGATAATATCTTAGTAATAGAAGATGGAAAATTAAAAGAGAGAGGAACACATATTGAATTAATGGCTAAAAAAGAGAAATACTACTCTATGGTTCAAGCTCAAGAAAGAACTAAAGAATGGAATTCAATAACAAAGAAAAAAAATGAATAAAAAGAAATTATCAATAAATCAGATAATTTTATTGTTTAGTTTATATACTACACAATATTTGGGTTTAGCATTTTTTAGTGTTGCTCTTATAGGTATTTTAAGACAAGAAGATATGCCCCTAGAGCAACTAGGGCTGATTTATATGTTAGGACTTTTTTGGGTGTTTAGATTTTTGTGGGCTCCTTTTATTGATAAAATTAAATTTAAAAATATAGGTCACTACAAAGGATGGATTATAATATTTCAATCCCTTATGGTAATAGTATTAATAGCAATATCTATGTTTGATGTTGCAACCCAATTAAGTATAATTATTTTTTTAAGTCTATTTTTTGCATTTTTTGCATCTTCACAAAATATTGCTCTGGATGCCCTTGTATATAAAAGTACCTTTAAAAGTCAAAGGTCACTAGCACTATCAATTAAAACATCAAGTGGACTTATAGGGATGGTATTAGGTGGAGGAGTGGGATTAATTATTTACTCCTATACAAATTGGCAATATACTATTCTACTTATATCCTTTGTAACCTCACTATCATTAATACAACTATTTTTTTATAAAGAACCACAAATTAAAGAGAAAATAATGGGTGAGAATAAAATTGATTTCAGACAATATATAGAGTTTTGGAGAGGTAAAAAAAGGAAAATGTGGTTAGTTCTTCTATTAATATATCCTGCAAGTATTGCCTCTGCATATGGAATGACTACTCCAATTTTGGTAGATTTAGGATGGAGCTTGGATAAAATTGGATACATTGTAAATATTATTGGTTATGGTTTTGGAATTATTGCATCTTTTTGTGCCACATGGTTTATAAAATATTTTGGTAAAAAAAATAGTTTAGTTATTGCAGCCATTGGTCAAAGTATTGGTGCTCTTCTACTTTTGGTACTTTTTTATGACTCAAGCGATTATGTAGTAATGTTTGTTGTTGGATTTATTTTTGTTTTTTATACTCCCTCTGCTGTTATTATGTCAACTTTAATGATGAATCAAGCTTCAAAAAAATCCCCTGCAGCACAATTTGCTATACAACATAGCTTTTTTATGTTTGCAGGAATATTTTTTACTAGTATTTCCTTAACACTATCAGGTATTTTTGGTTATTCAAATGTGATTATAATCTGCTCACTTATTGGAGGTTCTGCTGCATTATTATCTTTAAAAATTGAGAATATAACAAAAAAGGAGGTTCAAAATACAGATGATAGAGCTACTATTATTAGCCCTAGCACTTAGCATGGATGCCTTTGCTGTATCCATTGGACTTGGAATAAAAAATACTAAAAATATAAAAATATTAGCAATTAAAACAGGCCTATTCTTTGGTATGTTTCAGGCACTTATGCCTTTTATTGGTTATATGGGTGGTGTGGGTTTAAAGCAATATATACAAGGATATGACTCTATTATAGCTTTTATATTACTTTTGATTATTGGTTCTAAAATGATTTATGAGTCTTTTGGAGAGAATATTGAAGAGGATATCACTTTAATATCTAATAAGCTATTATTAATACTTGCAATAGCCACAAGTATTGATGCAATGGCTGCAGGTTTTACATTACATCTTCTAAATGTTACAGTTTATACTGCACTATTTATCATTGGAGTTACAACTTTTTTTATATCAATATTTGGAATATATATTGGTAAAAAAGGAGGTAACAAATATGAAAGCAAAGCTGAATTACTAGGGGGATTGATACTTATTTTAATTGGTTTTAAAATTTTATTACTTTAATAAAATGCTTTAAATAAATATAAAAATATTTCATACAACTTTTCAAAGTTAGTGTAATCTAACTTATAAAGAGAAAATCTCTTTATAAGTTTTCCTAAAATCTATATCTAAGTCCTATTCCAATGGTTCTTTGATCAGCAAAAGTAGCAAGGGATACAATTGAACTTGATTGATAATATGTTATATACTCTTCATTTGTTAAATTCTTAGCATATGCAAAGATATCAAAATTTGAATATTTATAACCTACTTTGGCATCAATTGTCGTATATCCTTTATTTTTTAAGAATTTTTTTTGTCTATCATCATAAAAATATAAAGAACCTTGATTTTTTATATCACCCCTTGCATAAAAACCACTTGGATGGTAGTATGATATACTCAAACTTGCTGTATGAGATGGAGTATTTTCTATTTTATTTCCACTAAAATTATAATCCCCTGCATCATAAGAATCATATTTTGTATCTATAAAACCTAATGCTCCATTTACCTCTATTGTATCTGTTGGTAGATAAGTAAAATCAAACTCTATACCTTGAGAATGTGCTTTATCGGCATTATCAGTATAATAATTTCCTAATACTTGTTTATAAATATGAATATCATTTATATTCATTCTAAATATTGAAGCATTTAAGATAAGATTATCAAAAATACTCTTTATTCCAATCTCATAGTTTGTAGATTTTTGTGGTTCAAATCTGTTATTCTCAACATTTGAAGAAGAAGCAAAGCTATTGAAACCACCTGCCATATAACCTTTTGACACAGATAAATAAGTAGATAAATTATCATTTATTTTATAAGATAGCGCACCTTTAGGAATAAACACATCCCATGTCTTATCTGCATTAAAATCAAAGCTTGAAGAACCATCCACTGTCATATCTATCTCTTTTTTTACTCTTTGATATCTAGCTCCTAATGTTAAATCAAAACTACTATTTAAAGGTATCATCATCTGAGTAAATATTGCACTTGTACTATTGTCACTACTTGAAGTTGCGTTTGCATACGCAGCTTTTACTCCTGATACATAAAGTGTTTGACTATAAGGATCCTCTTTGATTTTCTCAGAATCAAAATATACTCCCCCTATCCATCTAAGATTCTCACTTTTATTTGATACTCTTATCTCGTTAGTATAAGTCTCAGTATTTGTATTTCGAGTCATAAAAGAACCATCAAGAGATGTATTAGCTGTAAAATCAATATCATAAGTACTTTTAAAATCTGTATCTTTATGTGAGGTAATTGCCTCAATAAGATAGTTATCTGTTTCATATTTCAAATTCAAACTTTGAGTATCTATCTCATTATTTTCAATTGTGGGCATATCAAAATTTGCATTTTTTACAGAATTTTTACTAAATTGATCTAAACTTACAACATTTTGCATTACACTATAATTTCCCCAATAATTTTTTCTTTTTTCTCTTTTTATTACCAATTTCGTAGAAAAATTATCGGTAGCCTTAAAATATAAAGAAGACCCTAACTTATAACTATTCTCCTTTGCAGCTTTATCATTACCATTGTAATTATTTGTAATCCAACCTTCATCAGAAGATATTTCACTATTCAAATTCAAAAAAAGTTTATCTTTAAGTATTGGAGTATTTATATTAAAAGTTTCTCTGTTATAGTTATTAGTTCCATATTCAAAACCAATACTCCCATTTGTTTCATTTGCTGGGGCTTTTGTTATTATATTAATAACACCTCCAATAGCATCCTTACCATACAAAGTTCCTTGAGGGCCTCTTAATACTTCAATTTTTTCTATATTTTCCATAGAAATTTCAAATGCATTTCTACTACTTGTGGGAACCCCATCCACATAGATTACAATTGGGTTTGAATTGGTAAACATTGAAGTATTTAATCCCCTAAAATTTATAGCTCCTCCATGATTTTCTGGATTCATATACATATTAGGAATTATATCTATTACATCAGAAACCGTTTTTATTCCCTTGTTTTCTATGGTTTCAGCATCAATTATAGTAATACTTTGGGGAACATCTTTAATGTTCTCTTCAATTTTATTTGCAGTCACTGTGATTTCATCCAAGTTATTAATTGAATTGTTTGCAAAAAGAGTTTGACAATTAATTATTACAAGTAAAAAAATCATTAAATTTTTTTTTGAATACATCTATTCTCCTATATTAATGGTATTTTAAGCATAATTATATTTTAATTAATACTAATTATCAATATTTATATATGAATAGAAGGAATATTTTAATGACTAAAGGTAATAAATGAGCAGATATCTTTCATCAAATCAACTTTGGGATACCATTTGTAAAAAATTATGTTATCCAAATAGTAATAGAGGGAAAAATAATATTTCCATTAAAGATGATTATGGAGAAATAAATATTAATCATTTTAGTACAGGATTTGGAATTATTTACTCCTCTTTTATTGCAAATTTCTATGAAGATACTATTGTTGAAAATTGTAATTCATATAACTCATCCTTTCTTAGTTTTAATACTGGAAATACAATTTATATGAAAGATTCTTTTATCAAAAACGAGATGCAATGGGATTCCAACATTTGTCTAAACGGAGAACAATATTCAGGACATATTTCCCTTTCTAAACACAAAAAAAATCAACGAGTAATGATGCACTATATTGGTTTTGACAACAGTTTATTTAAAGATTTTACACAAAATAATCAAAATTACAAAAATATAAAACCTCTATATAAGGGTGAAAGAATAGAAGTAAATTTTAATAATCATATTAATACTCACCAAAAAACTCTTCTTAATGATTTATTAGTTACCTCTGCATTAGAGGATAAACTTCAGACTCTATATTTAGAATCAAAACTTTTAGAACTTATTTATGCAAGTGTAAATTCTGTTGAAAATCAAAATAGAACAAATGAGATCTACTTAAGTTCACAAGATATAGAATCTTTAAACAGAGCTAAAAAAATTTTAATTGAAAATATAACAAATCCTCCATCTTTAAAAGAATTGGCTTACAAATCAGCAATAAATGAATTTAAACTAAAAAAAGGGTTTAAACAACTTTTTGGGAATACAGTTTATGGATTTCTACAAGAGTATAGATTGAATAAGGCTAAAAAGCTTCTTGAATCCAATGAGATAAATATAAACGAAGCCTCTTTAATAGTTGGATATAAATGTTCAAGTCATTTTAGTAGAATATTTAAAAATCAGTTTGGAATAACTCCATTAGAGATAAAAAAAGAGAATCGTTGTAAAGTTTATTGCTAATTTATTATTCTAATTTCCCTTTGGAATAAAAAAAAATCCTTCTATTCATACTCTAGTATTGATAAGATCTATTATTTAATATATAAATACTGAACTATTTGAAAATAGATTTGATTGTAATATTAAAAGGAAAAAATTAAATGAAAAAAAAACTTAATATTAAAGACTTGTCACTACTACTTAGCCTCTATACCTCACAATATATCGGATTAGCTTTTTTTATGCAAGCTCTAATTGGTATACTTAGACAAAATGGTGTTTCCTTAGAAAATTTAGGTATTATTTATATGCTTGGACTATTTTGGGTATTTAGATTCTTGTGGGCACCATTTATAGATAAAATAGAATTTAAAAAAATTGGTCATTATAAAGGTTGGATTATAATATTTCAATTTTTAATGACTATTATTCTTCTTGTTGTATCTATTTTTAATGTAATTAATGATCTTAAAACAATTATTATTTTAAGTATTCTATTTGCTTTTTTATCTTCTTCTCAAAGTATTGCACTTGATGGTTTTGTCTATAAATCTGTTTTTAAAAAACAAAGAGCAATTGCAATGTCTATTAAAACCTCAAGTGGTTTTATAGGAATGGTTTTAGGTGGTGGGGTAGGATTAATTCTTTATACGCATATAGGTTGGATGTTCACACTAATAATTGTTGCTACAACTATGTTTATAGCACTTATTCAAATGCTATTTTATAAAGAGACAAAAACTAAAAAAGAGAATATACAAAAAAGTATTGATTATAAACAGTATATAAATTTTTGGAAAAGTAAGAAAAAATTACAATGGCTAATATTATTACTTCTATATCCAGCCTCTATTAGTGCAGCTTATGGAATGAGTACACCCATTCTAGTTGATTTAGGATGGAGTTTAGATAAAATAGGTTTTATTGTACATATTGTAGGTTATAGTATAGGAATACTTGCATCATTTACCAGTTCATGGTTTATTAAAAAATTTGGGAAGAAATATATTTTAATTGGCGCTGCAATAGGACAAACATTAGGAACATTACTTTTATTAGTGTTATTCCATGATAGCAGTAATCTAACAACAATTTTAGTAATTGGATTCATATTTTCATCATATACGCCTTCTATGGTAATTATGTCAACATTTATGATGAATCAATCTTCACAAAAATCTCCTGCATCACAATTTGCCATACAACATAGTATATTCTCATTTTCAGGAATAATCTTTAGTTCTTTGTCAGTCTCTTTATCAGGTATTTTTGGATATGAAAATATAATACTTACTTGTTCTTTTATTGGTTTATTTGCTGTCTATATGTCAACAAAGATAGATAAAATAGTTAATATAAATACCTATTCTATAAAAAAGTAGTAATCAATTTTTTAAATTTATTAAGTTTCTAAATGTCAATATTTAGAAACTTTATAATTTATTTTACTTTTGCTAGTTTATCCTGTACAAAATCACTAAAAATATTCAATATAATTTTATTCTCTTTTGTTTTATAAACAGAGATATGTTGATCTTCTAATTTTTTAACAGGTAAACAACTACCATCAGGAGTAACAAGTACATTAAAATGACTAGTTTTACAATATTTTATAAAATTCTTTTTATGCGATGGATTATAAGGGTTAAGAACCATGTCAACAGAGTCAATATTTTGACCTTTGCAACTAATTATAGTAAGATATTTTGACTCTTCAAAAGAGTTAATAACAGGGGAAATATAACTTAATTTCTCTTGTGTAGGAAATACGATTTTAGTCATATTTAATTCCTTAAAAAAATAAATAAAGGGATTTAAAACATCAGTCTTTCGCTAGGATGAGTGAAAAAAAGTAATGACTAGGGAAAAGACAATTATGTGTTATCCTAACTAAACTGATGTTTAAAAATATATTCTGTTAAAGCTAATATTTATATACAATTTGTACAATAACGGGAACCAAAAAGGTCACCAATGAGAGAGATCACAATTTTATATTGCACCAAATGCATTAATTAGTCAAACCTAATACTGCTTTATGAACATATGACAGAATTGTATCAACTTTTTGAACATATGTCAAGTATTATTCAATTAAATTATGCTAAAATTAACATTATATAAGAAGGCGTTTGCATGGCAAGAGAGAAGCTTGAAAGAAAGTTAGAGTTAAAGCCCGTATCAAAATATTTCGGACCAAAAGATATTGAAGCAAAACAAGATGTAATCTTATTGCATGAAGAACTTGAAGCAATTCATTTAATGGACTCTTTTTGTATGTATCAAGAGGATGCTGCAAAAAGAATGAATGTATCAAGAGCTACTTTTGCAAGAATTATCAAAAGTGCTAGAAAAAAGATTTCACTTGCGCTTATTACGGGAAGCAATATAAAAGTTCACGAAATAAAAAATGAATTTCATGTCGCAGTATGCTCAAATAGTAATACTGAACTAGAATATGCAGATCCAGAAGCTAGGTATATCTGGATATTTTTTATAAAAGATTATAAATTAAAATCGGTAAACTGTATTAATAATCCTGCATATAATAATGAGGAAGATGCACCTTGTAATATTCTACCAGATGTTTTATACGATTATACAGTAAACTATTTTCTTGTGGGAGATATTGATTATGATTTAAAAATATCTCTTATTGCAAAAGGTATTTACCCTATTTTACAAGAAGAAGTTACAAAAGATAATATTGTAAGTATTTTTCAATAGAAGCTTAAATAGCTTCTATTATAAATCAAACTTTAACTCTTCAAGTCTTGCAATTCTATCTTCTGTAGTAGGATGGGTTCTAAACAGATTTCCTAAAGAGCTTTTCATACCTGAAAAAGGGTTTATAATAAACATATGCGCAGTTTGTTCTGTTGCATTATGTAAAGGATTACCTCTTTTTGCATAATTTTCAAGTTTTATTAAAGCACTTTGTAAACCTTCAACATTTCCTGTCATTTTAGCAGCGCCCTCATCAGCCATAAACTCTCTACTTCTACTAACAGTCATTTGAATAACAGAAGCTGCTAACGGCAACAATATAGCCATAAGAATCATTACAATTGGGTTTCCCCCTTGTCTATTATTATTTCCACCAAACATGGCTGAAAATTGCATCATATTTGCAATCATTGCAATTGCCCCAGCAAAAACTGCTGCAATTGTTCCTATTAACATATCATAATGTTTTATATGTGAAAGTTCGTGGGCAATAACCCCTTCAAGTTCTTTTTCATTTAACATCTCATACAATCCCATTGTAACTGCAACTGCTGCATTTTCATAGTTTCTTCCTGTAGCAAAAGCATTTGGCGTATGATCAGGTATCAAATAGACCTTTGGCATTGGAAGATTTGCTTTTTGTACTAATCTTTTTGTAATAATATAAACAGGATGTCTTGTATCTTCAATAGGTGTTGCATTATAGTGGCTTAATACCTGTTTATCAGAATAATAATATGCATAAAAATTCATTCCTGCTGCAAGCAAAAATGCAATCAACATTCCATTTGTACCACCAAAATAGAACCCAATTGACACAAATAACACTGTTAATAGAGTTAACAAAAAAACTGTTTTTATTTGTTCCATATCTTCCCTCAAATTTAATATTAAATATTATCAAAATATTAGCATGATATGGTTAACAAAAATTTAATATTTTGAATTTGCAACAATATTGCAACAAAATGTTAGTAGAATTAAAGATTAAGGAGTTTATCATGAAAAAGATTGAATCAGAAAGCTTAACAAATAGTGAAAACTCTGTTGACTACTACAATTACAAAAGTTTTGATTTTGAAAAAAATATTGTATTTTCAGTAGTTGATAAATTTCTACCTGTCATTTTTTGGCTAGGACTCTCTATAATATTTATAGAAGCATTACATCAAAATATTGAGATATTTAATTGGAATTTTTTGGAAGGGTTATTTGGATTTTGTAGAATCTTTATACCTTTTGGATTAGGTCATATCTTACTGTTTTATGTAATTTACTCTATAAAAGATATAAAGAAAAGATTAGATGCAAAAAAATAGCTTAGACTAATCTACATCCACAACCTGTAATTGTTTGTATGAAATTAGGATCAGTTTTACATCTAAATCTATGGATTAAACTTCTTGTTGTACTATTTGAAACAGCTTTATCTGGCCAAATATAGTTTTCTATATATTCAAAAGTTACAATTCTACCTTTATGCTCGACTAAAAGTGTCAAAAAACTCTTTTCAGTTTTACTAAGTTTTATAGGTAAGTCATCATAATACAACATGCTAGTAGAACTTTCATAATAATACCTATCATAAATATGCTGCATATTTGAGTTAACTTTTTCAACCTTTGTATTTGTCATCTTTTTTATTGCAATTTTTATTGTAGAGTTTAATTCCTCTTTTTTAAAAGGTTTAACTAAAAATCCAATAGGATCACACTCCAATGCTCTATCAATAGTTGCATCATCACTATATGCTGTTAAAAATATAATAGGAATATCTCTTCTATTTTTAATATCAATTGCCGCTTGAATTCCATCTTGACTATTTTTTAAATTAATATCCATCAAAATAATATCAATAGGTTTGTTTGCTACATAATCTAAAGCCTGTTCATAATTTTTTGCATTTGCAACAATATCAAAACCTAAAAGTTTTAATGATCTATTTATATCTAAAGCAACAATGCTTTCATCTTCTACTATTAATATTTTTATTTTATCCATATTTAATTATAACAAAATATAGATAATGTTCCTTAATATTTCATACAATTTCGTATTAATTACTTTTTAATAAAAATAGATATAATAAAAAACAATATAAAAAGGTCTCATATGAAAAGACTCTTCATAATTAGACATGCAAAATCTGATTGGACAAATCCAGATTTGGATGATTTTGACAGACCTCTAAATGAAAGAGGTAAAAAAGATCTTCCTTTTATGGCAAAAAGAGTTGCCAAAAGAGAGATATGCCCCGATCTTATTATCTCTTCACCAGCTTTTAGAGCAAGAAAAACTGCAAAAGGTTTTGCAAAAGAGATTGGCTATTGTAAAAAAATTATGTATAATGAATACCTTTATGAACCCTCACTTAGAACAATTTTAGATGTTCTAAACTTTATTGATGATCAATATGATGATATTTTTTTAGTTGGGCACAATCCTGGTTTAAATCTATTGGCTTTTTATCTTATTGATTTTAATGAAAATCTACCTACATGTGGTATTCTTGAAATAAAATTTAAATGTGATTCATGGAGAGAAGTATGTAGAAAAAATGCAAAATTTATATCCTTTGATTACCCTAAAAAGAATATAAAAAAAGTTCCATAAAAAATTGATATTTTTTCAATTCTATTTTATTTCAAATAGATTAAAATCATAATTATAAATAACCAAAGGCTATTACAAAATGAAAGAGCTATATATTATAAGACATGCTCAAAAAGAAAATACCGATAATTACGAATATGATTATGATGTTCCATTAACAAAAAGAGGTATTGAAGCTGCAAAAAATTTAGGTACTTTACTAAAAAGAAAAAAAGTTTTACCTGATTTAATTGTTTCAAGCCCAGCTATTAGAGCAAGACAAAGTGCAGAGGTAATTGCAAAAGAGATAGATTACAACAAAGGGGTAATGTATAATGAAGTAATTTATCAAGCATATCTAAATGAATTAGTTGAATCAATTAGTTATACTTATGATAATATTAACTCTCTTATGATAGTAGGACATAATCCTTCATTAACAGCACTAGCGATTACTTTTACAAATTTTAAAACTGAACTGCAAATGGCAACAGCAATAAAAATTGAGTTTGATTGTGACTCTTGGACACAAATAGATAGAAATAATTCAAGGTTTGTAGAGCTTTACGAACTCTAGTTCAAAAGCTCACCAGCAAGGTTACCACTTGCAAAAGACCACTGAAGATTGTAACCTCCACAAGGGCCGTCTAAATCCATCACTTCACCACAAAAATATAGTCCTTCAATGATTTTACTCTGCATTGTTTTTGGATTTATCTCTTTTAAACTTACTCCACCTCTTGTTATCATCGCTTTTTCAAAACCTATATGATCTACAATTGTTAAAGGAGTTGAAACTAATATCTTAATAAGATTTTGTCTAATTGTTCCTTCTAAATCTTTAAACCGTTTATTATAATCAGCGCCAACCAATTTACAAAGTTCATTTAATACTGAAAAAGGCAAAAGGTGTTCAAGTACTTCTTTAATATTGGCATCATTATGTTTTAAAGAGTACTCTTTTATATATAAAAAAAGCTCATCTTCATTTAAACCTTTTATCATATTTATTATAAGTGGCACTTCTTTATACTTTTCAAGTAGTGGTGTAATTTCTCTAGAAAAATCTAATATAACGGGTCCTCTTAACCCCTTTGAAGTAAATATTAAATCTCCACAAGCTTTTAGTTTTTTTGCTTTTTTCAAATCAACTCTTATTTGAGCTTTTGCAATTGTATCTGCTCTACAATTTGAAACCCAACTCTCTTTGGTTATTAATGGTAACATTGCAGGGTAAAGTTCTGTAATTTTGTGTCCTAAAGATTTTGCAAATTTATAACCATCTCCATTTGCACCTAAGCTTGAAAAACCAAGTCCTCCTGTTGCAACAATTACACAAGTTGAATAGTAGTTAGCTATTTGGCTTTTAACCCCTAAAATTTTCTCATTTTCACATAAAATATCAACTATTTTAGTCTCTTTTTTTACCTCAATATTTTGTTTTAATATTTCATTTTCTAAAGCGTTTATTATTGTTTCAGAACTGTGGCTTACAGGAAAAACTCTAAAGCCATCTGGAATATGGGTTTCAACTCCTATAGTATTTAAAAATTCTATCAAACTCTTATAATCAAACTTTTCTAATGCATCTTGCATAAAACGTCCATTTTTACCAAAAGAGTTCATAAAATCTTCATTTGTAAGGGTATTAGTTAAGTTGCATTTCCCTCCACCAGTTGCTTTTAATTTAGGTCCAAGCTTACTTTGTTGTTCACATAAAAGTACTCTTTTACCACTTCTTGCAGCAACTATGGAAGCAATCATTCCAGCAGCTCCAGAACCAATAACTATTAAATCATATTGAATTTTTTCCATGTGGAATATTATCTAAAATCTTTTAATAATTAGTTTTATTGCTTAAATACAAATTTATACTTATTGCTATACAATTCTTAAATATAGATAAAAGGATAGAATATGCTAATTGAATCTTACAATCTAAAAATGCAATCAGCAAGTAGTTTTGTACAAAAACATGAATCATCAATAAACAGTACTTCAATAACACAAAAAATTAATGATAGGCAAAGTGGAGATGATATAAGTAGTTCAAATATACAACAAGTTGATCATAGTAAATCTTTGGTATTTAACTCTGAAGAAAATTTGTCTATCAAAGATAGAATGATTAAAACGCTTATTGAGATGCTTTTAGGTAAGTTCAAAGGCAAAAAAACTAAAGAGAGTATCTACCCTTTTAGCAATGAATTAAAAAACAAAAACTATATTTTTAATCCCTCTTTTTCAAATGGAACTAATATAAACTCATATGGTGCATCATTTGAAACAACAGAGACATATTATCAAAAAAGTTCAGTCTATTTTGAAACAAAAGCAACTATTAACACAAATAATGGTTCTTTTAATATAAATCTTAATCTCTCATATACACAAGAGTTCTATGAACAACACAAAACAAAAATTGAGTTATATGAAGTGAATCTACAAGACCCACTAATAATAAACTTTTCAGATGATGCAAGTGGATTTGATAATATTGATAATGAAATGACTTTTAAGTTTGACATTAATAGTAATAAAGAAAAAGAGGATCTCCCTCTTCTAAAAAAAGGGAGTGGATTTCTAGCTTTAGATAAAAACAATAATAATGAGATAGATGATGGAAGTGAACTATTTGGAGCAAAAACTGGTGATGGGTTTGAAGAGTTAGCTAAGTATGATGAAGATGGAAATAATTGGATTGATGAGGCTGACTCCATTTTTAAAGATTTGAGAATTTGGCAAATAAATGAAAATGGAGAAAATAATCTTATAACTCTTGGACAAGCAGGAGTTGGCGCAATATTTTTATCAAGTATAGCAAGTGGATTTAGTTATTCACAATCTTATGGAAATCAAACTGCAAGTCTAAAAGAATCAAGCATATTTTTAAAAGAGAATGGGGAAGCTGGCTTAATTACAAGTGTAGATTTAGTTGTTTGAAAATAGTCTATTTATATAGACTATTTCCCTAAACAAAAGGCTCCAAACATAACATCTAACATCTCATCATTTTCATATGGTCTTGTAATATTTGAAATATTTAGAAGTGCTTCATTTATATGGTAAGCAAAAAATTCCAACTCTCCAGTTTGAAGAGGAGATGTTGATTGTTCTATATGCGAGAGTGTTTGTTCCACTGCATCGATTTGTCTGGTTGAGATCAGTGTCATATCATCGCTATGAGTATTTAAATCTAAAAGTGTCTCTAATTTAAAAATCAAAGGATTAATAGTCTCTTTTGTACTTAATTGAATAAACTCTTCTAATTTGCTTTTATCAAAATTATTATCTAAATCTGATTTATTTAAAACTTTTATAATCTCTTTATTTGAATACTCTTTTAGAAGAGACAATATTTTTTCATCTTCTCTGTCACAAACTTTGCTATTATCAAACAAAGCTATTACAATATCTGCTTCTTCTACTGCTTTAATAGATTTCTCAATTCCAATTTTCTCTATTACATCATGTGCATCTCTAATTCCAGCAGTATCCACTATTTTAATAATATGAGTTCCTATTTTTACTGACTCTTCTATTGTATCTCTGGTAGTACCTGCAATATCAGAGATAATGGCTCTATCAAAGTTTAAAAGTCTGTTTAATAGTGAAGATTTACCTACATTTGGTTTTCCAACAATTGCTACTTTAAAACCTTCAATAAGTCCTTCTCTTCTTCTGCTTGCACTTAAAGTATCTTCTAGTTTTATTTTTATTTTTTCTAACTTATTAGTAATTTGTTCAAAAATATCACTTGGCAAATCCTCTTCGGCATAATCAATATTTACCTCAGTATATGCAAGCATAAATAGCAAATCTTCTCTTATACTATTTACAAAATCAGTTAATTCACCTTTTAACTGTTTTGCTAATAGTTTAACAGCATCTTCACTTCTAGCTTCTATTATTTTTGCTATTGCTTCTGCTTTACTTAAATCTATTTTTCCATTTAAAAAAGCTCTTTTTGAAAACTCTCCTGGTTGAGCTAGTCTTGCTCCAAGTTTTATCACTTCACTCATAATTATATTTGAAATGGCAATACCCCCATGACACTGAAATTCAACAATATCTTCTCCTGTAAAAGAGAAAGGATTTTTAAAATAGATTAAAAGAGCTTCATCTATTATTTCATCTTTAGAGTTATAAATAGAGCTAAGTGTTGCTAATCTTGGAGTTAAGTGGGGTCTTTTTGAGAGTTTAAGAGCAATATCTAAAGCAGCAGTTCCACTTACTCTTACAATAGATATTGAACCTATACCGTTTGCTGTAGCAATTGCTACAATTGTATCTTCATTTAGCAATTTTATTGCTCTTTACTTCTGTACTCGTTTACAAGTACATATTTGTCTCCCTTGATATTTGTTTTAACTGCAACATATTTATCAGGGAATTCATCTCTTAATTTTTTAAGTGCTATATGAACTAAAATTCCATCTAAAGGTTTTGTTTTAAAACTACCTTTATCTTTTATTGTTTCAATCACTGGTCCTAAATATGTATGGATAGCTGTCTCTTGGTTTTTCAAAAACTCTGCAACCTCTAATCTTAACATAAGTCCATATTTTTCATTTATCCAGTTAAATAAGATATAAGATAAAGCTTTATATCTATATCCCTCTTTACCTATTAGAAGTGCTGAATCTTCTCCTGTAAACTCTATATAAAGAGTCTCTTCATCAAAAAATTCAACTTTGATATTATCTATACCATAACAGGTATCTTTAAATAGTGAGATTAAACCTTCATTAACCTCATTTACTATCTGCTCTTTATCTTTTTTAACAATAATTTTGGAAATTGTTCTTTTCTCTTCAGCTTCACTATAGAAGTTATCAAAGATTTGCTCTTTTGATTCTACTTTTGGAACAGATTTAAATCTGTCATCTTTTTTTCTTTTATCTTCAGCTCTTTTTTCATCTTTTCTATTTGAATCTTCAATTCTTTTAGAAAAATCTTCAATCTTGATATCTTTTTTCTTAAATCTATTATGCTCTTTAGATTTATTAAAATCTCTTTTTCTATTTCTTTTGGGAGTTGCAATAATAATTGCACCTTTTTTCCCAATTCCTAAAAACCCTTTGCTTGGTTGTTGAACTATATCAATATCAAGTTCTGTAATAGAACAGTTAAACTCGTTTGATGCCTGTGCATAAACCTCTTCTAAACTCTTACCCTCAAATTGTTTCATTATAGTATCTCCTACTACTTTTTAGCAGCTCTTTGTCTCTCAAAAATTTTATTAATGCTATATTGTTGACCAATTGTAAACAAGTTGTTTGTAAACCAATAAAGTGTCAATCCAGCTGGGAACCACAAGAAGAAGAACGTAAATATAATTGGCAACATTTGGAAAATTTTCTTTTGTGTTTCATCTTGCATTGTATTTGGTGTAATTTTTTGTTGGATAAACATAGATACACCCATTAAAATTGGTAATACATAATATGGATCCATTTCAGCTAAGTCATGAATCCATAAAATCCACTCTGCACCTTTTAACTCAATTGAATTTAATAAAACCCTATAGATTGCAAAGAATACTGGGATTTGTAAAAGTAGTGGTAAACATCCACCCATTGGGTTTGCACCGTGCTTCTTATACAACTCCATCATATGCATAGATTGTTTTTGTTTATCATCTTTATATTTAGTTTGAATCTCTTTCATTTTTGGAGCTAAATCTTTAAGCTTTTGCATAGATACCATACCTTTGTATGATAATGGATATAAAATAAGCTTAATGATAATTGTAAGAATAACAATTGTCCAACCCCAGTTACCAACATAAGTGTGAACAAACTGTAAGAATGTAAACATTGGTTTTGCAATAAATGTAAACCAACCATACTCAATAACATCAGTTAATTGTGGATTTAAAGCTTTTAAATCATTAAAGTTTTTTGGTCCCATATAACCTGAGAAATCAATCTCCCCTTGAGCATGAACAAACGCTTGAGGATTTTGTTCACTATCAGGCATAAGTGAAACTTGAAGAGATTTATCAAAGTTATAAATTACTGTTGCATAATATCTATCAAAGTTTGATACAAATTTAATTCCAGTATATGATTTAATTTTGTCCAATTTTTCATCTGAAGTTAATTCCATTGTTCCATCATTTTGTTTAACATAAACACCATGATCTGCATACATATCAGCTAATACATTTGGTCTAAATCCATTTGTGATAAAAAACTGCTCTTTTTGTGATGTTTTAACTTTTAAGTCATAGTGACCATCAGGATAAACTGTAAAATCTTTAGTTAAAACTAAACCATCAATATCTTGTGTCAAAGTAAATTTTTGAACATTTTTTGTTGCATCAACAACCTCTGCTGTTGTTGTATAATTAACTTCAAAGGCTTTATTATTTATATCTGTATTTGCAAATCTAACTTCAAGGGGTCTTAACTGATCTGCTTCAAAAAGCTTAATCTCTTTACCCTCTTCATCTTTATAGATACTTTGTAAAAGTGTTACTTGTGCAACTCTTCCTAATCTATCAATTAAAATTCTATTTTTTGCTGTTGTAATTGTTGTAATAATATCTGAACTACCAACTGCTTTACTTGAAAGACTTGAGATAGAGTTACTCATATTATTATTTGTTGGTGCACCTTGAATTGATGTATCTGTTGTTGTAACATCAGGAGCTGCATTTTGACTTTGTTGTTTTTCAACTTCTGCTTGTTTAGCTCTTGCTTCTTGTTGCGGTTTTAAAACCAAAAATTCATAAGCTATAAAAAACACAAATACAACAAGTGTCATTATTAACATTCTTTTTTGCATACCATTATTCTGATTAAGATTATTCATTACTACTCTTCCACTCCCGATTTTTTACTATGAGGTATTTATTGTTAGCTATTGGCACAAACCAATACTTAACTTTTATCTTTTTAAAATTGATATTATTATGTTTTACAACTTTTGTTACTACTGGATAATCAAACCCACCATCAAAAAGTTGATTACATTTTAATATGCGCAATATTGTAAAATAAATTGCCTTAAAAAAAGTATTGTTCTCTATTTGCCAGATTGCATAATTGGAACAAGTTGGATAATATCTGCAACTACCAAATGATATGACAGATAGATATTTTTGATAAAATCTAATTAAAAGTTTAATTAGGGTTTTCATTTTTGATTAATTGAAGTTTCTTCATTGCATAATTAAAATCTTTTTTAAGCTCTTCAAAGCTCTTTTCAAAAAGTTTCTCTTTTGCAACAAAAATATATTTTCCCTTTTGAATTTTATTCTCATTTTCCAGGCACAAAGCTCTAAGAACTCTTTTTGCTTTTGCTCTTTTTATAGCATTACCAACTTTTTTTGAAGCTACATAAGCTATATGAAAATTTTCATAAGGCGAAAAAAAAGCGACAAATGAGTGGGTGTGCCACTTTTTGCCGCTTTTATAAAGCTTGTTAAAATCTTTAGAATTTTTTAAACGGTGTTTTTTGCTTAAACAGCTAATCTTTTTCTACCTTTAGCTCTTCTAGCCTTGATAACTTTTCTTCCGTTTTTAGTTTTCATTCTAATTCTAAAACCGTGCGTTCTTTTTCTCGGTGTGTTATGTGGTTGATACGTTCTTTTCATATTCATAGTCCCTTATTGACGAATTAAGTCGCGTATTATATTTAAAGAATCCTTAAACTTTCTTTAGTTTAAGTCATTTATAATATTTAACTTATTTTTACAACCACCTCATCACCTTGAACATCAAACTCCACACTTGAGCCCTCACCTATTTTATCTTCTAAAATTAAATCCGCTAATTTATCCTCAACAATCTCGTATATTGCTCTTTTTAGTGGTCTTGCACCGTATACAGGATCAAATCCAACTTTTGCAATAAACTCTTTTGCAGCTTTTGTTAAAGAGATATTTATATCTTTTTGCTCTACTCTTTTTTTAATACTTTTAAATAATATATCTACAATATTTGTAATCGCTTCAAGTCCTAATTGTTCAAATATAACAATATCATCAAGTCTATTTAGAAATTCTGGTCTAAAATATGCTTTTAATTCATTTAAAACCTCTTTTCTTCTTGCCTCTTTATCACTAATTTCAATAATTTTAGAACTTCCTATATTTGAAGTTAAAATTATTATAGTGTTTTTAAAGTCAACTGTTACACCTTTATTATCTGTTAATCTTCCATCATCTAATACTTGTAAAAGAATATTAAATACATCAGGATGAGCTTTTTCAATCTCATCAAATAAAATTACACTATAAGGTTTTCTTCTAACTGCTTCTGTTAGTTGTCCACCCTCTTCATATCCAACATATCCAGGAGCAGCTCCCACAAGTCTGCTAACTGCATGTTTTTCCATATATTCACTCATATCAAATCTAATAAGAGCTTTTTCATCATCAAACAAAAATCTTGCTAATGTTTTTGCACTCTCAGTTTTACCAACTCCTGTTGGCCCTAAAAACATAAATGAACCAATAGGTCTAGACTCTTCACTTAATCCTGCTTTATTTCTTTTTATGGCTCTACTTATTGCTTTAAGGGCTTCATCTTGTCCAACAACATCTTTTTTTAGTTCATCTTCTACTTTTAAGATTCTCTCTTTTTCAGAATCCATCATTTTATTTACAGGGATTCCTGTCCATCTACTTACAATACTTGCAATCGCCTCTTCATCAACAGAGTTTCTAAGAAGTGTTCCCTCTTTTTGCATTCTTTCCCATTTTTCATGGTTCTCTTTGATTTTTGCTTCAAGGGATGGAATCTCTCCATACTCAATTGAAGCAGCTTTTTCAAAATTTGATTCTCTTTTTGCCCTTTCTGCTTGGGTTTTAAGTTCATCTATTTTTGCTTTTAGTTCACTAGCTGCATTAAAAGTTTGTTTTTCATTGTCAAACCTTGCTTCAAGATTTTGTTTCTCTTCATTTAAGTTTGCAAGCTCTTTTTCTATTTGCTCTAATCTCTCATCATTTTTTTTAGTTTTTTCCATTTTAAGAGCCTCTTTTTCAACATTTATTGTTTGAATCTCTCTTTTAATGGTTGATAGTGCAATTGGCTCACTCTCAATTTGCATTTTAAGTTCAGCAGCTGCTTCATCAATTAAGTCGATTGCTTTATCTGGTAAAAACCTATCACTTATATATCTATCACTTAATTTTGCTGCTGCAACAAGGGCTGAATCATTTATAGTTACATTATGGTGTGTTTCAAGTCTTTGTTTGATCCCCCTTAAAATTTGTAAGGCTTCATTTACGCTTGGTTCATCAACATTAACAGGTTGAAACCTTCTTTGCATTGCGGCATCTTTTTCAAAATATTTTCTATACTCTTTTAATGTTGTTGCACCAATTGTATGAAGTTCACCTCTAGCCAAACTTGGTTTTAAAATATTTGCAGCATCCATCGAACCTTCACTAGCTCCAGCTCCAATTATTGTATGAATCTCATCGATAAAAAGAATAATATTTCCAGCTTTTTTAACCTCATCAATTACTTTTTTTAATCTATCCTCAAACTCACCTCTGTATTTTGCCCCTGCAATTAGTGAACTCATATCTAAAGTTACAACTCTTTTATTTAATAGTGAAGTTGGAACATCTTTATTTACAATTCTTTGTGCAAGTCCTTCAGCAATGGCAGTTTTTCCTGTTCCTGGTTCCCCTAATAAAATTGGATTGTTTTTTGTTTTTCTTATTAGAATTTGCATCATCCTATTTATTTGTTCATCTCTACCAATTACTGGATCAAGTTCACCATCAATAGCCTTTTTGTTTAAATCTATTCCATATTTTCCTAAAGCTTCAAGATTTTCATCTGCGCTTGCACTATCAATAGTACTTCCTGCTCTCATTGCTTCAAGCTCTTTTTTTGCATCAAGTAAATTTATATATTTACCTAATACCTCTTTTAATACTTTTGAATCAAAGTTTGCAATAAGCCAAGTATCAACAGCTATAAATTTATCCCCTGTTTTTGCCATTAGCCCTTCTGCTTTTTGTAAAGATTCCACAAAATTTCTTGAAAGTTTTATATTCTCTTTTGTTAAATTTGAAACAGCCGGAAGTTTACTTGCATAAGATTTAGCTTCAAGTTCAATTGCAGCTTTATCTTTATTCATTTTATTTAAAAGTTGATTTAATACAGAGTTTGTATTTGTTAATAACGCCCATAAAAGATGTATAACTTCAACTTCTTGATTTTTATTATGTAAAGCCAAAGCTACTGAAGAATCAATAGTTTCAGCTAGTTGATTTGTTAGTTTTTCAAATAGTTTATTCATATTTAGCACTCCTAATGTTTAATTGCTAAGAGTATTATACTACTTGAGTGCTAATTTGTCAAGTTAAATTTCAAAAGTATATGAATGTGAGATGTTTTTAGGCAATTTTATTGTAAAACAGCACCCTTTATAGTTTTTATCTTCAACCTTATAATTGATATTTTTTACATAAAACTCACCTCTCATATGGTCAACTATTATCTGATGGGACATATAAAGACCAATTCCAGTACCTTGTGATTTATGTTTTGTAGTAAAATATGGATCAAAAATTTTAAGTAAAATACTATCAGGGATCCCTCCTGCATTATCACTAAATTTTAATTTATAAGAGTCTCTATTTACAAGCTCTCTAATCTCTATTATTCTAGGAGAGATATCATTAGCAATAAAGGCATCTTTTGAGTTGTTAATTAGATTGATAATTACTTGAATAAACTCATTTGGATAACCTTCAACTTCAAACTTTTTATCTAAAAAATCTGTTTTAATAACCAAATTATGATTTTTTATACTTGCTTGGAGTAGTTTTAATGCCTTATCAATTGAGTCTCTAATTTCAAATTTTTCTAAACTTTTGTCAATTCTAAAAAAGTTTCTAAAGTCATCAATTGTTTTTGAAAGATACAGAGCATTTTGAACAATCATATCCATTGCTATATCTATTTGTTTATCTTCTAATATTCCAAACTCTTTTTCAAGTTTAATACTACTTGCACTTGTACTAATAACATTTAATGGTTGTCTCCATTGATGGGCAATATTTCCAATCATCTCTCCCATTGATGCCATTTTTGTTTGTTGAAATAAAAGTTTGTCTTTACTTTTTACATCACTTATATCTATTAAAGCAGAAACCCTAATATTTTTACCATCTAGTTTTAAAAATTTACCTTGAACCAATCCATTAATTATAGTTCCATCTTTTCTACAAAAATCAACTTCATAGGGTTCAAGAATATTCTTTTTAAATCTCTCTTTTACAAGCTCTTTATAATCTTCACTTACAAAATCCAATACATTTCTACCTATGGCTTCCTCTTTTGATTCAAAACCAAAAATTTCAACAGTTACATCATTTAAGTCAATAATATCATATCCAGAAGAGAGTACAATTGACTCCATAGTAGAGTTAAAAAGTGCTTTAAAGCTACTTAGAGATTGCTCTAATTTATCTTCTCTTTTATCAATCTCTTCTTGCATTTTGCTAAAACTATTTAGCAGTTTGTTAAACTCATCATAATACATATCTTTATGTTCTAAACTATAGTGTCCATCTGCAATTTTTGAAGTTATTGTATGAAGATTATCAAAAGATTTAAATATCTTTTTAGAAATTTTAAATGAAAAATAGATTGACAAGGCAATAAAAAAAATGATTAATAAAATAAAAACTACTACAATATAGTATATTGGTCTCATTATCTCATTGTAATTATTTCTTACTATAAGATACCAGCCTGTTCTACTATTTTGCCAATAGGAACCATATTGCTTCTCTCCACTTACATTTGATTTGAAAACCCCATGAGAGTCAGGACTTTTTTTATTAATAAGTTCAGTAAAAACCTCTGAAGAGCTTGCATCATATCTTTGTGAAATCAAAGCTTTTGTATCTGGATTCATTATAATAATTCCATTTCTATCAAAAACTCTAATCATATGAGAACCATCTTGATTTTTAAACTTTATTACAAATGTAGACAAACTTGACAAATCTATTAAAACTACCCCTATTTTATTGCCCATTTTAAAGCTATATGAGATAGTAGGAGTTTCATCAACAGATGAAAGAAACACATTTGACCAATAAACATTTGTACTTTTTAACTTTTTATAATACTCTTTATTTGAATAATCAAAACCTTTATAAACATTTTGTTGTACTGACTTTGAATAGAAGTTTTCAACAGTACCATCTTTATTTAAAACCAGAATTGAAGAGATAAAACTTTTTAACTCTAAAAGATTGTTTATTGAACTTTTATCATCTAAACCATAATTTCTCTTGATATATCTTGATACATCATCAATCTCATTAATCAGTTCATTTATCTTTGTATTTACTTGCTTTAACACAAGGCTTTGATTAAAATTTATCAACTCTTTTTTTGAATTATAAATATTTATAATCGACAATGTCCCTACTGTAATAATTACTGAAATAGTAATCAACATTAGCAGATGAAGTATCTGCTTATTTAAACTCTTCTCTTTCATCATAACCTATTCTATTTTAACAAAATTCCCATTTTTCACTTGGGTTAAATATTGTTCTTTATTTACATCACCAAATTCGTCAAATAGTATATACCCTTGCAAACCCTGAAATTTTTTTATTTTCAATAACTCATTTTTAAACTCTTTTATATTTTGATTTTTTCTTAAAACCTCCAAAATAATAAGTCCTGTTTCGTATCCTTGGGCAGAAAAAGTGGTTGGAATTGTATTAAACTTTTTTTTATATTTATTTACAAAATCTAAATATCTCTCTCCTTTAGAGTTTTCATCATATGAAGATAAAAATATTGTTCCTTCTATATTTTTTCCACCCTCAGTTATAAACTCAGTAGTTTGTGCCCAAGCTGAAGTTATGATTTTTTGTTTAATACCATTTATTCTAAGATATTGAATCAACTTTGAAGAGTCCAATGAACCTGCAACAATAAGAAGGGCATCCACTTTTTTAAGAGCTTTTATTTTCTTTAATATCTCTTCAAAACTTTCATCAAAGGTGCTAACTGAAAGATAATTTTTCCCAAGACTACTAAAAAGTGATTTTTGCATATTTTTAATATAACTGTCTGAATAATCCTTATTTTTTAAGTCATAGATTGCATAAATATCAGTTAGATTATTTTTAATTAGATATTCTAAAAGTATCTCAAATTTTTTTTGTGATTGTGCCATTTGCACTCTTAAAAAATTATCATCAATCCCACTAAAAGTGCTACTGCTTGCTGAAGGTGAAATAAAAACTATATCGCTATTTTTTGTTTCCTCTAGGGATACTTTTACCATTGAGCTTGTTGTATTACCAACTACCAAAGAGATTTTTTCTTCTTTAAAGAAATTAATAATTTTTTTTGCTTGACTTTCATTTTGCATATCATCTTTTACTAAAAGTCTAAGTTTGGTATTACCTATTTTGTAATCACTATCTTCAAAAGCTAATCTAAGCCCATTTAAAACCGAATGTCCTAAATCAGAGTATTTTCCACTTAGTCCACCAATGAAACCTATTCTAATTTGATCGCTTTTTTTTATAAAAAAAATAAACAGTAAGAAACAAGTAAAAAAAATAATTAATAAAATAATAGTTTTTTTCATTTTCTCTCCATTGTTATAATTAATTATACAATTTCAAACCTATATTTATCTTTCTTTACAAAAAATCATACTAGAATTCAACTCTTAGGAGATTATATGAAGTGTGGTATAGATGAAGCAGGAAGAGGTCCACTAGCTGGTCCCTTAGTTGTGGCGGGTGTAGTTATAAAAAAAGAGATAAAAGGCTTAAATGACTCAAAAAAGCTAACAGAAAAAAAAAGAGAAGAGCTTTTTGATGTTATTATTAAAAATTGTGATTTTCATATAGTTTTTAAAAGCGCTAAAGAGATTGATGAAAAAGGTATTAGCTCATGTCTAAAAAGCTCAATTTTGGAGATTATGGAAAATATTGAAGCAAATTCTTATCTAATGGATGGAAATACCTCTTTTGGAATAAAAACACTTCAACACAAAATAAAAGCAGATGCTACAGAAGAGGAAGTTAGTGCAGCCTCTATTTTAGCTAAAGTTAGTAGAGATAGATTTATGTGTGAGATTGCTTCAAAATATCCAAACTATAACTTTGAAAAACACAAAGGATATGGCACACAAGAGCATGTTGATACAATCAAAAAGTTTGGAAGATGTGAACTTCATAGAAAAAGCTTCAAACTAAAAGCCTTGGGTGAAGAGAGCCTAGGAGTTCAAAAAACTCTCTTTTAAACCCTATTTTGAAACTTCACCAATTTTGTTTTCAATTGACTGAACTTTCCCTTTTAATCTATTACTATGACCTTTTCTAATATCAAAAGTGATTGGAGAATAAACTCTGTTACAACCTAATTTATCCAAGGTATCATAACATTTTTGGATTATTTCTAAAGCTTTTGAAAGTTCTTCTGTTTCAATAATTGTTGCCATTGGAGTTAATTGATAAGAAACCCCTGAATCTCTAATTACTTTTATAACCTCTGCCACATATTCACTTTTGCTCTCACTGCCGTCTGTTGGGAACATTGCCATTTGTAATAATACGCTCATTTTCAACCTTATTAAATAATATATTTTGAGTAATTATATTACATTAAATTTTAAGTGAAAATATTTAAATTTTAAAAAAATATTTATTTTATTAATTTAAGACATCTTCATCAAATTTACGTTAATATGACAAAATAAATATTTAAAAAGGAGCAATATGCAACTAGAAGTTTCACCTGAAGTTCTACTATCACAACTTGGCTACACAAAAAGTGATTCAGCACTAAAACAAGCACAAACAATAATGAAACAAACAAAAGAGTTTGATAAGTTTTCAAAACATATCATAAGTTTAAATGACAATTTAAAAAAAATGAATGCCTATGTGGCTCTATCTAACTCATCAGAATACTTAAAAATTAAATGTGATGAAAATGACGCAGATGAAATATTAGAAGAGTTCCATGATTATGTTAATCAATGGGCAGAAAAATATAATGTTGATCTTCAAAAACTTGATAAAAAAGAAGTTTATTATATTTTAGGAACAAAATAACACTCTAGGGGGATCTTATTCCCCCTCTTTTTAATTTATCATATATAATTCAAACTTATAATTTAAATATAATTATTTAAATTATTGACAAACGCTATATATTATATTATACTACGAAGTTCATTTACTTAAACTACTTGCATTTTTCACAAATTAAGTAAAGGACAAATATGAATGCAAAAAATTCATACCAAAATTTGGATTATGAAAATCTTCCAAATATAAAAAAATTCACTGCATGTGATATTACACAAAAATTCAATCCTACTGGAATAAAAGAACCAATGATTGATTTTGTATTTCCTGAAATCCCCTTCCCTCCAAAATATTTTTATGAAGAGTTAGGAGAAGAGAAAATTAGAGAACTGGTTTTTTATCACCACAATTTAATGAGAAAAAGTGCCATTGGACATCTCTTTACCCATGAAGAAGATAAGTTTAAAATTGTACTTGACAGAACTGCTGATTTCTTTCTTGAAGCTTTAGGTGGTGGAGAAAAATACTCTTCAAAATATGGACATCCTCACTTAAGAGCTAGACATTTCCCTTTTACAATTGACGAAAAAGCAAGAGAGATTTGGCTTATGTTTTTTAAAAAAGCTTTAAAAGATTTAGATGTTCCAAAAAAATATATAAAAGCTTTTTGGGAGTGGTTGGAGCCAATGTCCCTTAGAATGATAAATAGAAGAACAATGATGGAACTTCCTAAAAGATACCCTTTTGAAGCAATTGCCAATGAGTTTGGCTTAGGAGAAAATAATGAAAAGTAGTAAAATACTAATATATCTTCTCCTTTTTTGTTTTATAAATTTATCACTGCAAGCAAAAACCATAACTGATATGAGTTACACAAAAGTTGAGATTCCAGATAAAATAGAAAAGGTTTTTGGTTCTGCACCACCAACCACATATTTAATCTCGCTTTTTAATCCAAATATTCTTGTAGGGCATAACTTCCCTGTTTACAATATAAATAACTTTGCTTCAAAAGAGTATGTGGGTGAATATTTTATGAATCTTCCTATTTTAGGAGGATGGCAAGGGAACCAAAAAGGTGCAAGTATTGAAAAACTTTTAAGTTTAAACACTCAAGTTATCTTCTCTTGGCAAAATGATTTTTTACTAAAAAAAGTTGAGAACAGTTTAAAAAACATTAATATACCTGTTGTAATGGTTGATGCAGACAACTTAGAAAAGATGCCTGAAACTTTCAAATTTTTGGGAGAAGTTCTAAATGATGAAAAAAGAGGAGAGGAACTATCATTATATGCAAAAAACTCTATCTCTTATATAAAAAGTATTACTGAGAATATTAGTGATAAAGAGCAAAAAAGCTTTTATTATGCAGAAGGAAATGAAGGGCTTCAAAGTGACTGTACCTACTCTTTTCATACTACGCCATTTAGATTTATAAAAGCAAAAAATATCTATATGTGTGCACAAAAAGATACCATGGGGATGGAGAGCATAAATTTTGAAACAATTTTAAATGCAGACCCTGATTTTATAATTGTTCAGTCTCCAAAGTTTTATAAAAAGATATTTATAGATGAGAAATGGAAAATTTTAAAAGCTGTAAAAAATAGAAATGTTTATCTAGTCCCAAGAGTTCCTTTTAACTGGATAGATAGACCTCCTTCTTTTATGAGACTTATTGCAATTCATTGGTTAAGCAAAATCTTCTATCCTAATAGATACACAAAAGATATCAACGAAGAGATAAAAGATTTTTATAAACTCTTCTTTAATAAAGAGCTAAATACTATAGAGTTACAAAGTATCATAAAAGAGGCTTTTTAAACCTAAGAAGATACCAAAGTATCTTCTTAAGCTATATCCCAAACTAAAACTCCAATACTAGAGAAAGTCTCTCTTATAACTTTGCCCTCTTTTTCATAAGGTCTTAAAAATTCAATTGCCTCATCAATAGAGATATCCATATCTTTTAATTTTAGATGTTCCACTACATCTTTTGCAATCTCTTCTATTGTTCCTTCTTGAGTCCAATTATGCTCAAAAAACTCCTCTTTTGTTTCATATCCTAAAGAGTTAAGATACTCTTTTGTCATATTAAACTTATTTACTGTTCCTTCAAACTCATATCCTAAAAGTTTCATTATATCATCCATAATTGGACTATGTCTATCTTTAGAAAAAGAGACAAAAATACAGCTTTTTTTTGATAAATTCATCATTGTATGCAAATCTTCAATAGAACTAATAGCTGGTGTCATTGCACTTAAAACAATATCATACTGTTCATCTGTATTAAACTTTTTAAAATCCTCTTTTATCAATCTTATATTATCAATTGCATTTTTATCAATATACTCTTTAAAACGACCTAACATTCCACTAGATAAATCAACTCCTAAAATAGAACTTGCATCTTTTGATATTATTGAACTATATAATCCAGTTCCACAGCCAATATCCAATACACTTTTATTGCTAAAATCTACTCCAAACTCTTTTACTCTTTTTAAAACTCTATTTGGAGTAATTAATCCCTCCTCTTCCATTGGTGTTGGATAATTTTTTGATTTAAAATCCCAAAATTGTTCCATTTTCTACTCTCCTTTTAATAAATTTATAATTTTTTCATCATCTAATGAAACATCTAAAAAGAGTCTATAAAACTCTTTAACTCTACTATTTATATTGAAACTATAAATATCTTTATAAACAAGATTCCCAAGCCACTGTGCCCCAAGTATTTTCATAAATGAAGGTGGTCTGTCAAACCAACTAAAAGGTGAACTAGGTATTAGATATACCTCTTTGTTTTTTACAGCTTTGATATCTTTAAATTTTTCATTTTTATAAATATTGTTATAAAAATTTTGCTCTTGTGTTATGATTACATCTGGATTATAAAGTAGCAGTTGTTCTAAAGAGATTCTATCTCTTCCAAAGCCCATTTTATTACTACACTTGTGAGGGTTCTCTGCACCAATGTATTCAATTAAATCTGCATGAATAGATTTATCACACTCTGTTAATAACCCATCTGTTCCTTCTGCATAATAGACACTCTTTCTCATTTTTATTTTTTTTTGCAAATTTTCAATCTCTTCTAACTTTGTTTTTGTATATTCTGATAGTAGTTTTGTTCTCTCTTCCATAAAAAGAGCTTTCCCTATTTCATCATAAACTTTTACATAATCTTTTAAAGAGCTAAGATTTACTTCAAAAGTTTTAAATCCCAAACTATTTATTTTCTCATTTACCTGTTTAAATCCATTGTTATAGTTCCAAGTTACTACAAGATCAGGATTTACTTTTATAAGTGTTTCAAAGTTTGGAGTTTTTCCTTGCCCATACCAACCACCTATAATAGGCAAACTTCTCATCTCTTCTTTTAAATAAAGCAACTCTTTATCTCTAAATGCATAATTTGTCCCAGCAATTAACTTAGGATTTATTGAGTATAAAAAGTATGTTGCAGGAGGAGAAGCACCAAAAATAGTAAGATTATCCTTTGAGTAAAGAAAATCTAAAACTAGCAAAAATAAAACCAATTTTTTCACAAAAACTCCTTTTTTGTAATTTTGTATATAAAATAAACAAAATTTATTTTATTTTGTGTTGACATTTTATTCGCTATATATTACAATATACAACGAAAAATTGCAAGTAGGTTGAAATGAATATAGGTTTAATGCTTTTGTATGAAAATTGGGATAACAACTATTCAAATGCTTTCCAACAACAACAGGAATTAATATTGTTAGGTGAAGAGCTAGGTTTAGATGAAGTTTGGATAACTGAACATCATTTTAATAAATTTAGTTTAAGCTCATCAATTTTAACTCTAATGGCATATATAATTGCAACGACAAAAAAAATAAGAGTAGGAACAGCCTCAATACTTACTCCTATTTATAGTCCAATAATTGTTGCTGAGGCAATTGCGACTCTTAATGTCCTCAGTAACAACAGATTCAATTTTGGCGTTGCAAAAGGTGGTCCCTTCAAAAAACAGAATGAGTTGTTAGACTTTGAAAACTCAAGGGAGAGAATGCTTCACTCTCTTGATGAAATATTTTCATATTTAAAAGAAGAAAGCTCTGTATTTCCAAAACCTATTAGCAATATTCCGACTTTTATAGCTTCTAAAGATGAGCAATCTATTACCTATGCAGCCCAAAATAACATAGGATTAATGGCTGCTCATTTATGGTCTACTGAAATTATTAAAACCATGATTGAGCAATATAAAAAAGCCAATTATCGGAACCTTCCTCCCCAAATTATGTGTTCAAGAGGGTTTTATATGGCAAGTAGCAATGAAGAAGCTATAAATGAAGCGCTTCCCGCGCTTATAAGATTTAGAGAACAGATGGAAAAACAAGGAATTAGCAGTCCAATTTTTTATGATGAAAATTATTGGATTGAAAATGGAATAATTGGGGATAAAGAAACGTGCATTAAAAAAATCAAAGAATTGAAAGATTTAGGCATAACAAACTTAGCATTAAAACCGATTTCAAATGATGTAGAAAAAAACAAAACCTCTTTAGAAAAATTTGCTAAAGAGATTTTACCTAGCTTTTAATAAAATGAAATCGATTTTAGTTCTATTTATACTATTAGTATTTATCTCTATTTTTTCACTCTCATTGGGGCAATATCATTTAGAAATATCACAAATTTTTGATTTTTTTCTTTATAAAGTTGGTTTAAAAGAGATTGATAATTTCCAACTACTACAAAATATAATTATGGAGATAAGATTTCCTCGTATTGTTGCCTCAATATTAATTGGTGCTTCATTGGCAATCTCTGGAGTTGCTTTTCAATCAATGTTTAAAAACCCATTAGTTTCCCCTGGTATTTTAGGAGTACTTTCAGGCGCTGCTTTTGGCGCTGCTTTAGGAATGATATTTTTTAAAAAGTTTTTATTAATTCAAGTTTCATCTTTTGTTTTTGGTGTTTTAGCTGTATTTATTGCACTATTTATCTCTATGTTTAATAGGCAAAATCAACTAATCCTATTGATTTTAGGAGGAGTTGTAAGTTCAGCATTTTTTAGTTCTATGCTCTCAATTACTAAATATATGGCAGATCCTTATAATGAGCTTCCTGCAATTGTATATTGGCTAATGGGAAGTTTGGCACTCATTGATAAACAGACTATTTATATAATCTCAATTCCAATTTTATTGGGAATTTTCCTAATGATACTTCTCTCAAAATATCTAAATATATTAAGCTTGGGAGATGAAGAGGCAAAAAGTTTGGGAGTAAATGTAAAACTTATAAGATTTGTTATTATCCTAATTGCCACATTCATTAGTGCTTTAACTGTAGTTTTAGCAGGAATGATAGGATGGGTAGGTTTGGTAATACCACATATTGCAAGACTACTTTTTGGCTCTAATAATATTATTATAGTTCCTATCTCTGCACTTCTTGGAGGAATTTATCTATTAATAATAGATAATCTATCTAGAACACTTTTTAGTGTAGAAATCCCTATAGGCATTTTAACTTCACTTATTGGAATACCTTTCTTTGCTTATGCTTTAAAAAATGTAAAAAAAGGATGGGGTTGATGTTTAGAGCAGAAAATCTAAAGTTCTCTTATGGGAAAAAAGAGATTTTAAAAGGCATTAGTTTTGAAATTAATAGCTCCGACATAGTATCTATTTTAGGTCCAAATGGATGTGGGAAGACTACTCTTCTAAAAATAATGTTAGGTTTTTTAAAACCCACAGAAGGGAAAATATATTTTGATAATAAAGAGATACATAAAATAAAACCTAAAGAGCTTTTTCAAAAAGTAGCTTATATACCTCAAATACATGATGGTGCCTTTGGATATTTGGTAAAAGATGTTGTTTTAATGGGAAGAATGCCCTATAAAACTCTCTTCTCAAACTATAACAAATATGATAAAGAGATTACATTAAAAGCTTTAGATACTTTAGGAATTTTAGAGTTAAAAGATGAAATATATACCACCTTAAGTGGAGGTCAAAGACAGTTAGTGTTAATTGCAAGAGCTATAACACAACAAGCTGATATATTTATTATGGATGAACCAGTAAATGGCTTAGACTTTGGAAATCAATATAAACTACTCAATAAAATCAAAGAGTTATCAAAAAAAGATTTAACCTTTATAAAAACAAGTCACTACCCAGACCATGTTTTTTTTGTTTCAAATGAAGCACTTTTTTTGGATAGAGGTAAAATCCTTGAAAAAGGAGATCCAAATTTAATAATAAGAGAGGAGAATATAAAAAGAGTGTATAACATTGAATCAAAGATCACAACTGTTTATAATAGAAAAGTTTGTTTAGCAATGTAAAATTTTTTTATTATCGTTATATACAAAAGTATATAACAATTTTGTGACTTATTTTACAAATTTGAAAAGATATAGATTTTAAAGGAGAAAAAATGAAGAAAACAATAATTTGTTCAATCTGTTTAGCTTCACTTCTATATGCAAGTGAAAGTGAAGAGTTTAGTTTAGGTGTAATAGATATTAATGGGAAAAAAGATGTAAACAGTAAAGAAGAGATTTATAGTGAAGATATTGAGTTACACAACTATAGTGATATCTCTGAAGCATTAAGTGAAACAAGTGGGATATTTTTATCAAATAGTGGAGCAAGAGCTGAAAAAACAATCTCAATTAGAGGTTTTAGTTCAACAAGAGTTGCTGTATTTATGGATGGAATTCCTATTTACATGCCTTATGATGGTAACTTTGATTATGCAAGATTCACTACTGCTGATTTGTCAAAAATTGACATCTCAAAAGGCTTTTCATCGGTTAGATATGGTGCAAATACTATGGCAGGAGTAATAAACCTCATCTCAAAAAAACCAACTAAAGAGTTTGAAGGAGATATTAGTTTAGGTTCAAGTTTTGATGATGATTTTGGATTAAGCGAATATACAACAGCAATAAATTTAGGAACAAAACAAGAGAATTACTACTTACAATTTTCAGGAAGCATAAGAGACAGAGATCATTTTGATTTATCTCATGATTATCAAGCAACAGCAAATCAACCTAATGGAGAGAGAATTCAATCCTCTTCAAATGATAAGAAATTTAGTATTAAAGGTGGTTGGACACCAACAGAGGATAGTGAATATGCTCTTATGTACTCTAAAACAGATGCCCAAAAAGAGCAACCAAAAACTACAATAGCCAATAATGCTTTAGCAAGAGCTAGAGAGTGGGATTGGCCACAATGGGACAAAGAGGGAATTTATGCATTTACAGATAATAAATTTGGCGACAACTATTTAAAAACTAGATGGTTTTATGATAAGTTTGACAACTATTTAGTTCAATATCAAAATAATTCAAATTGGAAAAACTTTCAATGGGGAAGCAGATATGATGATTATAGTTACGGAGGTTCAATAGAGTTTGGTATGCCAATTTCTAACCATGAAATTGTTTCATCAATTAGTTATAAATATGATTCACATAAAGCCTATGATGAAAGTGATGTAAAAGATGAAGATTATGCAGATAAAACACTCTCTCTTGCTTTGGAAGATAGCTATTTTATAACAAAAGATTTAACCCTTGTTACTGGACTTAGCTACGATAGATTAGATGATGATAAAATCTGGGATAGTACAGGAACTTATTCAATAAAAAGTATGGATAGTTTTAATCCTCAAATTGGAATATTTTACGACATAAACGAGAGACAAAAAGTAAGTTTTACTGTTGCTAGAAAAACTCACCTTCCTACAATGAAAGAGAGATACTCTGAAAAAATGGGTACAGGATTAGCAAATCCTGATTTAAAAGAAGAAGAGGCTACCCACTACGAACTCTCTTACTCAAATATGTTAACTGATTACTTAAATCTAAAAACAAATCTTTTTTTAATAGATTATAAAGATGCTATTCAAAGTGTAACTGTTTTAGGACTAGACCAAAATCAAAATATTGGAGATTTTAGACATAAAGGAGTAGAAGTTGAACTAAACAGCAGTTTTGAAAGACTTACTACAGGTTTAAACTACACTTATATTGATATTGACAATAGAAATGAAAGTGATTATATAAGAACAGGTATTCCAAAACACTCTATCTTTTTATATGGAAAATATGATTTAACAAATGATCTATCTTTGTATGCAAATCTAAAAATTGAAGATGATACATATTTACAATATAGAGATAATAGTTATGATAAAAATAGTTATACAACCGTTGATACAAAACTTACTTATAAATATGAAAATATGACACTTGAAGCAGGTGTAAAAAACCTTTTTGATGAAAACTACTACTATGACTTGGGTTATTATGAGGCTGGTAGAGAGTACTTTATAAATATGAAATATACATTTTAATAGGAGAATTTTGTGAAAATAATAGTTCTATTTACCTTAACTTTTTTAAATCTTTTTGCATACTCATTGAGTATACAAGGAGATATTAAAGAGCCCTACTCTTTAGATGAAAAAGAGTTCAATCTTTTAACACACACTACACTTAAAGATGTAAGTGTGGTGTGTGCATCAGGGGAAGAGAAACAAAAACCAAAAGATTTAAATGGTGTTTTATTAATGGATTTGGTACAAAAAGCTAAAGTTGCTATAAAAAGTAAAAAAAAGCTAAATCAAATTATAGTTTTAGCAAAAGCAACAGATGATTATGCTGTTGCTTTTAGTTATAACGAAATATTCAATACTGATATTGGAAACTCCATAATTGTAGTATATGAAAACAATAGCTTTTCTCTATATTCTAAAAAAGATTTTTTAACTGGACCTAGACACGTTTATTCTTTAGATGAAATACAAATTAAGTTAATTGAATAAAGGAGAGGATTAGATGTAAAAAAAGAGTTCCTAAATTAATGTTATTTACAAAAGGTTGCATGAGATAACAATAACTAAAAAAAGGAAAACAATGAAATATACACACACAAGTCTAATTACAGCACTATTTTTAAGTAGTACACTTTATGCTACACAAGAGTTTAAACTTGAGCAAATAGAGGTTACTGATACTTTGTCAGCAAAAACAATGGATGAGATAAAATATGAGCAGTTAAACGATCCTCAAGTGCCAACAGCTAGTTCAACTTTATCAACAGAGACATTTACAAAAAGTGATATTGAAAAAATCAAACCAAAAAATGTTTATGAAATATTAAATAGTGCCCAAAGTGTTAACATCTTATATATGGGAAGAAAACACCCTTATACAATCTCTTTTAGAGGTAGTTCAACAGGAGTTGGTGCTAGTTCTTTTGGCATTATTTTAGATGGGGCTTTACTTAGTGATAATACAGCAATGAGAATTTTAGAGGTTTTACCTCCTGAAATGATAGAGTCTTTACAAATTGTAAGAGATTCAAGTGCCCTAAGTCTTGCACCAATGCAAGCTTTTGGTAATCCAAATGGTTCACCTCTTCAAGGCTATATTGTAATAAAAACTAAAAAACCACTCAAAAATGAGGGTGGATTAAAAGTTGCTTACGAGAGTTTCAATACAAAAAAGACAAACTTTTTTTATGGTGGAAGAAGTGATGATATCTACTATATGGGTTCAATTGATGCAGTTGATAGCCAAGGTAAAGATGGGTATAACACTGCAAAAGAGGGAGCAAGTGGTTTTTTTAAAGTTGGTATGGATAAAGATGATTTCAATATTGAACTAAGTGGTTTTTATTCAAGATATTTTCAAGAGATTCAAAAAGCCAATTTGCCAATTAGTAGGTTTTACAACGTATATTGGAAATACCAACCTTTCGAAAATGGTTTAATAAGTCTTAGTATGACAAAAAACTGGAACAGTAATCAAAATACCAATATAACACTATCTCACGCAAAATCAAACTGGACACACAATCAAGATACAACAGGGGTAACTTATACCTATTTTGTTGGTTCACAAACTAATGATTCAGTTAATATCAAACATACAATGAAACTTGCTGATACAATCTTAAAAGTTGGTGGACAAGCTATCTGGTATGATTCTCCAAATGGAGAACTTTTTTATGAAGGATATGAGAGAAAAGAGCAAATTTATGGTGCTTTTATCCAAGCTCAACACTTTATTAGTGACAAACTTATAATTGATGAAGCAATTAGAATTGATAAAAAACATATTGATTCTCTTTTGGAAAGATATAGCCCAAATACAGATCTTAGTTATCCTGGGAATCTAAATAATACAAAAGTTTCAACTATAAATGATAAATGGGCAAAAGCAACACTAAATCTAGCTCTTGGTGCCTTATATAAAATTGATGATAAAAATACACTAACAGGTAAATTTGCTTATGCTTCTAACTCTGTAACAAGTGATATAACAACATCAGAAGTGGGAACTGCTCTTGAAAAAGAGGAGCAATATAGATATGAGTTGGGATATGAATACAATTTTGCAAAAGCAGTTGCAAAAGCAAATGTTTTTTATTATGATATAAATAATTTAAAATCCCCATATTATATTGGAACTGCTGCAAACCCACAAATTGTATTCTCACAATATGACCAAGAGAGATATGGTAGTGAGTTATCTTTTGAAGGGAAAATTGACTCATTTGATTATTTACTTAATTATTCATATGTTAAAGCTGACAATAAAAACAATGAAATTCCAAATCATATAGCCTCTGCAAAATTTGGTTACACATATAAAGATATTAACACAAACATAACAACAAAATATGTTGATGGATACGAATCAAACTTCTTTACAACAGATAATAATTATCACAAAGTTGGGGATTTTGTAGTTGTTGATATGGGAGTTGATTATAGACATAAACTCAATGGATATGATGCAATAGCTTCTATATATGGAAAAAATATAACAGATAAAAAATATATGACAAAAATTGGTTGGGAAGATGTTGGAGCAATTTTTGGAATAAGTTATTCAATTAAATTTTAGGATATTTAAATGATAGAGTTAATTAAAATATATATCGAATACTCGATAATCGGGATTTTAGGATTTATGAGTTTTTTAACTTTATGGTTTGGTTTAGAGAGAGTTTTTTATCTAACAAAAGTGGATATAAGAACTTTTGAAAAAAGAGGTGAGCTTGAAAATAGGCTCACTTCAAACCTTACCATAATCTCAACAATCGCGTCAAATGCACCATATATTGGTCTTTTAGGAACTGTATGCGGGATTATGATTACCTTTTATAAAATCTCACTAGATGGTAACTTTGAGACAAATAGTGTAATGTTAGGTCTTGCTTTGGCTCTTAAAGCAACAGCTATAGGGATTTTAGTGGCAATACTTGCAACAGTTATTTATAATATGTTGGCAAGAAAAGCAGAAGTATTAATAACAAGATGGGAAGATTTAAATGAAGATCAAAAAATTTGACTCTATGAATGTAATCCCTTTCATTGATATTATGCTTGTATTATTGACTATTGTACTTACTTTTTCAACTTTTATAGCACAAGGAAGATTACAATTGCAACTCCCAAAATCAACAACAAGTGAACAAATTGATTTAAAACTAAAAGAGTTGACAATAGATAAAAATGGCAGTGTAACATTTGAAAAAGAGATTGTAACATTACAAAATCTAAAAGAGAAGTTAATACCTCTTTCAAAAGAGACAAATATCTCCATAAAAGCTGATGAAAATACACCTTTTAAAACTTTTGTTTATGTTATTAGTATTTTCAAAGAACTGAAACTAGAAAAAATATCAATAATAACAGAAGTAGAAAAATGAAATACTCTGTTATTGCTTTTATAATCTCTTTGTTTGTTCATAGTCTACTTGTAGCTGCATACTTTTCTATTAATACTACAAAAGAGAAAAAAGAGATAATAGTTTTAAATATGAATATGATTGATAAGATTATTGAAACAAAAAAAGTAGAAAAAGCAGAACAAAAAATCAATACTAAAGATGAAAAAAAGAGTGTTGAAAGAATTGAAAAGAAACCTTTAATAAAAAAAGAGAAAAAGATAGTAAAAAAAACTCTAGAGAAAGAGAAAATTAAAGAGGAACAAAAAGAAGAGTTAAAAAAGATAGTAAAAAGTAAAGAGATAGAGAAAAAACCTATAATAAAAAAAGAAGAAGATAGTATAAAAAGAGTGAAAAATGGTGAAAACTATCAAGAAAAATATATAAAATCAAATTTATCAAAAATAATTGCTGCCATAAAAAAACATAAAAAGTATCCTTACTTAGCTAAAAAGATGCAAATGGAAGGAAAAGTTATTATCAAATGTATAATCACCTCAAAGGGTGAAATTAGAAATATAGATTTTGTGGAAAAATCATCTTTTGAAATTTTAAATAAAAATAGTATTGAGATTTTAAAAAAGGCTTCAAAAGAGTTTGAAGCTCCTAAAAAAGAGATTGAGTTAACAATCCCTTTTAACTATGAACTAACTTAGTTAAAAATTTTATGATGGGTATGGCAATATGGAATCTTGCCATTTTTTTCGTAGTAGTTTTGATGATACTCTTCTGCTTCATAAAATTTTGAAAAATCATATAAAGAGGTTGCAACTTTATATCCCATATCTTCAAGTTCATCAATTAGCTCTAAAGTAGCTCGTTTTTGTTTTTCATCTGTATAAAATATTGCAGAGAGATATTGATTCCCTATATCTGGTCCTTGTCCATCTTTTTGGGTAAAATCATGGATTTCAAAGAAGTGTTTTGCTAACTCTTTAAAAGAGATAATACACTCATCATACTCTACTCTTACTGTCTCTAAATGTCCAGACATTCCACTACATACAACTCTATAGGTTGGATTTTCATAATGTCCCCCCATATAACCAGAAACAGCTGAATGAACCCCTGGTAATTTCTCAAAATGGTACTCTACACCCCAAAAACAGCCAGCAGCAAAATATGCAAAAGCGTGCTCTTCGCAGCACTTCTCTTTCCCTTCAAATTTCAAAGAGATAGAGTTAACACAGTGTCTTGTATTTTTTTTAGTAAAACCTTCACCTTCAAATACATGACCTAAATGTGCATCACAGTTTGCACAAACTATTTCAACTCTTCTTCCATCTCTATCTCTTACTCTTTTTACGGCACCTTTTATTTCGTCATCAAAACTAGGCCAACCACAGCCAGAGGTAAATTTATCTTTTGAACGGTATAGTGCAGCACCACACTTTTTGCAAAGATAAGTGCCCTCTTCATAAAAATCATTATATTTGCCAGAGAAGGGTCTTTCAGTTCCTTTGTTATCTATGACATAAGACTCTTCTGTAGTTAATTTGTTATAACTCATCATTTCCTCAAATGGTAATTTTTAGGAATTCTAACAAATTGATAGACAATATAAGAATAAAATTTACATATAATTTTTATCTTTAATACTTAGTCAAACTTTTCATTTAAAGAACTTAATGTTAAAAGAAAATAACCCATTTTCTTCATCTACATATACCAAAGCATTGTTTTTTTCGGCAATTATTTTTACCAAATGTAGACCAAAATAGTAGTTAGCAGAAGAGTCTAAATCAAACTCAATTTTATCAAACAACTCTTTGATATATTTTGTATTTTTACTATCTATATTTGTCTTCAAATCAAGCTGTATATAGTCATTATACTCACTAAAAAATAGTTCTATTTTCTTATCTTTTTGTTTAATCTCTTCAAATAAATATACAATATTAAACAGTAGTTTTATTAAAATATGTTTCAACTCAGCCAAAACAAAATTTACATGAATATTAATATCACCTTTAATTGTTGTTGTAATCTTACCTTTTATAAATATATCTTTAAAAAAGAGGACTGCACTGTTTACCATAACATTCAAACACAATCTTTCATTTTGTGCATCGGTTTTGAAAAAGCTTTTAAAGTCATCAATTGTAAGATTTAGATGTTCTAATTGATTAAAAGTTAGTTCAATAGTTTTTTCTATCATCTCTTTATTTAAGTCATCATTTGAAATCATTATCTCTAATGCTTGATTTTGTAACTTTATAAGTCCTAAAGGATATGTTAGTTGTTCTGTCATCATCTCAATCATTTCAGTAATAGCAAGCATTTTTGACTGTTTAAAAAGAAGTTCATCTTTTTTTCTAATATCCAATAGTTGTTTTTGAACAATACTGTTTAGATTTTTATTAACTTGACTTAACTCTTTTATAGTATGGGTAAGACTTAAATGAAGCTCAACTCTTTTTAACAAAACTTGAGAAGAAAATGGTTTAGTTATATAATCAACGGCACCTTGATTTAAGCCTTTTACAATATCTCCTTCTTCATCTTTTACTGTTAAAAAGATTATAGGAATATCTCTTGTTAGTACGTTTTCTTTTAATATTTTACACACTTCAAAACCACTTAGTGTAGGCATAACAATATCTAAAAGAATCAAATCAAAATAGTTTTTTTCAACTAACTCTAAAGCCTTCTCTCCACTTTGTGCATAGATAACATTGTAATCTTTTAATATGTTCATTGCAACTTGTAGATTTTTTGCATCATCATCAACAAGAAGTATCTTCTCTTCAAATTTTTTTTCCATATTAATTACTCCCTTTCACTTTGCATCTCTTCTAGCTTTTTTAGTTTTATATAATTTCTAGCTTTTGTTAATAACTCAATTGAGATGAAAGGTTTTACAACATAATCAATCCCTCCACACTCATAAGCTAATTCAATATCATTTGAAGACTCTTTCCCTGAGAGAAAAATAATTGGTATTTTACAATTTTTTGAACTCTCTTTTATAATTTTACAAACCTCATAACCATCTAAATCAGGCATCATTATATCAAGCAAAATAAGATCAAAACTGTTTTCATCAATTAGTTTTAATGCAGCTTTGCCACTCTTTGCATAAAACATTTTATACCCTTCACTTTTTAGGATATTCATTGCCATTTGAATATTTTTTGGTGTATCGTCTACAATTAGTATATTTGCAATCAATTCATATCCTTTAGTCTTTTTATAAGCTCTTCAAAACTATTTAGAAGAAAATCAACCTTCTCTATATCAAACGCCTCAATATCTTTTAGCATTTCATCACTGTAATCTTTTAAAATATAAATATCATACTCTAACGCTATTGCCTCTACTCTTTTTGCAAATTGTTCGATTAGTGTAAAATCTCCACCATCTTTTATCTCTTGCCAATCCTCTTTTAAGTCCTCTTCCAAAATAGAGATAACTTTTATAAGAGAATTTTTATCTATTTTTTTCTCTTTTGTCTCAACACTACTACTATTTGTTTTAAAACTATATTTTAAATATTTTGCTAACTCTTCAATCAAATCTTTTAATACAACTGGTTTCCTTAAATATCCATCAAAGCCATATTCAGAAACCTTCTGTAAATCTTTTCCCATAACAGAAGCAGTAAGGGCAACAACAGGTATTTCTTTTAGTTTTTTATCCTCTTTTATCTTTGTAACCGCTTCATATCCATCCATAACAGGCATTCGTAAATCCATCAATACCATTTGAACACTTACATTCTTTAACTTTTCAAGAGCATCTTGTCCATTAATTGCAGTTATAATTTCAATATCATAATCTTTTAAAGAGGCTTTTACTAATTTTCTGTTTTCTTCTATATCATCAACTACTAAAATCTGTGCTTTTTCAAACTCAATATTATCTGTTTCTAAAGTGTTTTGGCTCTTCTCTTCAACCATTGAGCTAACAGGTATATCATAGATATGAACAGTAAATTTAGAACCTTTGTGTTTTTGGCTTTCAACACTTATTTTTCCATTCATCATCTGTACAAGTTTGGTACAAATTGCAAGTCCCAAACCTGTTCCTCCATATTTGACACTATCTGTGCTGCTCTCTTGTTCAAAAGCATTAAAAATTAGTTCAAGGTTCTTTTCATCAACCCCTATCCCACTATCTTCTACACTGAAAATCAAATCTACTTTACTTTTAATTTTATCTTTATAGATATTCTCAACTTTTAGTTTTATAAAACCTTTTTCAGTAAACTTTATTGCATTTCCAATTAGATTAAAAAGAATTTGTCTTAATCTAACTCCATCAATGATTATATATTTAGGTATTGTTTTATCAATATCTACTATAAAACTTATATTTTTACTTATGATTTTAGAGTGAAAAATAGACTCAATTTCCAAGAATAGTGAAGTTGGATTTAAAGACTCATTTTTTATTTCAAGTTTTCCAGCCTCAATTTTTGACAAATCTAAAATATCATTTATAATTCTTAAAAGAGAGCTTCCTCCCTTTTTTATAGAGTCCAAATACTCTTTATGTACAGGATCTTTTATCTCTTTATCCAAAATCTCTGCAAATCCTATAACTGAGTTCATAGGAGTTCTTATCTCGTGGCTCATATTTGCCAAAAACTCACCCTTTTGTTTTGCAATATTTTCAGCCGAATTTTTTGCTTTTATTAACTCTTTATTTAAAGCCTCAATATGATTTCTCTCATCTTCAAGTTGCTCTTGCATCTTCTCTTTTTCAATTATTTGGAATTTCAATTTTCTATTCCAATAAAAAGTTCCAAATAAAACAAAAAATAAGATAATCCCTATTTTCCACATCAAAGTATAATCAATACCTTGTTCATAATCTAGTTTAATCCACTTTCTATAAATCTCATCTCTTTTAACTTGAGGAACTTGTTTTAAACTCTTTTCTAGTATAGATAATAACTCTTTATTTCCCTTGGCAACTGCAAAACCATACTCACTTTCATAACCCGTTGGTCCAACTATTTTAAGATTGCTAAGATTATATTTTTTTGAGTAGTATTCAAAGGTTGGTATATCAATAATAAAATAGTCGATTGTATGAGAAGAGAGAGATTTCAACGCTTGCTCTGTAGTACTAAACTGAACATACTTTTCTATTTTTGGATTACCTTTTTTTATTTTTTCAACAATAGAGTAATTTTCAACCACTCCAAGTTTTATCTTTTGTGGATTTGGTAAATTTTGTATTGAACTAATGTATGATTTGTTATTTTCATTTCCAATTATTACAATTGGAGATAGTATGTATTTAGAAGTAATATCTAAAAATTCACTCTTCTTTTTATTTAAAGAGACTGCATCTAATACTTGTACTTTGCCCTTTTTAAGAAGATCTATACTCTGTGTCCAACTATTGCTTGTAACTGTTTTAAAATTCACTTTACTAATCTGGCTCATATAATGTATTAAATCAGGAACAATCCCCACATATTTCCCATTTTCTACATATGAAAATGGTGGCCAGGCTGGATCTCCTGCAACTAAAATTTCTCTATTTTTTTTCAACCAGTTTAGCTCTTCAAGAGTAAAATCTATACCATGAAATCTTAACTCTTTTTCAAATACCCACTTTTTATTTATCTCTTTTTTTTCACTATCTTTAATACTGTTTAAAACTTTATTGATAATATCATTTAAAACACTCTTCTCTTTTAGTGTTGCAATTGCAACCTTTGATTGACCAAACTCTTTAACACTAAACTTTATTTCAAGATTTGTTAATAAATCTTTTTCTATATAATAGTTTACCACAGGCAGATTATCTATATAAATATCCGCATTTCCATAGGAGATTAGTTTTAGTGCCTCCTCATTTGATGTTGCATAAATAAATTTAATATTGGGAAATTTTTCAAGTAAAAGTTCATAGATGTAGTCACTTTTTTGAACCACAACTCTAAACTTTTCTATTTCATCTAAGGAACTAATTTTAAAATCTTTTCTTGATACAAGAACTTTATCAAAAACTAAATAAGCAGTTGAGAAATTTAGATACTCCAATCTCTCATTTGTTTCAACAGCACAAGATAGAGCATCTAATTCCTTATTTTTTATCTTTTTCATTACACTACTCCAATCATTGGAGTAGATTTCAAATTTCAAACCTGTTTTTGCGGAGATTTGTTTCAAATATTCAGATGAAATCCCTATGTGCTCACCCTTCTCATCAACAAATTCAAAAGGGGGCCAACTGGAATCAACACCTATTTTTACAATAGGATTACTCTTTATCCAATTCTTTTCATCTTGGGTCAATAGGTTTTTATCATTTGCAAAAAGAACTAATATAAATAAAATATTAACAATAAGAAATCTCAACAAAAACCCCCACAAAATCTATTTTTTATTTAGATTGCTTTGTAATTCTCTTCTACTATTACTTTTTTATCTAATAATATTTTACCTAAAAAAGTGTCACCAATTTTAAATGAACCAACTCCACTTGGTGTTCCACTCATTAAAATATCCCCATCTTCAAAACTTAAAAAAGTATTTGCCTCTTTAATCATCTCATTTGGTTTATTTATCATAAGTGAATAATCACCTTTTTGTTTTAGTTCATTATTAATATAGAGTTCAATTGATAATTTAGAGATATCTTCTTCCGAAATCGGCACAAATTTAGAAAAAACAGCTGAATTATTAAAAGCTTTTGCTCTTTCCCAAGGAAGACCTTTGGTTTTTAATTTACTTTGTACCTCTCTTAAAGTTAAATCCAAACCAAAAGCTACTGCTGTTATTTTATTCTCTTCAATTAAAAAAGAGATTTCTGCTTCATAGTGGCAACTGTTTTGTTCTTTGGGAAATAATAATTTATTTGTAATAGCAGAGTTTGGTTTTATAAAAAATACCATCTCTTCAGGAGTTTCATTATTTAACTCTTTTATATGTTCAGTATAATTTCTTCCTATACATACTACTTTTGATGGATAAATTAATTGATTTTCTAAAATTATATGATTCATTTTTTTCCTTTTTTACTAACATAATATTATAATTTCATAACAAGAAATTATTATATCTAAAGGTTTTAATAAAATGAAAGAAAATCTGCTTATTGTTTGGTCAAATGGTGATAAAGAGGTAGCAAACAAGTTTCCACTTCTGTACTCATCAGTTCTTTTGGAGAGAAATTATTGGAATAGTTGTCATCTAATGCTTTGGGGACCATCAATACTTTTGGTAAAAAAAAGTAAAAAAATTAGAAAAAAATTAATAGAGATTCAAAAAACTGGTGTAACAATGAGTGCTTGTATTGTTTGTGTAGAAGATTATAAAGCAGTTAAAAAATTGGAAAACTTAAATATTAACATTGAACATACAGGAGAGCTTTTAACTAAAGCTTTAAAAGATGAGAGTTGGGCTGTAATGACTATTTAAATTTTTTTAATAGTTCATTTATTATTACAGCTGTAAGCCCCCAAATAACTTCACCTTTGTAGTTATAAACCCACACCTTGTGTCTTTTATGTCCCCAAGGTTTGTGGTATGTTTTGGGTAAGTTTAACTCTTGGACAGGAAAATGTATCTCTTTATTTCCATCTTTATCTATTGAATAAGGATGAACTTCATATTTTAAAGTATATTCAACAGCAGGATTATTTTTAAAAAATTCTATGGGAACTAAAAGAGTCTTTTCTACCTCATTTTTATCAATCTTCATACTCTTTAAAGCTCTCTTTTTTACCCTTGCAACAAAAGGTTCAACAACTGCACCAATAGGTGCCACATAGGTATCAAGCTGTCCAAAGATTTTTATATCTCTCTTTTTTATTCCTAACTCTTCGTATGTCTCTCTAATTGCAGTGTTTTCAAAGGTAATATCTTCTTCCTCAAATCTTCCGCCAGGGAAGCAAATATCTCCACCTTGTCGTATATTTTCTGCTCTTTTTTGAAAAAGGATATAAAATTTTTTATCTATTTTTATAATAGGTATTAAAACTGCTGAGTTTAAATATCTATCCCTTGCCATTACATTTGGATATTTTGGCAAACTTTTAATTAATTTTTTAAATTCACTTTTTTTCAATATTCTGTTCTTTCTCTAAATAGATTATAAAAGATGCACCCTTATAAACTTTGTTATTATACTTATATGTAATATTTTTACCCTCTATTGAGCCATGCATATGTTTATCAATTATCTGTTTACACATATATAGACCAATTCCTGTACCATGATATTGATGTTTTGTAGTAAAATATGGTTCAAAAATTTTATCTATAATCTCCTCTTTTATTCCACCTGCATTATCTCTTACTTCAATCAAAATAGCTTTTTCAAGATTTTTTGCACTTATAAAAATATACATTTCACCTTCTGTTTTTTCTTGTGCAAAAGCATCTTTAGAGTTGTTTATTATATTGATTAATATTTGAATCAGTTCACTTTCATAACCTTTTATTGTTACACTATTTATATCTTTTATAATATTTATTTTTCTCTTATTTAGATGATCATTAAATAGTGAAAGAGTTTTATCAATGGTCTCTTCAATTTTAAATTTGCTCTTATTCTTATTTGGTTTAAAAAAATACATAAAATCATCAATTGTATTTGAAAGGTGAGAAGTTGTATCAATAATTCTACTTAATGTGTCATCAAATAACTTATCATCAATATCTCCATTTAACTCTTTTTCTAGTTTTAACCCACTTGCACCAGTTGAGATAATAGATAGTGGTTGTCTCCATTGATGGGCAATATTTTGTATCATCTCTCCCATTGCTGCAAATTTGGCTTGTCTTGATAAAATACTATCTTTTTTTAAGTTCGCTTCAACCTCTTTTTTTACCCTTTGTTCCAACTCTTGATTTATCTGTTTTAGCTCTTTTGTTTTCTCTTCAACCTTCTCTTTAAGGGTATCATTCATATTTTTAAGTAATCTTTGTTTATAAACAATTACTGAAACAATCAAAACAAAAATAATTAAAAATTTCCATAATAAATCATAATCAAACTCTTTTTTATATTCTACATTTTGCCATTTTCTAAAGATTTCCTCTCTCTCTTTTTTTGAGATACTTCCCACAGCTTTTTCCAAAATTGCATATAAAGTAGGTTCCTCTTTTTTTACAGCAATTGAAAGGGGCGTATTTAAGTTAAGCTTTGCAGATATTTTAAGATTTCCAAACTCTTTTTCAACAATTTTATTCCAAGAGCTAAGGATTAAATCCACATATCCATATATCTCATCTCTGTTTATTCTATTTATTGCATCATCAATACTATCAACATCCACAAAACCATTTTCTGGATAGTTTTCTCTTAGTTTTTTATTAAAAGAGTAGTGCTTATATATTCCTATTTTTTTATCTTTTAGTATAGATAAATCATCAATAAATGATCCACTATTTTTTGTTATTAGAACCAAAGAGACATTTATATATGGCTTTGTAAAATTAAAAAACTCTTCTCTACTTTTTATATTTTCAGCTGCACTAAGAATATCACATTTGCCCTCTTTTAGATACTCTAAAGAGTCTTTAAAAGTCATTGTATTTATTAATTCAAATTTCAATGAACTCTTTTTTGCAACTAAATTCATGTAATCAGCAACAATTCCAGAGAATGTTCCATCATCCACAAAACTATATGGTTTAATATTTGGAATAATACACATCTTGATTTTTTGATTCTTATTTACAAAATTGCTCTCTTTTCTATTTAGATAGATTTGAGAACTTCCATCTCCATTTAAATATAGTTTGTGAGGATCAATTTTATGGCTTACTAAACCCATTACATTATATAAATCATAAATCCTTTGTATCTTATCAAGTTTTATATCGCCTAACTTATTGTTTCCATGATAAGCCAACTCTTTAAGTTTTTCACCCTCATAAATTAAAGCCTCTAAACTTAGATTTTGAGTATTATATTTTTCATAAATTAGTTTTGCACTCTCTTCTATATGAGAAAATGCATATTCCCACCCTTTTAATGATGCCTCTTTAAAAGCTCTTACACTATAAATATCACTCTTTACAAAGTCATCATTTGTAATTAAAAAATCACTATACATATCAAAACCATAATCTTTTGGTGCAAAAATATTAAAATCAACACCTATCTTTTTTAAATCATAGGGTGTTTTTGATATATATGCAGAGATTACATCAGTTTTATTATTAACCAAATCCATAATATTGTGGCTGTGTTTTATAAAATCTAATTTTGAAAAATCTAAATTTCTAGATAAAAGCATGGCTTTTATAGATACTTCACTTGCATCATCAATGGTAGTCATTATTCTTTTATTTTTAAAATCTTCAATATTATTTATACCACTGTTTTTTAAAGAAAGAAGTATTAAAGGTGAGTTTTGGAAAAGAGCATAAAGTGCAACAACATTTTTGCCTTCAACCCTATCTAAAATCAAAGTCTCCCTTGCAATTGAGAAGTCAGCTTTTTTTGAATTTACATCATCTACAACATTTATTCCAAATTTAAAAGGTTTGATATCTACATCTAGTCCATAGTTTTTGTAAAAGCCTTTTTCTTTTGCAATATAATACCCAGCAAATTGAAATTGATCAAACCATGAAAGTTGTAAAGATACTCTTCTTAAGTCTTTTGAAAAGAGGGTTGATAAAGATAATAATAGAACAAAAAAAACTCTCAATAACATATTAATTCTCCATGCAATCTTTTCATTTTAGCATAAAATTTTCTTATTTATTCATTAAAGTTGCTTATTTTATTTAAAAATTTATTATATATTTTCCTCGATTGCTTTTATTGCTTCAACCATTGTTTTTATAATTTTTCTAAGCTCTTCTTCACTGATTATATAGGCAACAATTGAGTATACAAGTTTTCCAAATGGTCTAATCCAAACTCCCTTTTTAACACAATACTCTTGTATTTTTTGAGCATAAGAGTCATCTTTTAACTCAATTACTCCAATTACTCCAATATTTCTAACATCTGCAACTAGCTTTAGATTTTTTGCTTCACTTAGCTCTTCTGTAAAAATATTCTCAATATTTTTTACCCTTTCTTGCCAAGAGCTTTCTAAAAGTAGGTTTACACTCTCTATTGCAACACTACATGCAAGTGGATTTCCCATAAATGTTGGACCATGCATCAAAGCCCCTAAGGTTGAGTTTGAGATAGTTTCACTTATATTTTTTGTTGTTATCATTGCTGCCATTGTCATATAACCGCCAGTTAACCCCTTACCAAGAGTCATAATATCTGGTTTAACTCCTGCCCATTGACAAGCAAACATTTTCCCTGTATGACCAAATCCTGTTGCAATTTCATCTGCAATCATTACTAAATCATATTTATCACAAAGTTCTCTTACTCTTTTTACATAAATAGGATTATAAATTCTCATTCCACCAGCACCTTGAACAACAGGTTCAATTATAATTCCTGCACACTGCTTATGGTGTTTTTCAACACACTCTTCTAAGGCTCTAATTGATTCACTGCAATCAGCATCAAATCCAAGTTCTGGAGCTTTTGTAAAGATATGTTTTGGCAAGTATGTTCCATATATAGAGTGCATTGAATTTTTAGGATCACAAACACTCATTGCTGCTAAAGTATCTCCATGATAAGCATGTTCTAAGGCAATAAATTTATATCTTTTTTCACCCAAAGCCTCTTGGTATTGAATAGCTGTTTTTAATGCAACTTCCACAGAAACTGAACCAGAATCACATAAAAATACACTATGAAGACCTGTTAAATCAACTAAGATTTTTGATAAGGTGGCAGCTTTTTCATGACTTAAACCACCAAACATTATATGAGGCATAATCTCAACTTGACTCTTTAAAGCCTCATTTAATCTTAGGTTGTTATATCCATGAATAGCACTCCACCATGAACTCATTCCATCAATTAGCTCACTGTTATCTTCCAAAATAATTTTTGTTTTATCTGTCTTTTTAACTGATAAAATAGGTGTTTTAGAAGGTAAACTATTATAGGGATGCCAAACATGTTCTTTATCAATCTCTTGCCAACTCATGCAAATCCTTTATCTTTAAAAACTATTCTAGCGAAACTTCATATAAAATCTTAGTTATGAAATAGCTCTATTTTATTCTATTTTTTATAAATTCAATCACTCTTGTTGCACTTAATTTAGAACCATATAATGAACTATCAATAGTTAAATGATAATTTGTTGCATCTCTCCACTCTTTTTTTGTAAAGTGGATAGAGTAATTTGCCCTTTGTTCATCAGATTTTTCTAAATCAGCTTCAGTAAAGGGTGGTACCCTTTTGTATTGATTATTTATTTTATCAATTCTATACTCATTATTTGCATGAATAAAGATATTTATGGCATTTGGATGGTCTTTTAAAATAAAGTTTGCGCAACGACCAACAATAACACAAGACTCTTTTGCACATATATCTCTTATAATTTTACTTTGTATTAGAAAAAGTACATCTTTTGGAGGAAGTTCATCATTTACATAAGAGTAGTTTTGCTCATACAAATCATATAATAATGAGTTTGTAAGTTTTTGTTCATTCTCTTGAATATACTCCATATTATAACCTGTTTGCTCTGCTGTTAATCTAATTAACTCTTTATCATAAAAAGCAATTCCTAACTCTTTTGCAATAAGTTTTCCTATCTCATGCCCTCCACTACCAAACTCTCTTGAAATTGTAATAACAAAACTATTATTATATTTGCTAAATTCTTCTTTTGCTACTTGCGGTGTAGGCATACCTTTTGAAATCCATTTCTCCACAAAAGGCAATTTTGTATTATAAAATTTAATTAAAACTCCAACGGTAAGAGCTGCTATAATACTTCCCTCTCTAATTCCTTGAAGACTGTTTAAAAGAACAAAAGAGCTTAGAACTCCAACAATAACCATTGTGCTATCAATAGATATTTTTACCTTACCAAACTCCAATTTAAATGTTTGAACAAGAACAATCACTAAACCCTCAATTGGAAGATAGGTAAGTCTTGTTTTAACTAAAAGAAAAATTCCAAAAGCCAAAGTGATACAAGCAATAATACATAAAAGTAGTTGCTCTATATAGTTTGTTGGTATTAAATTAGTAATAAAATACATGGTAATATCAATACAATAACCAAAAACAATTACAGCTGGCAGTTGTACAAGTTGAAAAATATTATAGTTTTTACGTGCTACTGCAATTTGAAGCATAATAAAAAATATATTTAAAAGTATAGTCAACTCACCAACAGTAAGGGGAAGACCCAAACTATAAACATAAGGCACACAAGATATGGGAGAGACACCAATATCAGCCTTTATGGACAAGGAAACTCCAAGTGCCATAATAAAAAGTCCAATAGTAAAAATAATTAATTTTTTTGCAAAATTGGCATTAAAAATTTTATCTTTTTTTATCGTCATTATAATTTCCTTTGGTTTTCAAATAGGGATTCAAATAACTTTTGTAATAAGTAATTTTTGTATAAATATACGGAAAGCCGTGATTTATTGAGCTTCTAGAATCTGTTAATTTTGAAGATTATACTACTAAGCTTCTTTATGATTTATTAGATTAAAAACAAAAAACTGGTTTTAAATGGTTACAAAATGGCTTCATCAAAATCAATACAACTTAAGTAATAACCTGCCATTATGCCAGCAAATTTTTATTTTGGAGAGAATTTATGTCATTTATTCCAGCATCAGTACAGTTTTTAAATGCAATAAAATCAAACAACATAAGTGAAGTTGAAGAGCTAATTTTAAACTCTGATTCAAGAAAAGAGTTATTAATAGAACATATCTCTTATCATGGAAAAGATTTTTTAGTAAATATCTTACCTCAATTTAGAAGTAAAGGTTTAATCTTAGATATCAAAAAGATTCTAAATATAGAAGAAGACTAAAGTTTTCTATTTTGATACTTTGACCAATCTGGCATCTCATGAATATACCCTTCAAACAGTGGTGAAGAGATTATAAAATCTGCTGTTTGTCGGTTTGTTGCAATTGGTATTCTATAGGTATCACATATTCTTCTAAGAGCTGTAATATCTGGTTCATGGGGTTGTTGAGCCATTGGATCAACAAAGAAAAAAAGAATATCTACCCTACCCTCAGCTATCATTGCTCCAATTTGTTGGTCACCACCTAAGGGACCTGATTTTAATCTATGAACACCAAAACCTTTCTCTTGTAATAACTTACCAGTAGTACCTGTTGCATAAATCACATGTTTTTGAAGAGTTCCTTTGTTAAAAAGTGCCCAATCAATTAAATCATGTTTCAAATTGTCGTGTGCTACTAGTGCTATAGTCATTTTTATACCTTTTACTTTTATAGTTTCAATATAATACACTAATTCACATATTGATTAAATATAATTATGTGGAAAAATTAAGCAATCTTTACCAAAGCTAAAAATCTATCTTAAAAACAACTATTGGGCATTTAATATTAATAAATTATTTATACAATAATGCTATAATCCAACAAAAAATCAAAGAAGTACCCGTGCCAATAGTTATACCAAAAGAGTTACCAGCAGTTGAAATTTTAAACCAAGAAAATATCTTTGTGATGAATGACATTAGAGCAGTGGAACAAGATATAAGACCTCTAAAAATCATCATATTAAATCTTATGCCAAATAAAATAGAAACTGAAACACAATTATTAAGATTGTTAGGGAATACCCCTTTACAAACGGAGATAACTCTTTTAAAAACAGCAACTTACAAGTCAAAGCACACTTCAGAAGACCATTTAGAGAGTTTTTATAAAACCTTTGATGAGATAAAAAAACATACCTTTGATGGACTTATCATAACTGGTGCTCCAATTGAAACTATGCCTTTTGAAGAGGTTTCTTATTGGGACGAATTAACAAAAATTATGGATTTTTCTAAAACAAATGTTACTTCAACTCTGCATATATGTTGGGGCTCACAAGCAGGTTTATATTATCATCATGGAATTCAAAAATATGAACAAAAGAAAAAAACTTTTGGTGTATTTGAACATGAACTTTTTAATAAAACAAATCCTCTTTTAAGAGGTTTTGATGATGAAGCATATATTCCACACTCACGATATACAACTGTTTTAAAAAAAGATATTGACAAAATTGATGAGTTGGAACTTTTACTTTACTCAGAAGATTCAGGGGTATGTTTAGTTGCTTCAAAAGATAGAAAACATGTCTTTATGAGTGGACATTTGGAATATGATACAAACTCACTAAAAAAAGAGTATGTAAGAGATGTGAAAAAAGGTCTTGATATAGAGATACCAAAAAACTATTTTAAAGATAATGACCCTAAACAAAAAGTAAAAGTAAAATGGCGCTCTTCTGCCCATTTACTATTTGCAAACTGGCTTAACTATTTTGTATATCAAGAGACACCATTTGAATTAAAATAAAAGGTTTAACTATAAACTATATTTCTTTGCTATGCAAAAAGTATATTTTTAGTTTTTGTCTCTGCTATTGTATCTTTAAAAGAGAGATTTGAAGATTGTAAACTATCACTAATTTTCAGTTCTTGTTTTTTGTCTCTTATCTCTTTTACTATCTCTTCTGCACCTTTGATATATGGCATCTCCACATTTCCTCCAGGAGAGTATAATATTACTGTTGCATAGTCAAAATATTTTCCAAGTAGCGTTGTCATAATCTCTATATTTTCAACATGAACAAACTCTAAGGTATCATTTACTCTTGGATGTAAGCCCCTTTTTACTGTAATTCTATCCTCATATTGTAAAACTTCAACCGTACAAGGATCAATAATTTGACCACAATCTCTTAGTACATAAAGTGCTGGAAGTAATAAAAGGCTTAGCAAAGTGTCATTGGATGCATCTTTTACCAAAACAGTAGTAATTAGCCAATTAAAGATAAGATAAACCAAGTAGATTGAAAACAATCTAAAGATTATCTCAATAATTGCTTCAATTGTACGAATGATTTTTGAACTATTTAGTTTTTTAAATTTTAAATTTGTATTTTTCACAAAATTGGATAATATACCCTTTAGGCTTAAAAGATATTTAAATAATTAGATTATCTTTTATTAGAATTATAGAAAACTAATCACCGTAGTGAGTCCACATTCTTAAGATTCTAACAATCTTTTGCTCCTCTTTTACTTCATAAATGATTCTATGTTGAATATTTATTCTTCTAGAGTAAGCCCCTGTTAGATTCCCAACAAGCTTTTCATATGGTGGTGGATTTTCAAAGGGATTTTTTTTGATTATCTCTATTAACTCTTTTGCTTTTTTATCTAATTTAGCGCCTGTTAGATTTTTTGCATCCTTTTGAGCTTGTTTGCTGTAAAGGATTTTATACTCTACCATTTGATATCTTCACTAAACTCATCATCACTTTGTGCCATACCCTCTTGGATAGATTTTGCCATATTTGGAATAGAGTTTAAATATAAAGTCTCCTCAATAGCATTCCAATCCTCTTGAGAGAGCATTACAGCATTATTTCTTTTACCTGTAATTAGTATTGGCTCATGTGTTAATGCTGTTTCATCCATAAGATTATATATATCTGCTCTAACTTGGCTTGCTGGCATTACTTTTGTCATATTTAGCCTTTTGTTTTTTTAATATTGTACTTGATTACGTACGGTTTGTCAAGGATAGTGGAAGAATAAAAGCTGTGATTTAAAACTTTTGGCACTTGCTACGCAAGGTGCTAAATCTACGCAAAAAGTTTCCTTGTGACATTAAGTCACAAGATTTCCTTTTCTTCTGTGCACACATTCGTGTGTCACGATTACAACCTTTTTGCCTGCAAGCAGGATTACATATTGAAAAAGGTTGTGCCTTGTGCTTGCACTCTCTTTGAGAAAAGCAAGCAAACTTTATTAAAACTGCTATACTTTAGTTTTAATTTTTTTATTAAATTTTCTTATTACATTTTTATTAATATTTGCAACATTACAATAAAACTTATTTATGACTAAAGGGTTCCCAGATATATCTTCATTTGCATTTCTTACCATACACATAGTGCAATACTCTTTATCTGAACATGTTAAACATTGTGGAAAATCTTTTTTCTTTAAATCTCTTAAATAATTAACTTTTTCAGAGTTATACCAAATGTTTTTAAGAGAAGCATTTAATATATTTCCTACTGAGTAATCTTGCCAACCTGCACAAGGATATACATTACCATTTTCAGAAATACAAATTGACGAATGACAAACACTACAAACAAAATCATTTTCTGAAATATTCTTTTTTTTCTCAGCTTCTTTTTCTATTTCAATAACATATTCTGAATCATTTTCAACTATATTTTCAATTATCTCATTTACATCGTCAATTGATAGACGATGCTTTAAATTTTCGCAAGAATGATTATATTTTGCTAAAATTAAATAATCATTACCAACAGATATATTATTTTTTTTAGCCCATTTTACGACATTATTATGACAGTTTTTATTCTCTTTCAATATGGGACAGCTTATCTTTAATGGAATATCATTTTCAACAAGTTTTAAAATTGCATTCTTTGTTTTTTCAAAACTTCCTTTCATTTGAGTTATTTCATCGTGAATATTTGGATTCATTGAATATAGTGAGACTTGAACACCCAAAAGAGGATTAGATTTCATTTCTTTAAGAATTTTTTCATTTAATAAAGTCAAATTACTAAGTACACTAACAGAAAAATTATTTTTTCTACATTCTTTTAAAAAATTACAAAAATCTTTATGCAACATTGGTTCTCCACCACTGATAGTAATGTGCAATAAATTCATTTCTCTACTTTGATTCAAAATATTATAAAATAAATCAGAATCAATATTATTAATTTTATTTTCATGAGGAATATAACAATGAATACATCGTTCATTACACTTACTTGTTATTTCAATATGTAAACTTGTTAATTGTGGTTTATTATTAAAAAAAGCTTGAAAATAATCTTGAGTTGACATTTGATTATTTGATAAATTCTTTTTAAAAGTTGTATCTAGTATTTTAGTATATGAAAACTTTTCATCTTTTTCATCACATTCTCTAAAAGTATCTCCAGAAGTAATAAATCCAGCTTTTTCAAGAGTACTGTAAAACTCTATCACATCTCTTTCTAATAACTTAATATTTATATCAGAATAAATATTACTGATTTTTATTAATAATTCACCAATAATTTGAGGATGATTATCTAAAACAGAAAAAAAAACTGCTCCACTCTCTGATAATATTTTATCACCAATATCTTCCCTATTATCATCTAATCGTTTATATGCAAAATTTCTATTATCTGTTATATATCCAAAAGAATCATAATATCTAAACAATATGTTAGATTTTTTTTTAAAAAACATATTATATTTCCTTTAACCCAGGTAATGCTTTTTAATACACACTACCTGATAAAATATTATTTACCTCCACGTGGTCCAGGTGGATTACAAGGTCTACCACTAGGCTTACTATTTGGACGGCAATCAGCCATTTGAATAGTACTTTCTGCCAATATCATTGGTTTTTCATAAGCCATTCTTTACTCCTTTCCCCTATTATAATATTTTAGAATATTATGATAAAGTAAATAATAAATATATTATCAAAATATATTTAAAAAATAATAATTTTAATTAAAAAAAGTGATTTAAATGATTAGATTTTGAAAGAAATAAAGGCGGAGAGGAAAACAGATTATAGGAGTTTACTGAAGTAAATGACTATATCTGTTTTTCTATCCAACGCCTATTTATGAGAAAAGATGATTATTTAAATCATCTTTTTCTGACTAGTGTAAAAAGTGTCTAATTCCTGTAAAATACAATGCCATACCATATTCGTCTGCTGCAGCAATAACCTCATCATCCCTAATACTTCCACCTGGCTCAATAATACATTTAACACCAGCTTTATTAGCTTCATCAATTGAGTCTCTAAATGGGAAGAATGCTTCAGAAGCAAGAACTGAACCTGTTACATCAAGTCCCATATCTTCTGCTTTTCTTAAAGCTGCTTTTGCCGCATCAACTCTGCTTGTCATACCCATACCAACAGCAACCATAGCTGAATTTTTGATATAAACAACACAGTTAGATTTAGTTCCTGCTGCTACTTTTACAGCAATTTCCATATCTTTTATCTCTTGAGCTGTTGCTGCTCTTTTTGATTTAAGTTCTGCATTTGTAACTTCATTTTCTAAAACTTTATCAGACTCTTGGTAAACAAATCCACCATCAACCATTTTAAAGTTGTATGGATCATTTGCAAGTTCTAGTTTTTTTGTACCTTGTTTAAATAGTTTGATTCTTTTCTTTCTGCTTAACTCTTCAACTGCTTCTTCTGTAAAATCAGCCGCAAAAACAACCTCTAAGAAGATTTCGTTCATTTTAACAGCCAAATCAAAATCAACTGTTCCATTTACTGCAACAACTCCACCAAATGCTGAAACTGGGTCACATTTAAGTGCTTCTGTGTAACTTTCTAAAAGTGTATCTTTTATTGCAAAACCACATGGATTTCCATGTTTTACAATACAAACTGCATTATCATCACCAAATGAAGCGGCAATTTTAGCAGCACCACTAATATCACCCATATTATTAAAACTTGGCTCACCTTTTACAACAATAAATTTATTTGTAAATTGAGTTTCAAACTCATATAAAGCACCTTTTTGGTGTGGGTTTTCTCCATATCTTGTATCAAATACTTTTGTTCCAACAATAAACTGTTTTGCTCCCATTCCACCATTGAATCTTTTATTCATATAGTTTGCAATCATAGAGTCATAAGCTGCTGTATGCTCATAAGCTTTTATCATTAAATCTCTTCTAAACTCTACACTGTTTGTTCCATTTTTAAGATTATTTAATACTAGATCGTAATCAGCAACGTCTGTTACAATAATTACACTGTCAAAGTTTTTAGCTGCACTTCTAACCATTGCTGGTCCACCAATATCAATATTTTCAATAATCTCTTCAAAATCATCAGTCTTTTCAATAGTTGCTTTAAAAGGGTATAAGTTTACACAAACCAAATCAATACCTTCAACACCCAACTCTTTTGCTTGGTCTAGGTGTGATTGTTTATCTCGTCTATGTAAAATTCCCCCATGAATATATGGATTTAGAGTTTTTACTCTTCCTTCAAAACACTCAGGGAACTTAGTAACTTCATTCGCTTCAACTACAGCTATTCCAGCCTCTTTTAACTTGTTATAAGTTCCACCTGTAGATATTATTTCATAACCTAAAGATACTAACTCTTTGGCAAAATTCTCTACTCCACTTTTATCGCTAACACTAATTAGAGCTCTCAAAATAAATCCTCTGTTATCTTAATTTTTTTGCGATTATACTCAAAAGTTCATTAGTCTTTTCTTGTTTAAACCTTTGTATATTTTATATATAACTATAAGATTTTTTACTGTCTAGATTTTGTTATGATTTATAAATTATTTTTTGGAAAACAGTATGAGTGAAATAAACCTTTTATGGATATTATTAAGTTCATTTTTAGTTTTTCTAATGCAATTTGGCTTCTCTTTAATAGAAACTGGAACTGTTAGAACTAAAAATACAATTAATGTTGCCATGAAAAATCTAATTGATACTATCTTTAGTGTTGTGTTTTTCTGGCTTATTGGTTTTGGATTGATGTTTGGTACGGATAGTTTTGGACTAATTGGTACCGATAAATTTTTAATTGATGGCTCTGATTTTGAATTAAATGCAATCTTTCTTTTTCAAGCAATGTTTGCTGCAACAGCAACTACAATTATTTCAGGAGCTGTAGCAGAGAGAATAAAATTCAATGGTTATATTGTTGTTGCTATTTTAGTAACTGCTTTTATCTACCCAATAGTTGGTCACTGGGCTTGGAATAGCCAAGGTTGGCTTGCCAAATTAGGTTTTATAGATTTTGCAGGTTCAACTGTTGTACACTCAGTTGGAGCTTGGATAGGGTTAGCAGGAACAATAGTACTTGGACCAAGACTTGGAAAATTTAAAAATGGTCAAGTTAAATATTTCTCTCCTAGCAATCATAATCTGATAGTTTTTGGAGTATTTATGCTCTTTTTTGCTTGGTTTGGCTTTAATGGTGGAAGTTTATTAGCAATCGACTTTAGGGTTACTTCAATTTTAATGAATACACTTATCTCTGCAGTATTTGGAGGAGTTGGTGCTTGGTTTATCTCTTTAGTATCTAAAGAAAAACTTGAAGTTGAAATATTAAGTTTTGGAATAATTGCCGGACTTGTTGGAATAACAGCAGGTTGTAATAATTTGACTTTATACGAATCAGCTTTTGTTGGTTTTGTCTCAACTTTTATAATGCATTTTTCAGACCAATTTTTAACAAAAAAATTAAAAATAGATGATCCGTTAAGTGCTGTAAGTATTCACGGATTTGCAGGAGTTTGGGGAACTATTGCAGTTGGAATTTTTGCAGTTCCAGCTGAAGGCATGACAAGATTTGATTTTATAACTATACAAACAATAGGTGTTTTAAGTGCTTTTATCTTCTCTTTTATTTTAGGTCTTGCCCTATTTCTTTTTTTACATAAATTAAATCTGTTAAGAGTTAGAAAAAAACATGAAGTTCTTGGACTTAATACAAGTGAACATAATGCAAGACTTCCTTGGGTTGAAACTATTGAGAGTATTATTGGTATTATGAAAACAGGGAATATTCAAAAAAAGATATATGAAGAGAGGGATACAGAAGTAGGTATTGTTGCAAAATTTTTTAATATTCTTTTAGAAAATTTGCGAGAAAGAAACACAGAACTTACAACAAATAATAAAACTCTTCAGCAAAAAGCCTATTTTGATACCTTAACAAAAGTGTTAAATAGAAGTGGTCTTTTTGAGAAGATAAACAAAGAGTTAAACAATGAAGAGTATTGTGTTTCAATACTTGATATTGACAAATTCAAATTAATAAATGACACCTATGGACATGATGTAGGTGATGTTGTTTTAAAAGAGTTGGCTTTTTTAATCTCTAGCAAAATAAGAGTTGATGATATTTTTGCAAGATGGGGAGGTGAAGAGTTTATTTTGATTATAAACAATAATAATCTTACTATTGCCGAGTCTCTTTGTGAAAAAATAAGAAAAGAGGTTGAATCTAATACTTTTTCAAAAGTTGGCAAAGTTACAATATCTCTTGGAATTAGCAACTTTAAAAATAGTAGACAAAAATTTGATGACGTCTTAAAAAATGCAGATAAAGCTTTATATGATGCAAAAGATGCAGGAAGAAACAGAGTTTTTGTATTTTAAATAAAAGAGGAGTTCTCCTCTTTTATTATCTTCTTGATAGATAAATTCCTACAGCTTGTAAATTTTTACCTTTCATATTTCCACAAAGACCACTCTCTACTAAATATGCTTTAGCTTGTGCAGTTGATGTGAATTTCATATCAGTTTTTTTACACATTTTGTTATAAACTTTTTCACCCATCATTTGCATTTTTGCTTGATTTTTTGCAATCATCTCTTTCTCTTTAGCTAAAGAGCTTTTTACCATTGCGTAAACTTGATCAAAATTTTTAATCTCTCCACCATTTTGTGCTTGGAAAGCTTTTGCATCATCACCATTTGCAAAGGCATATTTACTAACCATACTCATAGTTCCTGGTTTAGAACTTCCAACTACATATGTTGCATCTTTTACACTGATTAATTTTAGAGATTTGTTATCAACAACTCTCATATCACTTAGTTTTGCACCATTTAGTTCTAAATCTTCAACCATACAATGAATAGAACAATATTGTTTCTCTTTTCCTTCATGATTTGCCGCATGATTTGTTTTATAAAACATTGGTAGTGTCATTCCACAAACAGGGCAATAACTCTTCTCTTTTCCTTCTTGTACAAGTGTTGCTTTATTCATTGGCACAGCTTGATATGCCATTTTTGGTTTCTCTTTTTCTGCTTCACTTGCAGTTAAAAGGCTCATTGTCATAGCTAAAGCTACTACAATTGTAAATAGTTTTTTCATCTTATTTCCTTTTGATATTTTCAAAATAATTATAATCTTTCAACTGTTAATTAAATGTTAAATTTAAGTAATATTTAACTTTTACTTAACATTACTTTGCTATTATTTGAAAAAGTATAAGGTAAAATAATGCATAAACTTCTTATTATTCTTTCAATTTTTTTAATAATAACAAATACTCAAGCAGATGGTAACTTTAGCAAAGAGGCTCAGAAAGAACCTATATTACTTCAAAAAGGAAGTGAAAAACAATGGTGTCCTGTTTGTGGGATGAGTATAAAAAAGTATTATAAAACTTCACATACTGCAAAACTAGAAAATGGTACTCAAAGACAATACTGTTCCCTTGCATGTTTGGTAAAAGATAAAGAAGAGTATGGAATCTTAGAAGAGAGTATCCAAGTTGTTGATGCAAAAACAGAAAAATTAATCCAAGCAAAAAATGCTTTTTATGTAATTGATAGTAGAATAAAAGGAACCATGAGTATGGTTAGCAAACTAGCTTTCCAAAATAAAAATGATGCACAAGATTTTATTAAAAAATATGGTGGAAAACTAGCTACTTTTGAAGAGGCTCAAAAACTTGCCCAAGAGAGTATGAAAAATGATTTAACAAAAATCAAAACCAAAAAGATAAAAAAAGTCTACCCAATGGGGAAAAAGATTTTTGAAAAACTCTGCAATAAAGATATTGACCCAACGCAATATATTGAGATAAATGAACTAAAAGCCAATATAGTACAAAATGGTCTGTGTAAAACCCTTGATGAAGAGAAACTTCAAGCAGTTGCTCTTTATCTTTGGGAAGTAAAAAGATTTGGAGATTTAGAAACAAATGAGAATAGAATAAAAGTTGAAGAGAAAGAGAAATGTCCTGTTTGTGGAATGTTTGTAGCAAAATACCCTAGATGGGCGGCACAAATCTATTATAAACATGGTGATCATGAACACAGATTCTCTTTTGATGGAGTAAAAGATATGTTTAAATTTTACTTTAACCCTAAAAAATGGGGAGACTATCCTGTTTCAAAAGATTTGATTAGTAAAATCTTAGTTACAGACTACTATTCTCAAAATGCCATTGATGCAACAAAGGCTTTTTATGTAATTGGCTCTGATGTATATGGTCCTATGGGACATGAACTGATACCTTTTTTAAATGAAAATGATGCAAAAACATTTAAAAAAGACCATTTAGGGAAAAAGATTGTAAAATTTGATACTGTAAAAGAGAGTGAGATTTATAAACTGGATGAATAAAAAGAGTAAATATTTAATATCAATTCTATCTTTAACAATCATTGCAATCTTTTTTGAAATCTTTTATCTAAGTAGTTTTAAAAGTTTAAAACAAACACAGATAGATGAAAAGTTGTCACTACTAAAAGTTACAGCCTTACCAGATTTGGCAATCTCAACTGAAGCCATGTATATAAGACATAGAAGTTTGGCTGATACCTTCTCTATTTTTAAAGAATCTCCGGAACTAAGAGAGTATTTCCCTTCAACTTTTGTCTATTCCCATTCACATATTTTTTCAAATACACCATCAAAGGTAATTAATGAAAAGTAAAATAAATCTGTATCTAATAGAGTATGCAATAAACTCTATTTTAAGACAAAAATTCAAAAATATTTTTATTCTTTTTATTTTTATTTTGTTAACTTCAATATTAGCTTCAATATTTTTTATTTCAAACTCAATTAAGTATGAACTAAACTCAACACTAAAAGCTCTTCCACAAATAACAGTGCAAAAACTAAAAGCTGGAAGACATTATGATATAAATACAAATGTAGTTGATGAGATAATAAATATTGCAGGTGTTACTGATGCTATTCCAAGAGTTTGGGGATACTACTATTTTGCAAATTTGGGAGCAAACTTTTCAATTATTGGAATTGATGAGTATGAAAACCAATATAAAACCTCACTAAATAAAATTATCAAAGAGTTTGATTTTTCTAAAGCTTTGGAAAACAATTCTATGATTGTGGGAGAAGGCGTAAAAAAAGCTTTAAATGAGAACTACTACAATGAATATTTTAACTTTATAAAACCCGATGGAACTTTCAAAAAAGTTAATATTGCAGGAGTATTTAAAAGCTCTTTGGAGCTTGAATCAAATGATACAATTCTTCTTCCAAAAGAGTTAGCTCTTGAGATTTTTGGAATGGATGACTCAAAAGCAACAGATATTGTTGTTAAAGTAGCAAACCCAGAAGAGATACCAACAGTTGCAAATAAAATCAAACTTCTTTATCCAGATACAAGGGTAATTACAAACAAAGATTTGGAGATTAGTTATCAAAATATTTTTGACTATAAAGGGGGGATTTTTTTAGCTGTGTTTATTGTTGCAATTTTCACCTTTTTTATAATTGTTTATGATAAAGCAAGTGGTCTAAGCTCTGAAGAGAAAAGGGAAATAGGAGTTCTAAAAGCTTTAGGCTGGAAAATAGAGGATGTTTTAAAAGAGAAGTTTTATGAGAGTTTTATAATCTCATTTTTTGGTTATATTTTTGGAGTTTTAATTGCTCTTACTTTTGTATATGTTTTCAATGCTCCTCTTTTAAGCAATCTTTTTAGCGGTTACTCTGAACTAAAAACAAGTTTTCAATTGCCTTTTGTATTGGATGTAAATACTCTGTTTTTACTATTTTTTCTAACAGTACCAATATATATAGCCTCAACTATAATTCCTTCTTGGAGAAGCGCAACAATTGAAACTGATAAGGTTTTAAGATGATAATATTAAAAGATTTAACAAAAGTTTTTGAACTAAATAAAAACAATAAAACTGTTGCTGTAAATAGTGTGAATTTAGAGATAAAAGAGTCTGAGTTAATTGTTTTAAAAGGGGCTAGCGGAAGCGGTAAAAGTACAATATTATCTTTAATTGCAGGATTATCTAAACCAACAACAGGTGAGGTTGTTATTGGTGAAAATAGAGTATCAAAACTTCCTGATAACTTTGCCTCACTCTTTAGAAGAGAAAATATTGGTTTTATCTTTCAAAAATATAATTTAATACCAACATTAAGTGTTAGTGAAAATATTTTAGTTCCTTTAATTCCTCAAAATCCTTCAAACCTTGAGGCAAAAGAGATTTTAAAAAGAGTTATGAAAAAATTTAAAATTGAACATAAAAAAGATGAGATTGTAAAGAATCTATCAGGTGGAGAACAACAAAGAGTAGCCATTGCAAGAAGTCAAGTTAATAATCCAAATATCATAATAGCAGATGAACCAACTGCAAACTTGGACAAAGAGTTATCACTTCACTTTATTGAGATTTTAAGAGAGTTAAAAAACGATGGAAAAACTATAATTGTAGCAACCCATGACCCACTCTTTTTTGACCTTGATTTTGTTGATAGAGTAATTGAAGTCTCAAATGGGGAGATTTTATAAATGCTTTTAACCCCTGAAGTATTGACAATTATCATAATAAATTCAATCTTTCTAATCTTTGGAACGGTTGCCTTTTTATTAAGTATAAAGATTTTTTTCAATTGGGATATAAACTCAACTTCAAAATTGCAATATAGTTTGGAAAACCAAAGTTATCTAACTGCAACAATCATAAAATATATTCTATTTTTAAAAATACTTATCTTTATCTTTTTTATCTTTACTTTAGACAAAATATCAAATGTTCTAACAGGAGCCATGTGTGCAGCAGGAGTTGTAGATGCTACAAGTTATGGTATCTATTTGCTTCTATTTAAACTTATAAATATTTACTTTTTTGGTTTCTGGCTTGTTATTCACAATATTGATATGAAAACAAAAGAGCTGAAATTTACAAAACTAAAGTTTGGTTTTTATCTCTTTATTTATCTTATTTTCTTAGTTGAAACAATAATCGAAATTACAATGTTTGGTTCAATAGAAGTTGATAAATTAGTTAGCTGTTGTGGAACTCTATATTCAAATAGTAGTGGTTCATATATTTCATCTCTTTTTGCCTTTGATAATAGCTATATTTTGATTGTTTTCTACACTATTTTTGCTCTGTTAGTTCTATCATATTTTATTAAAAATGATTACTTATATACTATTTTCAATCTTCTATTTTTGATTATCTCTTTAATCTCTTTAATTATGTTTTTTGGAACTTATATATATGAACTTCCAACACACCACTGTCCATTTTGTATGCTTCAAAAAGGGTACTATTATATTGGATATATTATCTATATAACTCTTTTTTTAGGTACTTTTTTTGGTTTTATAATAACTTTAAAAAACATTATCTTACAAGACAGAGATAGTAGCAATAAATACTATAACTACTCAATTATTTTTTCTTTTGTTTATGTGATAATTGTAAGTTTGTACCCTCTTAGTTTTTATATTAGAAATGGTGTTTTCTTATAAAATTGTATTTTCAAAAATAGTAGCTATAAGTTATCAACTTAATTTAAAAATTTAATCTTTTTTTAAAAAAATTGATAAAAATCAATAAAAATTATTGATTCTTATTGTATGATGCACTATAATTTGACAAAATTGACTAAAGGACAAATATGAAAAATCTTTCATTAATTGCATACCTTGACTTAAAAGAGTCCATAAGAGCGAAGTGGTTTATTATCTACTCTTTAGTTTTTGGAGGGATGATTGCTCTGTTTTTTATTGCTGGTGTTACTCAGTCTCAGGTTATGGGATTTAGTGGTTTAAGTAGACTTCTTTTGATGTATATTCAAGTAACTATTGTTATTTTACCAATATTTATACTAATTACAACAGTTCGATCTATCTCAGGAGATAGAGATACACATATCTTGGAGTATATGCTCTCTTTTCCAATCTCACTTAAACAGTACTATTGGGGTAAAATTTTAGGTAGATTTATTACTGTATTTTTACCTGTATTTTTTGCAATGTTTATTGCAATTATTTATGGAGCTATTATCGGTGCTGATATACCTTGGGATATTTTTTTATTATACTCAGGTTTACTTTTCTCACTCTCATCTTCATTTTTGGGAATTGCATTTTTTATCTCATCATTTGTAAAAACAAGTGAAGTTGCTCTTGGAATCTCATTTTTTATTTGGATTTTTCTTTTAGCATTTATTGATATTGCACTTATCTCACTTATGATGCAAAGTAGATTTAGTGAAGGTTTGATTATCTCAATTGCCCTATTAAACCCTATGGAAATTTTCAGAGTTGCAGCTATCTCACTTTTTGATCCAGCACTTACAGTAATGGGACCTGTTGCTTTCTATATTTTGGATACTTTCAAACAGACTACATTTGTACTCTTCTCAATTTTGTATCCACTTTTATTAGGTGTTATTTTTGCCATTATTGGTTATACAATCTTTGCTAAAAAAGATTTAGTTTAAAGGATTATTTGATGAAAAAATATTTAGTTTTTACACTCTCTTCATTAATAGCAGCGTCAATACTATCTGCTAATGAAACCTATTCAATGAATTTTGATAAAGAGACTGTAAGTTTAATTAGAAAAATAAAAGTTTACAAGGACCCAGCTTGGACTGCTAAAATTGTTACAAAAGAGAATAAAGAGTTCTATTTTATAAGTCCAAAATCTTTAATGGAATACTACTATAATCCAGCAAAATGGCCAGAAACAAATGTTCACAAAGAAGAGGATTTAAAAGCTCTTGTTGTAACTGATTATAAAACAATGAAACCAATAGATGCTAAAAAGGCTTTTTATGTTTATGGAAGTCATAAGGTTTCACTTGCAGGAGATGATATTCCTGCTTTTGCACAATTAGATGATGCAAAAAAATTTATGGATGAGAACCATGGAAGAAGAATCCTAAAGTTCTCTGATTTAAAAGAGGCTCTTATTGAGCTATTGAATGGTGATATCTAATTAACCTAAATTAGGCAAATTATGGGGTAAGATAATAGTAAACTCTGCCCCATTTTCAATATTCCTTGCTTCAATTGTTCCATTAAACTGATTTTTTATAATTATCTCTGACATATAAAGCCCAATACCTGTTGAAGCCTTCTCTTTTTTTGTATTAAAAGGTTTAAAGACATCTTTTATAGGCTCAATTTTTATTCCACCAGCATTGTCAGAGATGATCAATATAGTATGTTTTTCACTATCTTTTAAAGTAATTGTAATAGTAGGTGAGTCTATTTTATCTGATTTTATAATATCAATACTATTTTGTATAATTGAGAGAACAATCTGCGCTAAACTATTTAGATTTCCAAAGATTTTTATTTTTGAATCTATCTGCTTTTTTAACTCAATTTGATTTAGTTTTATTGAAGAAGAGACAATTTTAAGAGCTTGTTCAATGGCTGTTTGAGGATTAAAAATAGTATTATCACTCTTTTTATAAAAATCTTGAAAATTCGTAATGGTTTCAGACATAAATTGAATAATCTCCTCATTTGCAATTGTCTCTTCTATTATCTCTTTATCTTTTGATTTTTTTCTAATATACATACAATTAAAGTTTAATTGAGCCAATGGTTGTCTCCATTGGTGGGCAATAATTGCAATCATCTCTCCCAAAGCTGCAAATTTTGATTGCTGTTGTAAAATTTTGTCATTTAACTTCTCTTTTGAAATATCTTGAATATTTGCAACAATCGCAATATCCCTATTCTCTCCACTTGTTCCAAAAGAGATTCTAATAGGAAATTTTTTTCCATTTTTATCTTTCCCTTTAGACTCTTGAACCTTTTTTAAACTCTCTAAATCATTAATATTATATTTATCCAAAACTATTTCATTGAATTTTGTCTTATTTAACATCTCTTCTTTTGTATATTTAAATATCTTTTCTGCTTCACTATTAAAAGTTCTTATCTTCATTTTGCTATCTAAAGTAATTATTGCATTTCTACTTGATTCAATAACAGCATTTGAAAACTCTTTCTCTCTTATTAACTCTTCTGTGCGACTATTAATTTGTCTACTTGCTGGCATAAAGATAAAAATTGCTTCAAAAAGTAGAGTAAGAAGAGTAAGAATCAGAATATATGTCTCTACTTTTTGTAGTTTCCGTGTATTTTCAGAAGCCTCTTTTAAATATACAACTACAGCTTTTTCTAAATCAAGTAGAAGTTTTTCTGAATTTTTTAGTACATAATTTTGACTTCGCCCATCTCTGTGAACATAAAATCTTTTAGCATGAAAAAGATAAGTTTTTACCTTCTCATCTAAGTTTACCTCTTTCCCAAAATAGATTGAGTGTAATTCCTCTGACATTTTTAAAGAGGTCAAAATATTATGGGTTTTTTCCATCTCAATTATTTTTGCTTTTAGTTTATCAATTTTGTAATAGATTGCATAAAAAGCAATTTCTCTTGTAATTATTTTTTGATTCCCACTCATATTAACTAGTTGTGCATCGTTTGACTGAATTGATAAGAGTTTACTTAAATTAAAAAAAGCTAGTATTGATAGAAAAGCAATAATAGTAAGAGCTAAGATATATCTTTTGGTAAGACTTAAACTTTCGTGCATAGGCATCCTAATCATCATTTAAACTTATGTTGCTATCATAACTTATTAAAAATTATTCCTGGATTAGTTTAATGATAGAAAAATATGAGATAAAACTTAAAAAGTCTTCTATTCTTTTAGCAGAAGATGAAGATGATGTAAGAAATAGTTTTAAAAAAGTTCTACTACTTTATGTGGACAAAGTCTACTTAGCAGCAGATGGACAAGAAGCTTTGGAACTTTATGACAAGTATAAACCTGATATTTTAATAACAGATTTAAAGATGCCAAAACTAAGTGGATTAGATTTAATAAAAAAAATTAGAGAAGAGAATGAAGAGATTCCAATTATTGTTACAAGTGCTTATACTGATCAAAACTTTTTATTAGAATCTATAAAATTATCTCTTGTTGAATACGTTGTAAAACCAATACGCGAAGCAAATCTCTCACAACTACTTGAACGCTGTGCAAAAATTCTATCTAAAAATTCAAAAACAATAATAGATCTAGGGGGTAATCAATTTTATGATTTTGATAATAAAATTTTTACCTGTAAAGAGGAAAATATCCTTCTTACAAACAAAGAAATTGACCTTTTTGAAATACTTTTAGCCCACAGAGGAACTCTTGTTACCAAACAAGATATTGAAGAGAAACTCTACATCTATGATGAAGTACCACCAAGTGCACTAAAAAATCTTGTCTTCAAATTAAGAAAAAAATTAAATAGTGAAGTTATTAAAAGTGTATCCAAACTTGGATATATGATTGACTAACCTTTTCAAATTATTTTTTTAATTTATATTCTAGCGACTCAAAAGAGACTCAAGCTATTGTAGAATTACTTTAAGATTAAATATTAATTTAGACAATAAAGTTTTAATTAATATTAATAGTAATTTTTTATTATTAATTTTAATGTTGATTCTTGGTAATAGTTAATATTTGTCGTATTAGGGATTTATTTCTAATAAATTTAAAGGAGGAGAAGTTAAGATGAAAAAGTCATTTAGTACAATTTCTTCATTGGTTTTAGGAACTGCACTTACTACTTCAGTCGCTTCTGGGGCAACAGGTGAGTTAGCTAAGATTATGAAAGATAGAGGTCTCTCTGAGGTTGATGTAATCAGAGCCGCTAAGACTTATAATCCAACTGGTGTCAAGGACAAATATGTGGTATTTTCTTCTGGTGGACAATCTGGACAAATGATTGTTTACGGTGTTCCATCTATGAGAATACTTAAATATATTGCTGTGTTTACTCCTGAACCTTGGCAAGGTTATGGATACGATAAGGATTCAATTGATGTCTTAAGACAAGGAAACATTAGAGGTAGAGAGATTAACTGGGGAGATACTCACCACCCTGCACTTTCTGAAACTGATGGGAAATATGATGGGAAATGGTTAGCAATCAATGACAAAGCTAACCCAAGAATTGCAATCATTGATTTAGCTGATTTTGAAACAAAACAGATTGTAGTTAACCCTGTATTCAAATCAGATCATGGTGGAGCATTTTTTACTCCAAACTCTGAGCATATCTTAGAGGCTGCACAATATGCTGCACCTTTTGATAATAACTACCACCCAATTGAAGAGTACAAAGAGACTTATAGAGGTGGGGTAACTGTATGGAAATTTGACCCAAAAATTGGTAGAGTTGTTCCAAATGACTCATATACAATTGAGATGCCACCATATATGCAAGATTTATCAGACTCTGGGAAAGGGTTAAGTAATGGTTGGGGATTTACAAACTCATTTAACTCTGAGATGTATACAGGGGGAATTGAAGTTGGTATGCCACCAAATGAAGCTGGTATGTCAAGAAATGACACTGACTACTTACATGTTTATAATTGGGAAAAACTTTACAAACTATCTAAAGACCCTAAAAATGTAAAAATTATAAACGACCACAAAGTTATTCCAATGGATGTTGCAGTTAAAAATAATGCGCTATTTTTAATTCCTGAACCAAAATCACCACACGGAGTTGATGTTGACCCAACTGGACAATATATTGTTGTTTGTGGTAAATTAGATACTCATGCGTCTGTTTATGATTTCAAAAAAATCAAAAAACTAATCGACAATAAAGAGTTTGTTGGTAAAGACCCATTTGGTATTCCAATTTTAGATATGAAAAAATCACTTCACGGTCAAGTAGAGTTGGGACTTGGGCCACTGCATAACCAATACTCACCTGTTGATGGAGAGATTTATACTTCATTATATGTTGACTCACAAGTTGTAAAATGGAACTTTAAAACTCTAAAAGTACTTGACAAAGAGAATGTTCACTACAATATTGGTCACTTAGCTGGTATGGAAGGGAAATCTGCTGACCCTCAAGGGGAATATATTATTGCATTAAATAAATTGGCAATTGATAGATTCCAAAATGTTGGTCCACTTCACCCACAAAACCACCAATTAATTGATATTAGTGGTAAAACAATGGATCTTTTGGTTGATATGCCTCTTCCATTGGGAGAACCTCACCAAGCAGTTGCTATTAGAGCTAGTAAACTTCATCCTCATGTAAGATATGAGATGGGTACAAATACAAAAACTGGTAAACAACACATTGGTAAAACTCTAGCAGGGCAAGAGAGAATTGAAAGGGATGGAAACCATGTAAAAGTTTATGGAACTTTAGTTAGATCTCACATCAATCCTGAGAGAATCACTGTAAACAAAGGTGATAGAGTTACTATGTATCTTACAAACCTTGAAAGAGCAGAAGATGAAACTCACGGATTTACAGTTGACCACTATAATCTTCACGGTTCTTTAGAGCCAGGTGAAACTATTGAGTTAGATTTTACTGCTGATATTGAGGGTGTATTCCCTTACTATTGTACAGAGTTCTGTTCTGCACTTCACTTGGAGATGATGGGTTACTTAATGGTTAAAGACCCTAACAAAAAATATGAGAGTGCACAAAAAATTAAAATGAAATCTATGACTCCTGAAGAGTTAAAAGCTGAATATGATAAAACAGTTGCTGTTAATAATGCAACAGATGCTGTTATTCAATCAGTTGTTAAATTCTTAAAAGACAACAAATATCAAGATCATAAAGTTGTTGCAAACTTAGTTACAGATGCATTTGATCAATATAATCAAATTCCAGCTCAAAAGAAAAAAGCTGATGAAGCTGTAAAAGCTGGAGAGATGGAAAAAGCTATTTTGTTTGAAAATATGATTTGGCAATTAATGGTTAAAACAGCAGATGTTGGTATTAGAGCAAAAGATGCATTAGTTAGAATTATTGCAACTACACAAAGTACAGCTGCAGCAAGAGGTGAAAAAACATTTGCTGAGGGTGGTTGTAATGGATGTCACGTAATTGGTAAAGTATCTTCTGGTCCAGATTTAACTGGTGTATTACAAAGACATGAAAATGGTGTAGATTGGGTAAGTAGATTTATTTTAGATCCACAATCTATGTACACTGACCCATATGTAAAAGGTATGATTGACTACTTCAATCTAAAAATGCCTAATCAACATATGAATAAAGAAGAGGTTAAAGATATTATCGAATACTTAAAATGGGTAGACGAAAACGCTAACCTATTCTAAAATAGTAAAAAGGGGAGAGAAATCTCCTCCTTTTTATTAATTTTATAAAATAAAAACCATAAGTTTTAAAATGTAAATTGAATTAATTTATAGTTTAAAGCTTAATTTGAAGGATAAGTATGCACCCAAGTTTTATAAAATCAAAAATTTATGCAACATTAGCATTAATTATTATGACCATAGGATTTACCTTTCCAATGGTTGCTTTTCATGGTACTCTAAATAAAATTCATGACAATAGAGTTGAAGAGATATCGCCACTAGCAATAAAGGTTTGGAACTTTTATAATGAAGGAAGATACAAAAGTACTACTACTCCTAAAGAAGCTCATAATAATCTTGAAAAAATGATAGAGACCTCTTCAGAAATAGGTGTAGCTTCATTTCCAATTTGGACCTGTGGATTAGAGGCACCAAACTATCCTAAAAAAGCCTTTCCAGAAGGTATTCCTGTATTTTTCCACTTTGATGGATTTTCAGGGGAAGTTCATGAGATGAATACAATCAATCACTATGTAGGAATGGATCCTATGTGGAGAGGTGGAAGATTTGAAAGAGAAGTTGGTATTTATGCCCTATTAGGACTCTCTTTGTTTATGGTATATTTTATCTTGTACCACAAAAAAATCTTAACTTATATTATGTGGATTGTAACAGCACTGCCACTAATCTTTATTGCTGAATATTCATATTGGCTCTATTGGTTTGGACACAATCTTCATGACTGGGGAGCTTTTAAAATCAAACCTTTTATGCCTACAGTATTTGGGGATGGGAAAATTGCACAATTTACAACTCACTCCTATCCAAATATAGGTTTTTATACGCTTGTTGTAATAGGACTTCTTGGTCTATTGGCTGTTTTATCAAGAAACAAAGCCCTTAGAGAGACAAAAAAAGCTGAAAAAGAGAGCTAATTATGATAAAACTACTTATTGCCTTTTTATTTTTATTTGTTAACTTCATGTGGGCAAATCTTTTACAAGAGGCAATTGATAATGCACCAGAAGGTTCAATTTTAAAACTTCCAAAAGGCTTATATAAAGGTTCAATTGTAATAAATAAACCTCTTTCAATAATAGGAAAAGAGGATGGAGTTATAATTGATGGAGAAGGCAAAGGTACAGTTATTCAAATAAATAGTCCTTATGTGACAATAAAAAATTTGATTATACAAAATAGTGGAGATAGACATGAAGGTATTGATGCTGGAATAAAAATCGCAAACTCTAGACAATCTGAAATTTCAAACTGTACAATAAGAGACTCTCTTTTTGGAATTGATGTCTCTATGACAAACAACTCTATAATTGCAGATAACTATATCACCTCAAAAGATTTGGATTTGGGATTAAGGGGCGATGGTCTTAGATTGTGGTATTCAAATGACAACATTGTAAAAAACAATAAGTTGATTAAATCAAGAGATATGGTTGTTTGGTACTCACATGGAAATGAAATATCTGGAAACTTTGGAGAGTACAACAGATACTCTTTACACTTTATGTATGCTGGGAAAAATTTTATAAAAAACAACACTTATCAATTTAATTCTGTTGGAATATTTTTTATGTATAGCCAAGACTCTGTTGCAACAGGAAATGTTATAAAGAGCTCTTTAGGTGCGACAGGAATGGGTATAGGATTAAAAGATGTATCAAATTTTACAATTAAAGATAATACTGTAATTTATTGTGCCCAAGGAATGTACATAGATAGATCTCCTTTTGAACCTGATACAAAAAACTGGATTGAAGATAATAAAATTTTGTACAACTCAGAAGCAGTACATTTTCACTCACTTAGTGAGAATAATGTAATCAAAGGTAATACTATCTTAGGTAATATCGAAGATATTGTAAATGATAGTCGTGGTTCTAGAACCAATGAAAATGAAATAGTAGGGAACTATTGGGATAATTATCAAGGTTTTGATAAAAATGAAGATAATGTTGGTGATACTCCCCACAAGGTTTTTCAATATGCAGATCAATTATGGGTATACAATCCAAGTGTAAAATTTTTTTACGGTTCCCCTGTAATTTCACTGCTAAATTTTCTTGCTAAATTGGCTCCTTTTAGTGAGCCAATCTTTCTCTTGCAAGATGAGAAACCAAAGTTAAAATTATAAGGATTAATAATGGCAAATATTAAAGAAGAGAGAAGAGGTTTTATAAAGTTTTCCACATTGGGTATTTTGGGATTAGCTCTTGGAACAGGAGTAGTAATTAGTCCCCATTTATTAAGAGCAGAGATGAGACTAAGACCACCAGGAGCAGTTCCTGAAAAAGAGTTTTTAGCCCTTTGTATTAAGTGTGGTCAATGCTTACAGGTTTGTCCATATCACTCAATAAAACTCTCAGATTTAGTTATGGGGCATGGAGTTGGAACTCCACATATTGATCCAAGAGAGAGAGGTTGTTATGCCTGTAGTGCCGTTCCATGTGTACTTGCCTGTCCAAGTGGAGCACTTGAGCATACACTAGAAAAAGCAGAAGATGCACATATGGGAATTGCTGTTTTAGAGTTCCCAAATAGATGTTTGGCTCTAACAAATACGCCCGTACCAAAAGGTCATAGTAAAAGAATACATGACTTTACAAACAAACAAAATAATGTAACTCAATTAGAGAGAGATATGTTAAGTAAACTTGATGAGTTTGAAGGTAAACAATGTACTATTTGTGCCGATATGTGCCCATTACCTAATCCATTAAGTGCCATTTCAATGGTAGGAAGTGGAGATAGTAAAAAACCTGAAATTTATGATGGTTGTATAGGTTGTGGAGTTTGTGAAGAGTTGTGCCCTGCAAATGAGCCAGCAATTGTAGTAAAACCAAGATTAACATATGAAGATTATTATGTAGTAAAAGGAGTTAAGTCGTGATTAAAAAAATATTATTAGCAGCTGCAGTTGCATTTCTAATTTCTGGTTGTACAGATAAAAAAGAGGAAAATAAAGATAATAAAGAGGTATCTCAGACACAAGCTCCATTGAAAATTGAAGTAGAAGAGAATAAAAATGCAAAAGAGATTAAGGTTGCAGATAAATTAAATCATGAAACTTCAGAGAAATCATATTATATGGATTATGGAGTAAAGAGTGAATATGACCCAAATTCACAACCAGCAAATAGTGATGCTTCAGTTAGAGTAAAACCAAGAACAAATATAGATGCAAATATGCATGTAAGAAGTCCTTATGAGAAAATCAAAATCTCATTACTTGTAAAAAAACTTAGTAAAGAGTTTATTGTAAAGTGTTCAGCTTGTCACAATGACTATGCAAATGGAATTATTGGTCCATCTTTATTGGATAAAGATTCTGATTTTATTTTTAACAAAATTATGAAATTTAAAGGGGATAAAGATGCAAATGTTCTAATGACAGGACTTGTAAATCAAATGAATGAGAAAGAGATAAGAAAAATTGCTGATGAGATTTATGAGTTTAACAAACAAATTAGGGATATAAAATGAAAAATATAATAGCAATAGCTTCAACTGTTATAGTAATTGGCTTGATTTTATATGTTTTTAGTCAAGGTGGAGCATACCATGGAGGAGAAGCTGGTCGAATTATTGAAGATTTGAAAGTAGCGCAACAAAATGCAAAAATTGCTCCTATAGAAGAAAAAAATATAGAGCAAGAAAAACTACAAGCATTAAGAGACAAAGCTGGAAATACTGCAATGTTTGAAGTAAGTAATGCTTATAAAAGTAAATGCTCATCTTGTCATGGGGTTGATGGTTCAGGAACTCAAAATGGTAAAAAACTTATGGGACCTGCGCTTATGGGACAAAGTGAAGAGACTCTTTATAAAACTCTAATTGATTTTAAAGATGGAAGAAAAGAGAATCTTATTATGAAAGGCTTATTACTAAATCTTTCAGAAGAAGAACTTAGAAACTTTGCCAAAGAGATTTCACAATTTAAAGCAAAAAGAGATGCTTTAAATCAATAGTTAAGAATGAATAGGAACTAAAAATGGATAAATATAATAACAAAGAGACAATAAATCATTCGACCTTTTTTTCAACTTTTTATGACAAAGATGAAAAAGGGAAAACACATTTGACGCTAAGAACAAAAAGATGGACAGTAATAATAACAATACATTTGCTATTTTTTCTATCTTTTGCAATTGATATTCAAACCCTAGAAGGGACACTAAATGGTTCAAGGTTTTTAGGTTTTCACCTAATTGATCCTTTTACAACTATTCAGATGTATCTTGCAGAGCATCATATCCATACAAATATAGTAATAGGTACTGCAACAATTGTTGCTTTTTATCTACTATTTGGTGGAAGAACATACTGTGCATGGGTCTGTCCATATGGACTACTTAGTGAGATTGGAGAAAAACTCCATGATACACTAGTGCATAAAAAAATAATCAAAAACAGAAGATTTGATCATAGAATCAGACATATTTTTTGGATTATTTTTGCATTACTTGCTTTTACAAGTGGTTATTTGGTATTTGAAACATTTAATATCGTTGGGATATTAAGTAGATTTATTGCCTATGGATGGAGTTTAGCACTTTCATGGGTAGTTGTGGTATTTTTAATTGAAGTTTTTTACTCTAGAAGAGCTTGGTGTACATATATCTGTCCAGTTGGAACAACTTTTGGATATATAGGAAAAGTAAGTGGGCTTAGAATACAATGGAACGATTCATGTGACCACTGTATGGTTTGTCATGATGTCTGCTTTGAAAATCAAGTATTAGAATTAACAAAAGCAAAATATGATGAACAAAGAAAAGAGAAAGGGATAAAAAACCAATATGTTACAGGTGCTGATTGTACTTTGTGTGGAAGATGTATTGATGTATGCCATTCAAATGCACTAAAATTTGACTTTAGATTAAAAGGTTTAATATAAAATGATAAAAGTTTCAAACTTAACAAAAAAATTTGGTTCTCATACCTCTTTAAATAACGTAAGTATAGAATTTGATAAAAATGATTATGTAGCTTTAATGGGACCTAATGGTGCTGGGAAAACAACACTTATTAGGTCTATTATGGGATATTATCATCCAAATGCTGGGGAAGTTACAATAAAAGGTTTAAATCCAATAAAAAACAGAACAAAAGTTTTGGATGCAATCTCTTTTGTACCTCAACTTCCACCTCCAATTAAACTAAATTTGGATGAGTTAATTCAGTATATTCAAACTAGCTCAAATGTAGAAAGAGATTTGATAATGCACTATGCAAATGAAATGAAGTTAGATATAAAAAACAACCTATATAAATCATTTTTTAAATTAAGTGGTGGGATGAAACAGAAAATGTTAATTGCCATTAGTTTGGCAAAAAACAGTGAAATCATAATCTATGATGAACCAACAGCGAACTTAGACCCAAAAGCAAGGGATGACTTTTATAGACTCTTAAAAGAAAACGAAAAAGAGAAAATATCTCTTTTTGTAACCCATAGATTGGATGAAGTAAAAGATATTGTAAATAGACAAGTTTATATGGATTTAGGGGAGATTGTTTCAGATGATAGAGTACAAAATTAAAAATATATTTAGGCTGTTTTATCTTATAGTTTTATTAACATTTTTAAGTGGTTGTGATAATCAGACCTCTACAGACCCAAAAGAGATTCACTGGGACAGAGATATGTGTGAAAGATGCAAAATGGTTATTAGTGATAGAAATTTTGCTGTGGAAGTTATCAATCCAACAAACTCAAGAGTATATAAATTTGATGATATTGGATGTGTTCCTTTATGGTTTCAAGAAGAGAACATAACATGGGAAGAGAGTGCAATAATTTGGGTTAAAGATAGAGATACATCAAAATGGATAGATGCAAAAAAAGCTTTTTATGATACTATTAGTATCTCTCCAATGGCTTATGGTTTTGGTGCCCATGAAACAAAAGAATCACTTGAACAAGGGCACGAAATAATTGATTATCAAGAGCTTAAAAAAAGAGCTATAAAAATAGGAAGATAATATTTTCCTATTTTTTGCTCATTTAATAGAAAACCTTATAAGATAAAAAAAATACAAAATGGGCTATTTTTTATTTTAAAGTGTCAGTTTTGACATAAAAATCTAGTTTTCTTTAAAAAAACTAGCTTTTTTTAACATAACACTTCTCAAAAAACTAAAAATTTTTTTTAATATTAGTTCCTAAAAAAGGCACTTTTAAAAATCAAGAACTTCACTTAAGTTTCGTTTTAGTTTATTTTCTACTTTTTGATTTATAATTCCGAAATAGAATAAGCGAGAACCCCAAGAGTACCTAAACAGTCTATCTTTAAAAGGTTTTCTTCTGTCGTACTTTTGTACATTTAATTGATACTTTTTTAGGAGAGTATAAATGTTAAAAAAAATTTTTCTTCCTCTATTGCTAATCTCAAGCCTTAACTTAAGTGCACAAGAGGTTTATCAAACAATTGAGGATAAATATGCAACTTGTGAAAAAGCTTATGATGAATGCTTAGCAGTTTGCGAAGAGACAAATTCAAAATCGGATGAATGTGTTGTAACTTGCGATGAAAAACTCTATATCTGTAATTCAAAAGTTGAAGAAGATTTAGAAAAACCATCAAATTAATTTATTGAATACTCTTATTCTATACTAAAAAATTAAGGGAAAAGATGAAATTCAGAAAACTCTCTATGAAGCGTTCTAGGGAACTAATTGATAATGTTCAGAACTTTTCAGACTTTTTAGATACATTAAAACAATTGATTAGAGTTCCATCCGTAATAGGTTATGAACACTCTTTTTTCCTCTATTTAAAAAGAGAGCTTGAAGAGTTAGGAATTTCAACTTCTTATTACGATGGATTGTTGGTTGCTCAAGGAAGTGAACCTAACAGTGGTTTATTAAGCGCTCATATTGATAGACATGGACTTGTTTGTACAGGTCCAAATGAGTTTCAATTTGCAGCATTCCAAACAAAAAATAGAAATGATTTAAAAGGAAACTCTGTTTCAGAGCAGACTTATCAACAAATTTCATCAAGATTTTTGAATCAACAAGTTCAAGCTTATGAGCCTTGGTCAGGAAGTTACTTGGGAATTGGTAAGATTACTGATGTATATATGTGTGAAGAGATTAATAACTTAATGTTTAAGATCGAAGGACTACACCATCTAATGCCAGGAACTCCTATTGCTTTTGTTGATAAACTTGATGTTAGTGAGGATTTGATTTGGGCGCAGCTTGATAACGTTTTATCAGCAGCATTTATAATATATTTGTACCAAAATGGATATAAAGGAACAGCATTTTTTACAGCACAAGAAGAAGCTGGTAGAAGCTGGAGGTTTATTTTAGATTGGTTTGCAAAAAACAATATCTCTACATCAGAATTATTGGTACTTGATACAAGTCCATATAATAGTAGAGATGAGGCAGATTTACAAGATATAGTATTAAGAAATAGAGATGCAAATGCAAAATTCAAATCTCCATTATTAAAACTACTTAAAAATTTTTGCCATAAAAATAATATTGTTTTCTCTTGTAAAGATGCATATATTCAAGAGAAAAACAAAATATTAAAAGAGAGCAATAAACCTTTGTTATCATTGGGGAGTACAGAACTTGGAAGAATCATTAAAGAATCTAAAAATAAAATACAAGGAACCACAATCCAAGTACCAACAACAGGTTATCACACAGTTGAAGAGACAGCATCAATAAAATCTGTCAAGTCAATGCTCTATATTTTAAAAAGTTTATATATAAAAAATTGAGGGAAAAATGAAAATTGGAATTTTATCAAGAAATGAGAATCTATACTCAACCAAAAGACTTGTACAAGCTTGTATTCAAAGGGGTCATGAAGTTGAAGTTATAGATACTCTTTCATGTTACATGAATATCACAGCTAACAATCCTAAAATACACTATAAGGGTAGAACTTTAGATGAATTTGATGCAATTATTCCTAGAATTGGTTCTGATGTAACCTTTTATGGAGCAAGTGTTGTAAGACAATTTGAGATGATGAATGTTTATAGTCTAAATAAATCTATTGCCATTACAAGATCAAGGGATAAACTAAGATCAATGCAAATTTTAGCTGGGCATAATGTAAATCTTCCAATTACTGGATTTGCAAGTTCTCCTGATGATATAGAGGATTTAATTGCAATGGTAGGAGGTGCTCCTCTTGTAATTAAATTGTTAGAAGGAACTCAAGGTTTAGGTGTTGTTTTGGCTGAAACAAACAAAGCAGCTGAGAGTGTACTTCATGCTTTTATGGAACTAAAAGCAAATATTTTAGTTCAAGAGTATGTAAAAGAGTCAAATGGTGCAGATATCAGGTGTTTTGTTATTGGAGATAGAGTTGTTGCTTCAATAAGAAGACAAGCTAAAGAGGGAGAGTTTAGATCAAATCTTCACAGAGGAGGAACTGCCTCTTTAGTAAAAATAACTGACCAAGAGAAAGAGATTGCAATCCAAGCTGCAAAAGTTTTAGGATTAAATGTTGCAGGAGTTGATATTTTACAATCAAATAAAGGACCTGTTGTACTTGAAGTAAACTCTTCTCCGGGACTTGAAGGGATTGAGACAATATCAAAAATTGATATTGCATCAAAGATTATCCAATTTATTGAAAAAAATGCAGTAAAAATGAATAAAAAAAGAAAAAATAACTTATAGAGAAAGAAGATGAAAAATACAAATAAAGAGTTAGTAAAAAGATATTATGACGAAATTTGGAATAAACAAAATAGAGTAGCAATTGATGAACTATTAGATGATGACATAACATTTAGAGGTACTTTAAATATTGAAACTCAAGGTAAAAAGGAATTTGAAGAGTATATGACAAACATTTTAACTGCTATTCCTAATCTTTACCATGGAATTGAGATGATGGTTGAAGAAAATGGAGTTATTGCAGTAAGAGCTGTTTATAATGGTACCCATAAAGGAAAACTTTTCAATTATGAACCAACTAATAATCGTATCAAATATAACGGGGCATCATTTTTCAGATTTAAAGATGGAAAGATATCTAATATTTGGGTATTAGGCGATTTAATTAGCTTATATGAACAATTAGAGCAAAAAAAGTAGATTTTTCATAGAAATCTAATTTTTATAAATGGATTTTTTTTATAAAATTTAATAAAAATAAATAATTTTTTATAGGCAAAGTAGCCATAAAATGGCACTTTTACTCCAGTAAATAAACTTTAAGTTTTGTTTTAGGAAAAAAATTTTTATTTTGTTTTATAATTTTAGATTAAATAAGGGTAGCTTAAACCTTTTAGACTCGCAGTAGTGCGTATTTAAAGTTTAAGTATGTGTCAATGTACTTTGTTAGAGTACGTTTATGTGTGCAAATTAGACTTAGTTTATTTAGACTTGGTCTGTTTTCTTATTTTTTTTAAAGAGTAAATTATGGCGTTGAGATCATATGATTTGCCATCAAATTATCATATTGAAGATCCTCTTAACAAACTTGTATATCAAATTACAAGTGTGATAAAAAACACAAGAGACTTCAACAGTGCAATAAATCTAATTTTGCAAAACAATTTGAAATTAGAGGATGTAGTCTCAAGAACAGCGAGACTTACGCTAGAAGATGTTGTTAAATTAGCAGATTTGCTAATTTCAAAGAGATAGATTTTACAAAGAATTAAATAATTTAGGGAAAGGGTAATGGAATCTATTATTTATGAGTTAAGAGCTAATGATGTTAAAGAAGATGATATTGAGTTTATAATGAAGAGAGTAAAAAATAGAATCTCTGAAGAGAATATTGATGCTGAACTTCAAAAACTAGGATATCCGAAAATATTTACTGTGGATTATGATCAATATAATGAATATGACGACTATGATGATTATGATAGTGGTAATAGCAGTGGTTATAATGGATATAATGATGACGATGAATATTAATCATTCAGGTGGCGAATTAAATAGAAATGAACAAGTAAATCAAATAATTTACTTTATAAAAAACAAAAATGATTATGCTAATGCTGCAAAAGTTATGATAAGTAGTAATTTTTCAATTCAAGCATTAAAAGAGAAAACAATCAAATTAAGTCAATTTGAGTTAGCTAAATTAGCTGACTCAATTATTGAGAGTAAAAAGAAATAAACTTTACTCTCTTAATTCATTTAGTTTTTTAAGTAGATACTCTAACTCTGCTCTCTTTTCAACCTTTTCATGAACTTTTTCTTCAAGAAAATCTACTACATTTTGATGAAGTTTAACTTTACTAAGCTTATTAATATTTGTAATTCCACCAGGATTTAAAACATTTACCTCTAAGATTTTGTCTCCAATTATATCAAGACCTGCAAAGAAAATTCCATCTGCTATTAATTTTTTACCAACCTTTGAACAAATCTTTTTTTGTGATTCAGTTAAGGTATATTTATGTGCGCTTCCACCAGTTTGAATATTAGCTCTATGGTCACCTTCTGCTGGTTTTCTATGATAAGCTCCAATTGCTTTACCATTAAGCATAATAACCCTAACATCACCATTTTCAGCACCTGCAATATATTCTTGAAGTATTACATAATTTTCACCTGACTCATCAATATAAAAATCTAGTAGAGAGTTAATATTTGACATTGCATTTTTCTCCAATACAATAACTCCTCTTCCTCCTGAACCATCAAGTGGTTTTAGAATCATCTTTTGTTCATTTGACTCTTCAATTATCTTTTTTATATACTTTTTACTACCAGATACATGGGTTTTAGGTAAGAATGAGTTTCCTGGGTCATGGAAAGTCGTTGTATAAAGTTTATTATTTGCTTTTCTAATTCCATCCACATCATTTATAATAACAGTCTCATTTTTAACAGAATCAAGGAAATTGAATACTAAAGGTGAGATTGGAGGATCTTTTCTAATCATAATACAATCAAAAGCATGTAGAGCTACTAACTTTATATCATATGTAGTTTTTTTATAAAATGTTGTTACTGAATCAGGAATTTTCCCCTCATATTTAAGCATCTTTGCAAAGCCATGAACAGTGTTGTTTCTAACAGTCAAATCATGGGTATATAAAATTGCAACCCTATGACCTCTTGTCATACACTCTTTTATAACTGCTAAAGTTGTGCTTTTTAGTGGCTCTATATTAGCCCAGTTTTCAATAATAAATGCTACACGCAATTGTTTTTACCTCATCAATTAATTTAATATAAGCTAAATTATACAATTAAATTGATTACATTTAAGGCATGTTTTAAGATTTTAAATTTATTTAAAAAAGATAAAGAGTGCACTTAAAAAGTGCCCCTTTATTATAAGTCTTGTTCTATAACTTCTTTAAATCTGTTAAAGTAGATATTTTTTGCTTCATCAAGCTCTTTATATACATCATTGATAGCAATTTTACCACCACCAATAACTCCAAGTTTAGTATATGAAATTCCTCTATTTCTACAAAGTCTTTCAAAACTCTCTGCATTATCAGGAGATACTTCAACTACTGCTCTACTCAATGTTTCAGAAAAGATATCTTTACTATTTTCAAGCTCAATAGTAGCTTCTACTCCTTTGTTTCCTACAACTGCCATTTTAGCTAGTGCAATTGCCAATCCACCAACATTTACATCTTTTGCAGCTTCTAATAAATCTTGTTTATTTGCTTCAATTACACTATTCCATAGATTTAACTCTTTGTCAAAATCAACTTCAGGGTGTACTCCTGCAACTTTGTCATAAAATCTTTTCATGTATAATGATGCACCAAACTCTGATTTTGTATCACCTAAAAGGTATGCAAAATCTCCATCATTTTGAAAACAAGAAGGCAATACTTTGTTCTCATCATCATTCACTCCAACCATTGCAATAGCAGGTGTTGGGAAAACTCCTACACCATTTGTTTCATTGTATAAAGATACATTTCCACCAATTACAGGAGTATTTAACTCTTTACAAGCTTTTTTAATACCTTCACAAGATTGAGCAAACTGCCACATAACTTCTGGATTTTGAGGGTTTCCAAAGTTTAGACAATCTGTAATTGCTTTTGGAACTGCTCCTGTCATTGCAACATTTCTTCCTGATTCCATAACAGCTGCTGCTGCACCTAGTTCAGGGTTAATATAACACTGTCTTGTGTTGCAATCAGCACTCATTGCAAGAGCTTTTCCTGTCTCTTTGATTCTAATAACTGAACCATCAAGTTTTCCAGGACCTTTTACAGTGTTTGTTTGTACCATTGAGTCATATTGGTTATAAACCCAAGATTTATCTACAACTTCCATATCTGAAAATAGTTTGTCAAATGCTTCTTGATTTGGTATATCTTTGTTCATTTCAACATTTTCAATACCCTCTAAATATGCAGGTTTAGCAACTGGTCTATCTAAAATAGGAGCCTCTTCAGAAACTGGTTGAACTGGGATATCAGCAACTTTTTCCCCATGCCAGAATAGTTCCATATTTCCCGTATTTGTAACTTCACCAATTACTGCAACATCCAATTCCCATTTTTGGAAAATCTCTATAATTTTTGCTTCACAACCTTTTTTAGCACAAATTAACATTCTCTCTTGAGATTCAGATAACATAAAATCATAAGGAGTCATCCCCTCTTCTCTAGCTGGAACTCTATCTAAATGCATAATCATCCCAGAACCAGATCTTCCTGCCATTTCAAAAGATGAAGATGTAAGACCAGCAGCACCCATATCTTGAATACCAATAATCAAATCCTCTTTAAATAGCTCTAAACAAGCTTCTAAAAGTAGTTTTTCAGTGAAAGGATCTCCAACTTGTACTGTTGGTCTTTTTGATTCAGAATCTTCATCAAATGAAGCAGAACTCATAACAGCACCACCAAGTCCATCACGTCCTGTTTTAGAACCAACATACATAACAGGATTTCCAATACCTTCTGCAATTCCTAAGAAAATTTCATCAGCTTTTGCAATACCTAAGTTAAAAGCATTTACTAGGTTGTTTCCTGCATAACAATCTTCAAAGTTTGTTTGTCCACCAATAGTTGGAACTCCCATACAGTTACCATATCCACCAATACCTGAAACAACACCTCTTAATAAAAATCTATGTTTTTGTGCTATTTCACTATCACCTTCAATCTCAGCAAATTGAATTAAGTTCATAGATGCAACTGGTCTTGCTCCCATTGTAAATACATCTCTCATAATACCACCAACACCTGTTGCAGCACCTTGGTATGGCTCAATAAATGAAGGGTGATTATGTGATTCCATTTTAAATACAGCAGCGTATCCATCACCTATATCAATAACTCCTGCATTTTCACCTGGACCTTGAATAACCCAAGGAGCAGAAGTTGGGAAACCACTTAAATACTTTTTACTTGATTTATATGAACAGTGTTCTGACCACATTGCAGAAAAAATTCCAATTTCCACATAATTTGGGTCTCTTCCTAAGATCTCTTTGATATTATCTAATTCTTCAAGTGTTAAAGAGTGAGCAAGTGCTAGCTCTTCAAGATTCATCTCTTCTTTTTGCATTTTTCGCCTTAAAATATGGTTGTTAATAATGAGGCGATTATATCTAAAAAGCTCTTAGCGAAAGTTTTAACCTTCTGCTAAGATTTTGATTTTGTCATCTTTAAGCTCAATATAGAGCTCTTTTTTACCTACAAAGGTGTAGTTATTTGTTTTATAATCTTCATCCATAACCACTTTGAACATAATTTTGTCTAAAGAGTTTGGATAAGGAATTATATTAATATTTGTAAATTCAATTGTTTTATCTTCTTTTCTTGAAAAAATTCTCTCTTTATAATCTTTGAATCTTTCAAAATCCATTCCATCATCCCTTTTAAAAGAGTCTGAATAAAATCCAAGATACTCATCTATATCAGACTTTTTCCAAGCATCTCTCCATTTAAAAATAGAAGAAAGGATTAAACTAATCTCCTCTTTAGAAGCCTTATTCACACTATCTTCAGATATTAAAAGAACAGATTTATCATAATCTATTGTATTATCTAACTCTTCAAGTCTAAAGTTATCTAAAGCAATACAGCCTTTAGTAAAGCTCTCTCTATCTTCATTTAAAGGCATTCCATGAATCCAAATACCATGTCCTTTTTTATTCCTAGTTTTATCAAAAGTGTTTGGATATGAAGTAACTAAAGCTAGTGGTCCATAAAACTGGTCAAGCTTTGTAAGTTTTTGAGTTAAATCATATACTCCTGTTGGTGTTTTCAAATCCCCTTCCTCTTGTTTATCACCAACAATTTCACCAACAATTACATTATCTTTTAAGAGAATACTATACTGATTTTTATCAACTTTGTACAAAGTCAACTCTTTTTTATCTTTTTGAGCTAAGATAACAAACTCTCTTGACTCATAGTACCCATAGTCAACATTTTTATTAGCTAAATAGCTTTGCCAATACTCTTTTTTTTTCAACTCATTTTCAAGTTTTTCTTTAACTGCTTCAAGACCTTGACTTCTGTAAATATCTACTAAATCAGCGCTCAAACAATTAAAAACCAACAACATTAATAATAATGTTTTTTTCACAAAAAGCCCCTAAAATTTTATATTTTATTTAGTTGCGCAATTGTATAATAATGCTTCTAATTTTTTAATAAAGAAGGGCAATGTATAGAGTAATAATATCACTTTTTTTAGTAATCTCATCACTATTTTCAGCAGTTGTTAAAGAGGAAAAATGGCCAAGCGGTGAAACATTTTTGACCTTTTTAGAAAAATATTCCATCCCCCAAAAACTATATTTTGATTTGGAAAAAGAGGATAAAGAGTTATGTTCAGAGATAACAGCTGATTCATACTTTTATTTAATAGAAGATGAAGATAAAACGCTAAATCAAGTACTTATTCCTGTTTCAGAAGAGATTCAACTTCATGTATATAAACAAAACAATGGTGAATACAAATTTGAAACCTTGCCTATTAGTTATAGCGAATATACAGAAACAATTGCCATACCTATTGAAACATCAGTTGCAAAAGAGCTTCAAGATGCAACAGGAAGTGCTGCCCTTGCAGCTAATCTAAAAGATATTTTTGCTGGTTCTGTAAACTTTAGAAGAATGCAAAAAGGTGATTTTGTTGCAATTGAATATACCCAAAAAGAGCTACTTGGAAGACCTTTTGGACAACCAGATATAAAAGCAGCAATGGTAGAAATTTCTGGAAAAAAATATTATAGATTTAAAAATGAAGACAATGATAAATATTATGATCAAACAGGAAAAGCTTTTACAAAATTTTACTACTTTACAATTCCTTTAACATATACAAGGATTTCAAGTGGTTTTACCCAAAAAAGATGGCATCCAGTTTTAAAAAGATATAGAGCCCACTTAGGAACTGACTTTGCAGCGCCAAGGGGAAGAAAAATCTATGCAGCAGCTGAAGGTAGAATTGAGTTTGCAGGAAGAAAGGGTGGATATGGAAATGTAATAATTATTAAACACCCAAATGGATATAAAACTCTATATGGACACCAAAGTAAATTTAGAGCTGGTATAAAAAGAGGTAAATGGGTAAAAAGAGGAGAACTTATTGGTTATGTAGGAAGTACAGGACTTAGTTCTGGTCCCCACTTGCATTTGGGTCTTTACATAAATGGAAGAGCTGTTAATCCATTAAAAATAATCAAAAAACCAGAAGAAATAGCACTAAAAGGAAAAGAGAAAAAAACTTTTATTGCAAATGCAAAAATTACTATGCAAAATCTTGATTTGGTTGTAAATGATCAAAATAGAAAAAAAGCTACAAGACTAGATAGAGTAGCATCAAGTAGTCCAATTGTAACTCCCAAGGAGATTTAATGTCTTCTGAGAATGCTATAAAAAACCCCCATGAACTTCTTGAAAGGTTAAATGAATTACACCCTAGTGATATAGCATACTCACTTAAAAAGATAGAAAAGGAGTCAGAAGATGACTTCTATTATGTTTTAAAAGAGATTCCCGATGAAATTTTAGGGGAAGTTATTCTTGAACTTCCTGATAATTTAAGAGAAGATGTTTATACTCTCTTACCTTCTCAAAGACTCTCAGACGTTGTTTATGAACTAGATTCAGATGATGCTACAGATATTATCCAAGAGATTGAAGAGGTAGATGAAGAGAAAGCAAAAGAGGTTTTTGAAGGCTTAGAAGAAGAGGATAAGCATGAGATTAACTGGCTTAAAAGATACCATGAAGATGAAGCTGGTTCTTATATGCAAACTGAGCTTTTCTCTGCAAATATTAATGAAACAATTAGTGATTCGATTAAAAGATTAAAAGAGGGAAAAGAGTCAGATGAGTTAGAAAATATTCATCAAGTATATATAGTAAATAATGAAAAAAAATTAATTGCTTCAATATTACTTGAAGATTTGATTATTTTTGATTTTGAAAAAACATATGAACAAATTATAAATGAACATGAAGAGAATAGATTTAAACCCTTTGTTGTACATGATAAAGATCATATTGATGAAGTTGCTAAACAGGTTGAAAAGTATGACTTAAACGTTGTTCCTGTTGTGGGATATCAAGGTATTTTAGTTGGTAGAATTACAAGTGATGATATTTTAGATGTAATTGAAGAGAATGCAACTGAACAGATGTACCAACTTGCAGGGGTAAATGATGACTTTGAACATGAAGACAATCTTTTAAATACTGCAAAAAAGAGAGCTTTATGGCTCTTTTTAAATTTGGGAACTGCAATTTTAGCTTCTTTGGTAATAGGAATGTTTGATAAAACTATTGAAGCTTTTGTTGCTTTAGCTATTTTAATGCCCATTGTTGCTTCTATGGGAGGGAATGCAGGAACACAAACTTTAGCTGTAACAGTAAGACAGTTAGCTTTAGGAGAGATTGATTTTGATAATAGTAAAGATGCCATAAAAAAAGAGGTATTTATCTCACTAGCCAATGGTTTTATCTTTGCAATAATTATAGGAATTATTGCTTGGTTTTGGTTTAATACAGCTCTTCTTGGTTTGGTAATAGCTCTTTCAATGATAATAAACCTTTTTAGTGCTGGTTTTTTTGGGGCATCTATCCCTTTGGTTTTAAAAAAGATGGATATTGATCCAGCAATAGGAAGCACCGTCTTACTTACTACTGTTACAGATATTGTAGGATTCTTTAGCTTTTTGATGCTTGCTAAACTAATTTTATTGTAGGAGTTTCCCCCTACTTTTAAAATTTTTTATTTCCAAGGTCTAATACAATCTCTTTTGCAATTGAATCAGTTTTTACTGCAATATCTTTTGTTTGCCCTGCAATTAAAAGATTTTTTTGTGCTTGTTTTTCAAGTAAAACAATTGCATCATTTATTTGAGCCACACTATATTCTTGCTCTTTTGATGCTTCTTCTATACTATTTATAGTATTCATTGTTTTGTCTATATTTCCTAACAATTGATTATAACCTTCAATCATTTTATCACCTATTGATTTTCCATAACTAGCTTTTGATGTAGCTTGTTCAACTATTAGTTTAATCTCTTTTGCAGCTTCTGCACTTCTATTAGCCAAATTTCTTACTTCTTGTGCAACTACAGCAAAACCTTTTCCAGCTTCCCCTGCTGTTGCTGCTTCAACAGCAGCATTAAGGGATAATATATTTGTTTGAAATGCAATTTGATCAATAATTCCGATTGCTTCATTTATTGTATTAACTTGCATTTCTATTTCACCCATTGCTAAACTTGTATTTTGAGCTAATTTTTGTCCATCTTTTGCTGAAATATCAACTTCATTTGCATAATTAGTCATTTTAGACACATTGTTTGAATTACTTTTTACACTCATAATTATTTTTTCAAGGGCAGCACTTGTTTGTTCTAAAGAGGATGCAGCCTCACTAGAACTTATATTTAATTCATTAACATTATTAATCAAAACATCTGAAGACTCTTCTAATGTTTTACCCACATTAAAAGAGTTATTTAATAGTTTTGAAATAACCTCTCCCAATTCATTGATAGCTTGGGAAACCTTTGAGTTTGCCTTTGGAAATCTTGAAGTAAAATCTTCATCTTTAAATTTTTCTAAAACTTCTAATAGTTTTGGAATACTACTTGCGATAGTTTGTTCCAATTCAAACTGCATTTTTGTTAAAATATTTTTTAATTCCAATAAAGAATCAGTATTGGTTTCTTTTTCTATTTTTGAACTAAGATTACCTGAACCTATATCTTTTGCAAACCGTGCAATATCTTTTACAAACTCTTCATCTTTTTTTATTGATTTTTCAATGTAGTCGATATTTAAATTAATTGTTGCTGCCATTTTCCCAAACTCATCTTTTGTATCTAAATCAATAATCGAAGAGGTTTTTGTTTTTTTATTTAAAAAATCAAAAAAGTTTTGTAATCCATCTTGAACTTTAAATACTGATTTTATAAGTTGTCTAGAGATAATAAAAGAAATTAATGCACCAATAAACAATGAGATAAATAAAATTGTTATCATTGTAAAGGAGAAACTACTTGCTATTTGTCTAGCTTTTGGTATCTCCATTTGATTTTTCATCTCTTCATAATCGATAAATTCATTTATTAGTTTTAACCAAATAGTAATATTACCTCTTACCTCATCAAGTAAAATCTTTTTTGCTTGGGTATCTTGAGTATTCTCTTTTAGTCTAATAATTTCAGAGATAGAGGGTAATGTTTGGCTTTCAATACTTTTAATTTTATTTAATAACTCTTTCTCTTTTGAATCTATTTCCACACCTTTTTTAAATAATGCTTCCATCGATTTTTCTGATTCTTCATAAAACTCTCCAAGCCTTTTTATATCAGCTAAGGAGTCAACAAATAGCTTATCACTACTATTTCCTGACAAAACTAAATCTCTAATTGCAATTGCTCTATCATGGACACTACCTCTGAAGTTTATTGCTACTCTTTGTTTTACCGAGTTTACTTCAACTATTTTATTTAATGTCTCATCAATAATAGTAACTTTATAGATTCCAATTGCAGTAATTATGATAATAATTAATATCATGATTGTGAAACCAAGGTAAAGTTTTTTGGGTATACTTAAATTCTTAATCATTTTAACTCTTTTTATTATAAGATAATTTTTATCATATTATAATTAATATTAACTTCTAAAAGATTGAAAGATTTTTTTTATAATTTTTATTTAGTGAAATTTAATAATCATTATTTTTAAACAACAAAGAGTTTTTATAGTTCTTTAAAATATTATTTTTATTTATATAAAGATTGGGATCTTTTGATTTTCTCTTTTTAATACTTACTAAAATAATCCTTTTATAAAAAGAATTACTTTAGCGCAAATTTAAAACCTATTTTTCAATTGCATAAACATTTCAACTTGAGAAGAGAGAAGTTCACGATTCTCATCTCTAGCTACAAATACTTTAAAAATATGCTCCCCTTTTGAATCATAAAAAACAACACTATGAGACAACATTCCTCTGTGATTTTTTGAAACAAAAATGATTTTTTCTATATCATCGACTTTTAAGTGTCCAGAGATAGAAGACTCTTTAGAATCAAAGTTATAATAACCATGCCCATACGTTCCTGTTGGCATAATATCTTTTATCTCTATAACAAAAGATGGTGTGATTTTTATCATTAGAATCTTACCCCATTTTGAGATATCTTCAATTACTTCATCAAAATATTTACCATCAATCGCTTTTGCGAAACTTTCATCAATATTTTGTAGAACTTCATACTCATTTACATTTAACTCTTGTGCTATTTCCAAAGTTGTAATATCTGGGTTTAACTCCAAAATCTTTTTAATCTTTTCTTTTATCATATTATTTCCTTTTTATTAAATTTTTAAACCAATTGATTTTTTATAAACTCTAAATAGTGTCCCTCTTCCTCTTCAAGCTCTTTTGGTGTTCCTTTTTGTACAATTTCTCCATCATTTAACACATATATACTATCTGCATTTCTAACTGTACTTAGCCTATGGGCAATTGTAATTACTGTTTTATCTTTTAAAAACTCTTTTAACTCATTAAAAAGTCTAGCTTCTGTATGAACATCCAAAGCAGAAGTTGATTCATCAAAAATTACAATTGATGGATTTGTGATAATCATCCTAGCTATTGATAATCTTTGCCTTTGACCACCACTCAATCTAATACCATTTTTCCCCACAATAGTATCAAGTTTTTCACTCATATTTAAAACATTACTTTTTAATTGAGCAATCTCTAAAGCTTTGTAAATAGCCTCATCACTTATAGTTTCATCCCCCATAGTAATATTAAATCTAAGTGTATTATTAAATAGAATTGGCATTTGTAAAACAAGAAAAAGTTCTTCTCTTAAACTCTTTTTATTTAAATTATCAATACTTATACCATTATATGTAATCTTTCCAGCCTTTTTAGTATAAAAACCTGCAATTATTTGTGCAAGGGTTGTTTTCCCACTTCCACTAGGTCCAATTAGAGCAACCTTTTGTCCTGCTTTTATACTTAATGAGATATCTTTTAATAACTCTTTATTTTCATTATAAGAGAAGTAAAGATCTTTTACTTCTATATCTACTCCATTATTCCTATTTTTAAGAGACTTAGAACCATTAGGCTCTTTTGTAAGTTGAAGAACTCTATTTATTCTTTTTATTGCAGCCATTGAGCTTGTGTAAGAGTATTGAAAAGAGAGCATCTCTTGAACAGGGCTCATTAGAAACCAAATATATCCAAACATTGCAAGCATCATACCAATAGATAAATCACTATAGGCAACCATCACTAAACCAGAAGCTCTTAAAATCTCAAAGACTATTAAAAAAAGAGTAAAAGAAAATTTCTCATAAGCTACACTTTTATAACTAAAATTATTAGATGTCACTTGAATATTTTGTGCTTTTTTTATTGCTCTATCAAAAAAAGAGTCCTCTTTGTTACTAGCTTTAATCTGTCCAAAAAGTTCTAAAGATTCAGAAATATTATCTTGAAATTTTTCTATTGCTTCATTCTCTTCTTTCTTTAATATTCCTACTTTTCTTGCTATTTTTCTAGATAACAACATTATTAAAGGTTGAATTATAATAATCATTAATCCTAAAATAGGATGAATTGAGATAATTACAATAGCAACTGCAACTAGTGTCAAAATGGAAGTAACAAGCTTACTAACTCCTGTCATAATAAAACTATCCAAAGTATTAACATCAGTAATTAAATTTGCTGCAACTGCTCCACTTCCAATACTTTCATACTCATTCATTGATACATCTTTTAAATGAAGAATTAACTTCTCTCTTATTTTAAAAGTTACATATTTTGAAATATCTGTAAATATCTTTGTGATTAAAATTGAAAAAAGATAATAAAAAAATCTCAAACAAACTACCATCAAAGCTACTATAACAATATAATAAAGAGTATTTCCCTCACCAAATAATTTATTAATAGTTGATACAAAAAATGCAGGCTTATGTAAAAGTACTTCATCAACAAGCGCTGGAAGCATCAAAGGAATTGGTACACTAATAAGTATAGTTATAACTGTAATTAACTGCCCCCACAGTAAAGGTTTTTTCTTTTGTAAGAGTAATTCCCATATATATTTTAAATCAATTTTTTCCATACAATCTCTTAAATTTTTTTGAAAATTCTAATATAAATATTTTATATTCAAATAAAAAGATACTAATCAATTTTTTTAAAATCTATATTTTAAGCTATATAAAAGCTAATTTTCTTGTTAAACATTTTATAAAATTCTATTTTATATAAAATTTTTGGTTATTAAAAAAATATAAAGGTAAATTCTACTAGAATCAATTTTAATAATTGTTATCAAAGAGTTAATATGACTAAATTAAAAAGATCAGAAGTTTTTAATACTGGGAAAATCATAGCAAATAAGGAAGAGAGCAAATCCTTTATAAAACAAGTAGGCACAATAAACAATCAATTTATAGATTTAAAAATTGTAAATGCCATGGTTGAAGAGAATATCTACTTAAATATTGTAGATAATAAAATAAAACAATCACATATTCAAAAACTAAAATCCAAGAGGAAACATCTTCAAATTAGGATAATTCTTCAAGGGAAATTAGAAAAACTAAACCACCATACAAATGAAAAAAGAGTTTATGAAAAAAATGAGATAAGCATTGAATATGAAAAAAACATAGAAGAGTCTTTGTTAAATAAACAAGGTCAACATCTAAAATATATCTGCATAACTTTACATGATAAATATTTAAATGAGAATGGATTCTTCTCTGATATTTTAAAAAATACTTTTAATAAAAAGATATATGAACCAAACTTGGAAGATAAGTTTAGTGAGCTATTTAATAGGGAGTATAAAAGCGGTCTTGATAAAATCTATTTAAAAAATAAAGCCATGCAAATAATACTTTATGTTCTTGAAGAGATACAAAAAAGAGATGAACTTAAATTTGTTGGATTAAATGATGAGGATATAAAAAGAGTTAAAAAAGTGGAAAATATAATACAAAACTCTTTTAATGAAAAGATTACAATTGAGATATTATCAAAAAGGGTTGCTCTTAATCAGACAAAGTTAAAAAAGGGTTTTAAAGAGCTTTTTAATAAAACAATTCACGAATATCTAAAAGATGTACGTCTTGAAAAAGCAGTTGAGTATTTAAAAGAGGATATCTACTCAATAAAAGAGATTTCCTCAATGGTTGGATATACAAATCAAGGAAGTTTTTCATATGCCTTTTCACAAAAATTTAATTGTTCTCCCAAAGATATTCAAAAAAATTCTATTTTGTGAAAAAAAAATTCTGTTTTATATTAATTAATATTGATATTCACTCTTAATTAAATTATAATTTTCCCAGATTTGTAAATAAAGGATAAATAATGAAAAATGCAAAAGCAATGGGAAGAAATGAAGAATACAAAAGGAAAATTGCTACAGATTGTTGTTCTCCTTGCTTTTTTTGGTTGGCTACTAACAATGGGTAATGCACCTATAATAAGTAATTACACATTCTTGTCATTAAATTACTGAGTAAAATTAATGAGTATTATTTATGGTTTAATCAAGTTTATTGAATGTTATATTCTTTTTAATATTAAAAAAATTAAAGTTTATCATGCAGTTATAGTACTAATTGGGTTTATCATCCATTTTAGTTTTATGCATTATGAGCCATCTTTTAATTATTATTTTCTAAGCATAATATATTTAACTTATTTATTATTCTTAGTCTATTATAAACTTTAGGTAAGAAAAGGTTTTTTATTCAATAATTGTTTTTATATTTATTCTAAGAATATTTAATAAAATCTAACCTATCTATTTAAAAATGAAAAATTTATATTTTTACCATATTCTTATTTGCATTAAATTTATATACAAATAATTTAATACAAGAACAATTAAATATACTAAAAATCCAATTATGACTTTAAAAGATTATATTTTTACAATACAAGTATATAATGTAATAAGTTTTAAAGTGAAAATAGTTTTTAAAAACTAATAATTGAATACTTCTCTCCTAAAGAGATTAAAAAAAATTCTATTTTGTGAAAAAAAAATTCTGTTTTATATTAATTAATATTGATATTCACTCTTAATTAAATTATAATTTTCCCAGATTTGTAAATAAAGGATAAATAATGAAAAATGCAAAGGCAATGGGAATAAGTAAAGAAAAAGCTCAAAAAGAGCTTGATGTTTTTTTGAATAATATTAAAAGTGTAATTCTATCAACTGTTGATAAAGATGGAGAACCATTTGCAAGTTATTCACCATTTGTAGAGGATGAAGAGGGAAATTTCTATGTGTTTATAAGTACAGCTGTAAAACACTCACACAATATGTACACTACAGGTAAAGCACATATACTTTTCATTGAAGATGAAAGCAATACAGCACATATTTATGGAAGAAGAAGATTATATTTTAATGCAAAAGCTGAGAAATTTGAACCAGAAGATGAAAGATTTGAGAAAATTGCAACACTGTTTGAAAAGAAACTTGGAGATCAAGGTGCACTTGTAAGAAGTATGGTTGATTCAAGAATATATAAACTGACTCCTTATAATGGAAATATTGTGCTTGGATTTGGAGCTGCTTATAAATTAGATAAATCAAATAAAAAAATTGAAACACAAAAAACAATGAAAGGTAAAGCCCACTCTCAAAGCCATGAAGAAGGCTTAAAAGAACATGCATAATATAACTAAATTATCACTGGCATTATTATTAAGTATAAGTACCTCTTACGCTTCAAAAATTGTTAGCGTTGGAGGAAGCATAACTGAAACAATAGCAGCTCTTGGTCATGCAGATGATTTAATTGGAGTTGACTTATCAAGTGTTTACCCTAAAGATGCTGTTTCAAAACTTCCAAATGTTGGATACTGGTTAAGTCTTCCTCAAGAAGGAATTCTGTCTCTTAAACCTGAAGTTGCAATTATAAGTAGTCAAGCAAAGCCTAAAAAAGTTGTTGATGAACTTCCAAAATATGGTATAAAAACTTATATTATTGAGGATAACCCATCTATTGAATCTGCAAAAAATAAAATAAAACAAATTGGTAAAATTTTAGAAGAGGAAAAAAAAGCAGATGAAATTATCTCAAGAATAGAAAAGAATATCTCTAAAGTAAAAGAGGAGATAAAAGGCAAAAAAGAGCCAAAAGTGTTATTTGTATTTTCAAGAGGAGAAGGTACACTAATGGCAGCTGGTCCTAAAACTAAACCAGGGGTTATGATAGAATTAGCTGGTGGCAAAAATGCAGTTAATTTTGAGCAATATAGTAAAATTTCAGCAGAGTCAATTTTAAAAATGAATCCAGATGTTATTATAAAAACTAATCATGCAGGTGATAGTGGTATTGATGAGAGTATTGTAACTTCTACAAATGCTGGAAAGAATAATCAAATTTACTCTATGGATATGCTTTTAATCTCTGGTTTTACTGTAAGAGTAGACAAAGCACTACAAGATCTCTCTTGTATGTTAAATAACAATCAATTATCATATTGTAAATAAGTTTTTAAATGACTGGATTAAAAAAATCAGCAATTAAGATATGCTTTGTATTACTTTTAATATCTATTGTTTTAAATATAACTATTGGAGCTTTTAGTATCTCTTTTTCTGAGATACTAAATACTCTTTTAGATCCACAAAACAATAAGATTTATTATCAAGTTCTTATGGATATTAGAATTCCAAGGGTTGTTTTAGGTGCACTTGTAGGGGTTGCTTTTGGTATCTCTGGAGCTATGATGCAAACACTATTTAAGAATCCATTAGCAGACCCATCTATTATAGGTGTATCTGCTGGAGCTTCAGCTGGAGTAGTTCTATTTATGCTACTTGGAAGTTTTTTACCCACTCTTTTATACAGTGGATTTTTATCATATTTATCTCTTCCTCTTAGTGCTTTTTTAGGTAGTGTTATAACTATTTTTGCAATATATAAATTGGCAACTATTTATAATAAAGTTGCCGTTACAGTTATGCTTTTAGCAGGAATTGCAATAAACGCTATGCTTGGAGCATTAGTTGGTTTATTTACCTATGTAAGTACAGAAGATGAGCTTAAAAGTTTTACTTTTTGGACTATGGGAAGTTTGGCAAATGCAGATATGAAAGTTATTTTAACTATATTCCCAATTGTTGTAGCCACTTATATTTTTGCAATTCGAAAAAAAGTTGAGCTAAATCTAATGCTTTTAGGTGAAGATGAAGCAAAAAATTCAGGAGTAAATGCTGAAAAGTTAAAAAAGCAACTCATTTTATTTGTATCTTTAGCCATTGGTACAAGTGTAGCTTTTTGTGGAATTATTGGTTTTGTTGGACTTGTAGTTCCCCATATTGCGAGACTTATTGTTGGTTCAAATCATAAATTTTATCTGCCTCTTAGTGCAATATTAGGAGCATTTATTCTTTTATGGGCAGACTCTTTAGCAAGAGTTATTATCTCTCCAGCTGAACTTCCTATTGGAATAATTACTTCACTTTTAGGAGCACCATTTTTCTTATGGCTACTAATAAAAAATAGACAAAGTGCTACAAACTAAGGGGAGAAAAGTGTATAAAATAAAGAATTTAAATTTTTCAATTCAAAAAAGAGAAATTTTAAAGAATATAGACCTTATTATAAAACCAAATAGTTTTTTATCTATAGTTGGTCCCAACGGATGTGGAAAATCAACCCTAATAAAAAGTATAAATAGAAATCTTGATATTCAAAAAGGTGAAGTCTATTTAAATGATATTTCAATTGACAGATATAGTGATAGGGAGCTTGCATTAAAAAGATCAGTTCTAAATCAATCTTTCTTTTTTCCATATAGTTTCAAGGCCATAGAGATTGTAGAAATGGGATTGTATGCTTATACTCTAAGTTCAAAAAAGAAAAAAGAGATTATAAACTATATAGTAAATAAGTTAAATCTTGAACCTTTGAAAAATAAAGATTATCAAGGTCTCTCTGGTGGAGAGAAGCAAAAAATTCAATTTGCCAGAGTTATAGTGCAACTATATGCAAGTAAAGAGAAAGAGAAATTTCTTTTTTTAGATGAGCCAACTTTGAACTTAGATATCTATTACCAATATAAAATCTTAGATTTAACAAAAGAGTTACAAAAAGATTTAGAAATTGGGGTGTGTGCAATACTTCATGATATCAATCAGGCATATCTTTACTCTGATGAAATTGTAATGATGAAAAGTGGCGAAATAAAATATTTTGGAGAGACAAAAGATATACTAACATATGAGAACATCTTTGATGTATTTGCTGTAGAAAGTGAGTTTGTCTACTCTAAAAAACTAAAAAAAGAGATATTAATAACAATCTCATAATATTTATCCCCTTTTAGGGGATCTGCTTGTTAATCTAACCTTTCCTTCAAATTTTTATAAAAAAATTAGTTCCAATTTGTGTAAAATTAGTTCCAATTTATATAAATCAATATTGATATTGATTATTAATAATCATATAATCTCATCAAAATACATATTGTAAATATTTAACTATGTATATAATTAAATTTTTACTACAAAAAGGAATATAAATGTACAAAAAAAGTCTATTTGTAATCTCTGCACTTGCGATGGTAAGCTCAAATATATTTGCAGTAGATGAATTGGAAGATATAGTTGTTACTGCAAAATCAGAAAAGTCAATAAAAGATTTATCTGAGGTTGTTACTGTTATTAGTGCAGAAGATATAAAAAAAATAAATGCAACTAATATCAAAGATATATTAATCAAAACCCCTGGTATTATCAAAACTGCTGCTGGAGCAATGATGGGAGGGAGAGAGAGTATTTCAATTAGAGGTCTTGACAGTACATATGCACTCATTTTAGTTGATGGTAAGAAAATAAGTCCAACAGATGATTATATTGGTCATAGTGACTTTCAATACTCTTGGGTACCTATTGATATGATAGAGAGAATTGAAGTAATGAAAGGACCAAAAAGTTCAATATATGGTTCACAAGCTATTGGTGGTGTAATAAACATTATTACAAAAAAAGATACAAGAAAACTTTTTGGAGAAGTGAACTTACAAAGTGGATTTTCAGCTGCTGAAAATGGAGGAGATGAGACAAGAATAAGTGCAAATATTGGTGGAAATATTTCTGACAAACTTAGTCTGTTTTTAGGTGTAAATAAAAATGAAAAAGATGCTACAGGTGGAGTTGGTACAACTGCATTTGGAACTCCAACAAATGAAGCAACATATATTGAAGGATTAGAGACTAAAGATGTGTTAGCAAAATTAAAGTATAACTTTGATGATACCCAATCAGTTTATGCTTCATATATAAAAGGAGAAGAAGAGAGAAAAGATTATGATGATACAACTACATATGATTTAGAAAGGGATATTTATAGTGTTGGATATGAAAAATCTTTTGAAAAACTCTCTTTTAGTTTAGATTATTCTAAATCTGAACAAGAAGCAGCTGCAAATAGTATGTTTGCAACATACACACATAAGCTAACCAGTGACTCCCTAAAAGGTGAGGCAAAAATCTCAATGATTGAGAAGAACTATATTATAATAGGTGCCGAAACATCAAAAGACTCTTATGATAGACTTAGACAAAATGGTTCAACTCAATATGCATTTGATGCAAGAGCAAATGCATACTATCTACAAGATGAGATAGAGTTAGGAGATTTTGTATTATCATTTGGGGGAAGATTTGATGATAATCAAAAATATGGAAGTGAATTTTCTCCAAATCTAGGATTGGTTTATAAAATAGATGATATGCAGAGATTAAAAGCTAGTTATGGAGAAGGCTTTAAAGCGCCATCTGTAACAAAAGGTTCAAATGGCTTTGGTTCAGGTTCACATGCAGCACCATATGGAAATGACAACTTAAAAGCAGAAACTTCAAAAAGTTATGAATTGGCATATGAATTTTATGGGAAGAATACAACTTTTAAGTCAGCAATCTTTAAAACTGATGTTGAAGATATGATTAATACAGCTGGAACAACAGGAAATGTTAGATATATAAATGTTGATCAAGTTGCAACAAAAGGTTTTGAATTAGGTGTTGATTATGATCTCAATAGTAGCCATACACTAAATGTAAATTATACTTATATACAAACAGAAAATAAACAAACAGGCAAAGATTTAACATATAAACCTGAGCATACTTTTAATATAGGACTTAATTCTGAGTTTGGATGGGGAATATCGACTTATATAAGTGCAAACTATATAGGAGAACAATATAGCGATGTAGATAATACAGATAAAGCATCAGGATATACAATTTTTAATGCTCAAATCAATAAAGATATAACTAAAGATTTATCTGTAAAATTAGGAGTAGATAATATTACAGATGAAGAGTTTGATAATAACGATCCATACTACCTTCAAAGAAGAGTTGCTTATATAGGATTACGTTACAAATTTTAGAGAATAAAACTATTGTAAGAATACTTACAATAGTTTTATAAAAAAAGGAAAAAATAAATGTTAAAAGTTTCACTATTTCTTATTTTTACAATCTTTCTATTCACAGGTTGTATAAACCAAAATTTAAGCCCTACTCTATCTTATGATTTAGAAAAGAAAGAGACAATATATTCGATAAAACAAGCTAAAAATATTGATATAAAAAAATTAGTAAAAGAGCTTGAGCACTATCCTATTATTTTTGTAGGAGATCATCATAATAATGAAAAAACTCATAAATTTTTTGAAAATCTTTTAAAAGAACTTGATAAACAAGGATACAATCTAAATCTTGCAAATGAGTGGTTTAGTCCAAATCATGATAAATTATTAAAAGATTATACAGATGGCAAACTTGATGGGATAAGATTAAAAGAGAGACGTCATTGGGATGAGTTTACAAAATATAAATGGGAGTATGTTGAACCATTATATGAGACAATTAAAGCAAATGGTGGAAGATTATATGGTATCAATTTAACAAAAGAGAGTAGAAAAAAAATATCTTTAAAAGAGTTTGATAAAATGAGCAAAGAAGAGAAAACTTTTTATGACTCTTTGGATTTAACTGTTAGCGCACATAGACAACTTATTATGCCTTTTATGCAACACTGTAAAAAACTAAAAGAGAAAAGTGATGAGCCTTGCGAAGAGAGAATGTATAGAGTACAAGTTGCTTGGGATACATACATGGCAGAAAATATTGCAAAATTATCAAAAGATATTATTAAAACTTCAAAAGATAAACTTTTAGTTTTTGTGGGAGCTATGCATCTTGAAAAAAGAGTTGGTATTCCACTTAGATTCTCAAGATTAAGTAATCTTCCTTTTTTCATAATCTCAAATGAAAAAGTTGATAAGGAAAATGATTTAAAAATAGATACAGATAAAGCAGATGCAGTTTATATCTATGAATAAATTTATTGGGAAAATTTCCCAATAAATTCTTAATAAAAATTATTTATGAAGTGAATGAGCTACAATAGATAGAAACTCATCTTTAGTTTTTTTCTCTTTTTTAAACAAACCTCTAAGAGCTGAAGTAACAGTTGTTGAACATATTTTTTCAACACCTCTCATCTCCATACACATATGTCTTGCATCAATCATAACAGCCACACCTTTTGGATTTAGTGCTTCATGTAAAGCATCACAAATCTGTTCTGTCATCTGCTCTTGAATTTGTAATCTTTTTGCAAAAATATCTACAACTCTTGGAATTTTAGATAATCCAACAACTTTTCCATTTGGTATATAAGCCACATGAGCTTTACCAATTATTGGTAACATATGGTGTTCACACATAGAGTAAAACTCAATATCTTTTATAACAACCATTTCGTCATTTGAACTTGTAAAAAGTGCAGAATTGATTATCTCTTTTGGATCTTGGTTATATCCACTACACATAAATTCAAAAGCTTTTCTAACCCTTTGAGGAGTCTTAATAAGACCTTCTCTATTTACATCCTCACCAACATACTCTAAAATGTTTTTTATAGAGTTCTCAAATTCACTCTCTTTTGTCATTGAATTTCCTCTTAAAATCTTAATAGATCATTCATGCTCCACAAGGGAACAAAAATAGCAAAAATAATCCATAAAATCAGTGTCATTATAATAATAAAAAAAATAGGCTCAATCATAATGGAAAAGAGTCTCAAAGAGTTTTCAAATCTTCTTTTATAAATCTTTTTTATCTCATCAACTACAAGAGTTAATGAGTTTGTTAATTCACCTGTATCTATAAGGCTTAAAACAATATCATCAAATAGTCCAGATGATTTGAAAGCAAAACTTACACTTTTCCCACTTTTTAGTAGATTTTCTATTTGGGTAATTTTATCAAAAAGATATTGATTATTTAGTAAAACCTTTGCTTTGTTTATTGCTTCTAAAAACTCATATCTATTTTTTAATAAAATATGAACAACACTAAAATAGATATATAGTATTTTTAGCCTATTTAACCTAGTAACAAAAAAACTATCTTTTATAAACAGATTATCTGCAATAACTCTCAATCTGTTATTATTTTTATATACTCTAAAAAAGACAATAATCAAAATAAAAATGCTTATTGTTGCAATAATAATTTTTTCACCAGAGATATCTTTTAATAAAAATAGAGTTTTTGTAGCAATTGACATCTCATAATTTGTTCCTTTAAAAAGTGACTCAAAATTTGGCAATACAAACTCAAATATACCAATCAATGCAAAAATAAAAGTAACCACTAAGACAATTGGATAAAGCATTATTTTTAGAAAATTGCCTTTTATCTCTTGATTTTCCCTTGTAAGTTCACTTAAAAATTTTATATTCTCACTTATATTTCCACTATCTTGTATTAGTTTAAACAATGAAATTATTAAAGGATTAACACTATATTTTTTCATACTTTTTCTAATATCAATAGAGTTTATAAAGGAATTTTTTATATCTGTTAAAAACTCCTTGAAGTGATTGTCTTTTTCATTTTTTATTAAAATATCAAAGGCTTGATTTAGTTTAATATTTGAACCTAACATCAATGTTAGTTCATATAGTTTATCTTTGATTTTACTATCTCTTATTTTTTTAAAAAGTTGTATATCAAAACCCAAAGATTTTATGCTTATTATATTTTCAGGTAACTTTAACCTATCTAATTCATTTTTTGTAACAATTTTATGTTTTATTACACCTTTTTCTTGATATGTGATTTTATATTTATTACTAAGCATTTACAACTCTATAGACTTCTTCAAGAGTTGTAATACCACTATCTACCCTTTTCATTCCATCTTCTACAATTGTCTTAAATTCAATACTTTTTAAATAAGCAGAAACCCCATCATTTTTAAGAATTAAAGAGGATAACTCTTCATCAATTTTTAGTATCTCTGCAATACAACTTCTTTTATAAAAGCCGCTGTAATTGCAGATTTTGCACCCCTGCTTTTTACAAGTTTGGCAAATATTTAAAACTAATCGTTGGGAGATTATATATTTTAAAGTTAAAGATAATAGATATTTATCACTATTTAATTCAAAAAGTCTAGAGAGTGTTTCAACTGCACTATTTGCATGAATTGAAGCAAAAACCAAATGTCCTGTTAAAGAGGCTTGTAAAGCTATATCTAAAGAGTTTTTATCTCTAATTTCACCAATTAAAATTATGTCAGGATCTTGCCTTAGTATATTTTTAAGAACCTCTTTAAAACTAATATTTAACTCATCATTTACCTCAACTTGTTGTACTTGACGAAGTTTATACTCAACAGGATCTTCAACAGTAATAATCTTTTTATCCTCTTTGTTTATTCCTTTTATGATTGAATACAAAGTTGTACTTTTTCCACTTCCAGTTGGTCCTGTAATTAAAACCAATCCACTATTTAGTTTTTGAATATCTTCTATATTTTTGAGATGTTCTTGATTAAAACCTAACTCTCTTATATCTTTTAAAATGCTTTGATTATCTAAAACTCTAATAACAATTGATTCTCCATAAATAGTTGGCAAAGTTGAAACTCTAAAATCAAACTTCTTTTCATCTAAATAAAAAGAGAAACTTCCATCAAGTGGAACTCTGTTTTGAGTAATATCAAGCCTACACAACATTTTTATATAACTACTTAAAACCCTTTGTAAAGAGTTTTGAAATATATAAAAAACTTTTAATTTCCCATCAATTCTAAATCTTATTGATACTACACCCTCCATACTTTCTAAATGAATATCACTAACTCTTAAAGCGATTGCTTTTTCAATAAGATTTTTAAAAAAAGACTCTATATGATTTTGTTTGCTATTTTTATCAAGAATTGAAGCACTTGCCAAAGAGTAAAGTTTTGTTCTAAACTCCATATCACTTAGAAAAAAGAGTATCTGTTCTTTTGTTAACTCTTTAGTTCTTATTAGATTCAGAGTATTAAAACTACTATAATTTGACTCACTACAAAATAGGCATTTAATAAAAATACCCTCTTTGCTTAAAGGTACAATTAAACTATTTTGAAGCTCTTGAATATGAAATTTACTAATAAACTCATAATTTAATTCTAAATCTAGACTATTCATTTTCATACAACTTTAATACTAAATTTGAATATTTATTGCGCAAATGTACTTCATTAACTCCTATACTTTCAACTTTATAATTATCTATTCTCTCCTCTTGTTTTAACCAAGTCTCATTTATATAAGCATATTTACCCACAATTGCTTTTAATAAAAATTTATTATTGTTAGGAGATATGGACTCTAACTCAGCTTTTATATCAATTGGCTCTTTTTTATAAAATCTATCAAAAACAATTTTTACACTTAATAGATTTTTATCTATAGTAATTGAATCAATCTTTGAAAATGAGTTATACAGCTCCAAATATTTTATAAATTCAACTCTCTTTTTGAGATTTTCATATAAAACTATCTCAATATTATTGTCACTGTTTTTTATACTTTGAAGTGTTATAAAACTCTTTTTTGCATACTCTTCAATCTCTTTGGAGATCTCTATAAAACTCTTTTTCATTTTAATATTTTCTATTGTTAGTGGTTGAATATCTATCTTTTTTTCAAAAGAACTATTTTCACTGATAAAATAAGCTAATAAAAGTAGAAGTAAAAAAGGAAATAAGTAGAGTTCGATTTTTACTTTAGTTGACAAATTGTCAAAATCATCTTCTATATATCTTAATCTTTCCATTAGCTTGATACCTTTTACTATCTTCATCATAGTTAATATTTTCAACACTTTTGTAATCAATTTTTTTAAAAAATGCATAAATACTTTGTTTATTTAAAGTTGTTATCTCCAAAGCTAGAATTGACTCTTTTAGAACAATAGATAAAATATCAATATTCATCTCTTTTGCCACACTATATATATTTGCAACTTTTTTACTTATGCTATAAAATTTTGTATCATTTTGAAGTTTTGTAGTTGTATTGTGTATTGTTTTTAGATTTAACTCATATTTTTCATTTGAAAAATCATAAAGATAAAATATAGAGCCTAAAGTAAATAAATAAAGAAGATAGAGTTTTAATCCATATGAACGGAAGGGACGAATGAACTCCTTTAGATATCTTTTTTTATATTTAATATCCTCATTTTTTATTATAATTGGATTTTTAAATCTTAATGTATCAATCAAAATCTTTAAAAGTTTTTCTAAAACTTGAGTTTTATCTATCTTTTGAATATAGTAAAAACTTCCATTTTTGTAAGCTATTACATAATCTTCATCCAAAATTATCTCTTCTTTGTTAGTTGATTTATAATACAAAAACTTGGGAGTAGTCTCTTCAAAAACAATAACTTGATAAATATTTAATGGTTTTATATATGAGCAAAAGAGTTTTGAATTCTTATTAAATTTAAACTCTTTTAACTCAAGGTTAGTGATAATAAAGCTATTTAGATATCTCTTTTCAATCTCTTCATTTGAATCAATTTCAACTACTAAAATAATAAATACCTTATTTTGGTTTAATAATGTATTCTATTATTTTATTCTTTGTAAATATATTAAATATATAATATTTTATATTATTTTATAAATTTACGTCATATCCTAAATCTTTAAGTCCTTGCTTACTCTTTGTCCAACCCTTTTTTACAGAGACAAAAAGCTCTAAGTAGCATTTTCTACCAGTAAGTTTCTCTATTTTGATTCTGGCATCTTTTCCTATTCTTTTTAATGCTGTTGCACCTTTTCCTATTATCATCCCTTTTTGAGTACCTTTTTGAACAATAATTGTTGCTTTTATTACATCCAAATCATTTTTCTCTTCAACTTTATTTATTAAAACATCTGTTTCATAAGGAATCTCATCAGAGATATTCTCAAAAATAGACTCTCTAATAAACTCTTTAAAGATATCTCTTAAGTGTTCTGTTGTCAAAATCTCTGGATCATATAAATATGGATGTTCTGGAAGAAGTTTAACTACACTGTCAAGTATATGTGCATGGGTAGTCTGTTTTTTTATTGAAACTGGAATTACAGCTTCATATTCATTAGAATATTTTTCATACTCTTTCATTTTCTCTAAAACTTCATTATTTGTTACATTATCAATTTTTGTTAAAAGCAGAATATGTTTTATATCTTTTTTCTTTTTTTCTAAAAAACTCTCATAATGACTTAATTTATCTGTAATTGGTGCTAAAAATAAAATTAAATCACAATCACCCATTGCCTTTAGTGCTTCATCAAGCATAAATTGATTTAATAGTTTTTCAGTTTCATGAAGTCCTGGTGTATCAACAAAAATTATTTGATCATCATTATGCATTACAATTATATTTGATCTTTTTCTAGTTGCATTTGCTTTATGAGAAACCATTGCAATTTTTTCACCAACCAACCAATTTAGTAGTGAACTTTTACCTGCATTGGGTCTTCCTACGACTGAAACATATCCACATTTACTCATCTATTTCCTTCAAAAACATTTTAAGTAGATATTATATCAAAATGTAACTGCTTATCTTCTTCTAAAGCTTAAAGCCTCCATCAAATGTTCTCTCTGTATTTTTTCACTACTTTCCAAATCTGCAATTGTTCTTGAAACTTTTAAAATATTATTTATGCTTCTAAAAGAGAGATTCAAATTTTTTGTTGCTTTTTCTAGTATCTCTTTGTCCTCCTCTTTTACAAAACAAAATTTATTAATCTCTTCATCACTTAATTTACCATTTAGCTCTTTTTGTCCTCTTTGTATTTGCATTTTAAAAGCCTTTATAACACTTTCATGTATCTGCTTAGAACTCTGTTTTGCTTCATCTTTCATATTACTTTCACTCATTTGCACATGCAAATCTATTCTATCAAGAAAAGGTTCTGATAATCTACTTTTATATCTTTTTATCTCAAGTTCATTGCATCTGCAAGAATTATCTTTTGACATTGACATTCCACAAGGACAAGGATTCATGGCTCCCACAAATAAAAACTTGGTTTCATACCTTACCTTTGAATTTGCTCTACTAACTAAAAGTCTATTATCCTGTAAAGGTTCCCTTAGAGCTTCTAATATGGAAGAGCTAAAATGTGGCAACTCATCAAAGAATAGTAAGCCATTGTTTGCTAATGCAATCTCTCCTAAACTATTTCCACCTAAGATTGAGACCTTAGAGCTACTACAATGGGGAGAACGTCTTGCCCTTATTGGTTTAAAGTCTGGTTCTTTTAACTCCAAAGCTTGCATTTTTGCTATTTCCAATATCTCTTCTAAACTCATAGGTGCCATAATATATGGTAACCTTTTGGCTATCATTGTTTTTCCACAACCAGGACTTCCAACTAAAATTATATTGTGATTTCCAGCTGCTGCTATTTGAGCTGCTCTTTTTGCACTTTGCTGACCTTTTATATCGTTAAAATCCTCTAAATACTCATTCATATAGAAATAATCAATACCATTTATGGTAATTTTATTGTGAATAAAATTTTCCCTTTCGTACAAAAACCTACTTTTATCACTACTTTTAAAGAACTCTATTGCATCTTTCAAATTTTTTACTTTATAGATATTTATATTTGGAATCTTTGAAATTTTTTTTGCACTCTCTTCACACACAACAACATTTTTAATCTTATTTGTTTTTGTTAAAGATAAAATTATAGGAAAAATTGCACTACTATCTTTTATCTCCCCATTTAATGAGAGCTCACCAAAGATATGAAAATCTTTAAAACTTACACTCTTTTCATCATATAAGGAGATTAAAAGAGCAATTGGCAAATCAAAGTGGGTACCACTCTTTTTTATCTCACTAGGGGATAAATTAACTGTAATTTTTTTGGGTGGAAAATTAAACTCATTTGTTAGAAGTGCCGATTTAACACGGTCTTTTGACTCATTTATTGCAGTAGAGATCATCCCCACAATAGTAAAACTAGGAAGTCCTTTTGTGAAAGTTACTTCCACATTAACTTCACATGCCTCAATCTCATTTAAGGTTGCAGATTTAACAATTTTCATATTAACTTCTTATACTTTTTTAAAATTATATAAGAAATATAATTAATATTATTATTTAGTGTTGATTTTTATTGCAAAAAAAGGAAGTTATTTATTTGCTTTTAACTTCTTTTTCCACTCTTTTTCAAATTTTTTTCTTTTTATAATTGACAAATTTTCAATAAATAGGTGTCCTTCTAAGTGATCCATTTCATGTTGCCAAGCAACTGCTAAAAATCCTTCACACTCCATTTTCTGTTTTTCACCGTCTCTATTAAAATACTCAACAATTATATGTTCAGCTCTTTTAACTTCATCATTATAGCCAGGAACACTTAAGCACCCTTCTACAAAGACTTGTTCTCCATCTTTGTGAGTAATTACTGGATTAATTGCTTCAATTAATTCTGCTTTATCTTGAATATCCTCTTCATTAGGAATATTAATAACCAAAGCATTAAGGGGAACAGCAACTTGAATTGCAGCAAGTCCTACTCCACTTTGAGCAATCATTGTTTCATACATATCATCTAAAAGTGTGTGAAGTTCTTCATCGAACTTCTCCACATCTTTAGATTTTGTTCTAAGTAGTTTGTTTGGATATGTTATTACTTCTCTAATCATATTTATCTTTATTTATGACTTGTTATTACTTCATCAATCAGACCATAAGCTTTTGCTTGTTCAGCACTCATGAAGTTATCTCTATCTGTATCTTTTTCTAATACTTCCAAAGGTTGTCCAGTTTGCTCTGATAAAATATGATTCAAAGTATCTTTCATTCTTTGAATCTCTTTTGCTTGAATCTGAATATCTGTTGCTTGACCTTGAGCACCACCTAATGGTTGGTGAATCATAATTCTAGAGTTTGGTAAAGAGTATCTTTTACCTTTTACTCCAGAAGATAATAAAAATGCCCCCATAGATGCAGCTTGACCTATACAAATAGTACAAACATCTGGTTTGATATAGTTCATAGTATCATAAATTGACATACCACTTGTAATTACTCCACCTGGAGAGTTGATATATAAATAGATGTCTTTATCTGGATCTTCAGCCTCTAAAAACAGTAGCTGTGCAACAATAGATGACGCAACAGCATCATTTACCTCTCCACTTAACATAATAATTCTATCTTTAAGAAGTCTAGAGTAGATATCGTAACTTCTCTCACCTCTTCCACTTTTTTCAACTACATATGGTATATAACTCATTTTCTATCCTAAGGTTTATTTTCCTAATTTTTCGTCTAATAATTTAGTAATTACTTTCTCTTCAATCATTGACATTTTAATAGCAGGTAAATATCCAGCTTCTTGGTATTTTTTTAATACATTTTGTGGATTTTGTCCAGTTTGTAGTGCCTCATAGTAGATTACTTGAGTTACTTCTTGGTCACTTACCTCTACACCTTCTGCTTTTGCTAAAGCATCTACAATAAATGTAGCTTTTACTGAATTTTCAGCATCTTCTCTTAACTCTTCTCTCATAGACTCAACTTTAGAAGCATCCTCTTGTAAAGCTTTAATCTCTTCTTCTGTCATAGTTCTAACTTTGTTGTTAAGAGCAAAGTTAATCTCTTGATCAACTATAGTTGTAGGAAGTGCAAATTTTAACTCATTTACAAGTTTATCTAAATAAGCAGGTTTTAACTCATCTCTATAGTATGCAGCTTTTGCTTCTAGTTTCATTTGCTCTTCAATTTTTGCTTTTAGTGTTTCAACTGTAGCATTCTCTTCCCCTGGAAGCATTTTTTTAGCAAAATCATCATTTATTTCACCAGCAGATTTCTCTTGGATCTCATGAAGTGTAACTTTAAATACAGCCTCTTTTCCAGCTAATGTTTTTTGTTGATAAGCTTCAGGGAATGTAACAACTACATCTTTTTGTTCTTCATATTTCATACCAATGATTTGCTCTTCAAATCCTGGAATAAATGAACCTGAACCAATCTCTAATGGATATTTCTCAGCTTTACCACCTTCAAATGCTACACCATCAACAAAACCTTCAAAATCGATAACAGCGAAGTCACCCTCTTTTACCATTCTTTTTCTTTTGATTTTTTCTAATGGTGCAGAGTGTTTTGCCATCTCTTCAATTCTAGCATCAATCTCTTTTGCATCAACAGCTTTATCTTCAACAGCAGGAACAAGTGCTTTATAGTCACCTAAATCAATATTAGGTTTAGAAGCAATTTGAATCTCAACATCAATAGAACCATCTTCTTTTCTATCGAATTTAGTTACACCAGGTTCACCAACTAAATCTTCATTTTTGATATCAAGTTCTTTTAATCCTTGGTTTAAAACCTCTCTTAAAGCTTCACCTTCAGCATCTTCTCTTAGTTTACTTCCGTATCTTTGTTTTACAACAGCTACAGGAACTTTACCTTTTCTAAAACCTTGAACATCCATAGTTTTAGCAGCTTTGTTAGCTATTTTATCTATACTCTTTTCTACTGCTTCCGCAGAGATTGTTGAAGTAATAACGGCATTTGCCTCATCAACTCTTTTTGCGTTAAATTCCATTAACTCTACTCCGATTTCTTTAATTTAGTCGTGATTTTATCTAACTTTTAATAAAATACCAATTATATAAAATAAGAGAGTAAATCACTGTGCAATTTCTATACCCCAATGTCCTTTTTTTAATGTTGATTCCAATCTTCCTTTTAATGTTTTTAATTGTTACAAATAAAGATAGATTTCAAAAATTCTTTTCTAAAGAGAGCCTAATTAAACTCTCTATTTCAAATAAAAATATGAATAAAACAACAAGAAATATATTATTATTTATCACTCTTATTTTAATGACTATAGCTTTAGCAAGACCTGTTATGAATGAAAAAGAGCAAAGCTTTAAACAAGAAGTTGCTTCTATTGTTGTGGCAATTGATGTATCAAAATCAATGCTTGCAACTGATGTATATCCAAACAGATTAGCCTTCGCAAAACAAAAACTATTAAATCTAATAGAACTCTCAAAGAAAAATGCCCTAGCTGTAACTCTTTTTGGGAAAAACTCTTTTATATTATCCCCTGTCACTCAAGATTTTAACTCCCTGAAAATCTTAGTTGAAAACTTAAATACAGGATTAAATTTTGACAATGGTTCAAATATTTTTTCAGCTTTAGAGACAACAAATAAACTTTTAAAAGATTATAAAAACAAAAATCTGATTTTGTTAACAGATGGTGGAAATAATCAATCTTATGAAAAAGAGATAGAGTATGCAAAACAAAATAGTATTAATATCTATACTATAGCTATAGGAACAAAAAAACCAGCACCAATAAAACTTGAAGATGGAAATTTTTTAACAAAAGAGGATGGTTCAATTATAACTGTAACTTTAAATGAAAATATAAAAAATTTAAGTCTTAGTACCAATGGGGGTTATATTGAGTCTTCAAACTCTAATGATGATATAAAACAAATATTAGCTGATATAGACGCAAAATCTTCAAAAAAAGAGTTAGAATCAAAAAAATTCAAGACCTATACTGAACTTTTTTATTATCCTTTGGCTTTTGCAATTTTTATACTTTTTATTGCTTTTTCTTCTCTTCCAAATTTAAAAAGAAGATCTTTGAAAACTCTTTTAACCTTTTTCCTTCTTGCAAATTTCACACAACAGAGCAAAGCTTTTGAGTTTGATTTTAAAAATATTGAAAAAGCAAATAAGTATTATGAAAATAAAGATTATAAAAATGCCATAAAGGAGTATGAAAAAATTGCTAAAACTCCAGAAGCAAAATATAATTTAGCAAACTCTTACTATAAAAACAATGAATATGACAAGGCTTTAAAAACATATAAAGAGGTAGTTAGTTCAAATAAAGAATTAGAGTATAAAAAACTTCACAATCTAGGTAACACTTATGTTAAATTAAATGATTTACAAAATGCAAAAAAGATGTATGAAAATGCTTTAAAAATCAAAGAAGATAAAGAGACCAAAGAGAACTTAAAAAAAGTAGAAGAGGCTTTGAACAAAAAAGAGAATAAACAAAACAAACCTGAAAATCAAAATAACAAAGATGATAAAAACAAAGAACAAGAGCAGAACAAAGACTCTCAAAAACAGAACAAAGATTCACAAGAGCAAAAAGAGAATAAACAAAATAGCAATAAAGAACAAAAAAACAAAGAAGATAAAGAGAAAGAGTCTAATAAAAATCAACAAATAAATAAAACTCAAAAAGAGAATTTAGAGCAAACTGCAAAAGAACCAAAAAAAATAAGTGATTTGGAAGAGAAAAAATGGTTAGAAGAGCTTCAAAAACAAAAGACTCCTGTACTATTAAAAAAGGTTGAGACAAAGAGTGAAGATAACTCTTCAACTCCTTGGTAGAATTAGTAATTTTGAGATTTTCTCATCTGCATTAGCTCTTTTTGAACTGAAATATTTATATTTTCATCAGCTTCAAAATTAAGAGCATAATTTCTTCCATCATAATCAACAGAGTTAAGAATAATCTTCATAGCTTCAAGTCTTGCTAGATGTTTGTCATCACTTCTTACAACATGCCAAGGTGCTGCTCTTGAAGAAGTTCTTCTTAACATTTCATATTTTTTTTCAGAGAATTCTGCCCACAAGTCTTGTGCTTGCATATCAACTTCTGAAAATTTCCATTGTCTTAATGGGTCATTTATTCTTCTATCAAATCTTCTTTTTTGTTCATCTTTTGAAACAGAGAAATATAGTTTAATTAGAATCATTCCTTGTCTAACTAAATCTTGTTCAAAATTTACAACATCTTCCATAAAAATTTCATACTCTTCTTTTGTACAAAATCCAAAGATTGGCTCTACCATAGCTCTGTTATACCAGCTTCTATCAAACAAAACTATCTCTCCACCTGTTGGGAAATGTTGGATATATCTTTGAAAAAACCACTGATTTTTTTGTGTATCTGTTGGTTTACCAAGAGCAACAACTCTATAGTGTTTGTTATTCATATATCTAGTGATTCGTCTAATTGCTCCACCTTTTCCTGAAGCATCTCTACCTTCAAAAAGAATAATCATTCTTAAGTTTTGTGCTTCAAGATAGTTTTGAAGTTTAATAAGCTCAATTTGATACTGTTTTAACTCTTCTAAATCATATATTTTTTGAATACCATCTTTTAGAACTTGAGGATCAACATCTTTAAAATCACCTAAAATTGATTTTAGTGCTTTATTCTCCTCCATAAGTTTTTGATTTTTTTCCACATCTATAGGCGAACTATTTTTTAGCTTTTGTGTTGGAATCTCTTCCTCAGGAGTATTTACAATAGAGTCTCTAAACTTTTGCAACAGAGTCAATGCAGCTTTTTTTGTCAAATTATCTTTTTTTGTATATCCCAAAACTTTAACATATCTTTTTTTATCATATTGAAATCTTGCAATATATTTTTTACCAAATGCAGGATGTGCAGCTTTTGATATATACAATCCACTATAATTTGTTTTTTCAAAATCACTTAAATTCATTTTCTCTTAGGCCTTTTCAAATTTATTTTTTTGTTCCATATTTGCTAATTCTTCTTTTCCCGTACACAAAATAGTTCTATCTATTTTCATCTCATGTCCCATCTCTTTGTTTGGGTACTCAACTTGAGAAAGAATATGTCTAATGCAGTTCAATCTTGCACTTTTTTTATTATCACTTTTGATAATTATCCAAGGTGCAGGTTCAGTATTTGATGACATAAGCATCGAAAACTTTGCAATAGTATATTTATCCCATAGTGTTTGTGATTCTTTATCAACAGGAGATAATTTATACTGTTTTAATGGATCAATTTCTCTTTTTTTAAATCTTCTAGCTTGCTCTTTTTTTGAGACAGAAAAATAGTATTTAAGCAAAATTATTCCCGATTTGACTAACATGTTTTCAAACTCAGGAACTTCTCTTAAAAACTCATGGTGTTCTTCTGAGGTACAAAATCCCATAACAGGTTCAACCCCTGCTCTATTGTACCAACTTCTATCAAACAAAACTATCTCGCCCGCACTTGGAAGATGCTCAGTATATCTTTGAAAATACCACTGGGTTTTTTCCACATCACTAGGTTTTTCTAGAGCAACTACCCTTGCACCTCTGGGATTTAGATGTTCAGTGATTCTTTTAATTGTACCACCTTTACCTGCTGCATCTCTTCCTTCAAAAAGCATCAAAACCTTAAGACCTTGGTCCTTTACATGGTTTTGAAATTTCAAAAGTTCAATTTGAAGTAGTGTCAACTCTCTTTCATACTCAAGAGTCTCTTTTTTTACCCAAATTTGAACTTTTTTACCTTTCTCTTGAAGGATTTTTCTCTCTCTTGCATAGTTTTTTGGTGTATGGATCTCATCTTCGTGAGTATCTATCTCTTCACCATCGTCAAATTCACTCTTTATGATAGCTCTATCTTGTCCCATCATCGCAAGAATCCTTTATGAAAGTCTAGATTTGTAGTCATTATATCCAAAATCTTTTACAATTTGGTAACACTCTTCGTTTAGTTTTAATACAATAGATGGTAACTTAATTCCATTAAAAGTAGTAGTCTTTACCATTGTATAATGTATCATATCTTCTAAAATAATTTTATCGCCTACTTTTAAAGGTTCATCAAATGAATAATCTCCGATAATATCACCAGCAAGACAAGTATTCCCACCTAATCTATAAGTGTGTAGTTTTACACCTGGAATATTAGTATTTCTTATCTCTGCTCTATAAGGCATTGCTAAAGTATCTGGCATATGTGCTTCAGCTGAAGTATCTAAGATGGCTATTGGCATTTGATTTTTAATAATATCTAACACAGTAGCCACTAAGTAACCTGTTTTCCAGCCCACTGCTTCACCTGGCTCCATATATACTTCTAAATGAGGATATCTACTTTTAAAATCTTTTAAAAGAGAGATTAAACCTTCAACATCATAGTCAGCCCTTGTAATATGGTGTCCTCCACCAAAGTTCACCCATTTCATTTGAGCTAAAAGATCTCCAAATCTCTCTTCAAAGTTTTTTAAAGCCCCTTGAAGTGCATCAACATTTTGTTCGCAAAGTGCATGAAAATGAAGACCATCAACATCTGCAAGATTATCTTCTTGGAAATTCTCTTTTGTAATTCCAAGTCTTGAAAAAGCACCACAAGGGTTATAAAGATCAACTTCAACAGAAGAGTACTCTGGATTTACCCTAAGTCCTATAGATGTTTTACCTTTTGCTTTTTCTCTATATCTATTTAGTTGATTAAAAGAGTTAAATACCACATGGTTTGAAATCTCTATAATCTCATCTATCTCTTCATCTTTAAAAGCTGGAGAGTAAGTATGAACCTCTTTTTTGAACTCTTCTTTTGCTAAAAGAGCTTCATGTAAACCACTTGCACAACACCCTTTTAGAAAGTCTTTACAAATATCAAAAGTTGACCAAAGTGCAAAACCTTTTAAAGCTAAAAGAATATTTACCCCTGTCTCATCTTGAACTCTTTTAAGAAGCTCTAAATTCTTTTTTAAAAGTTCAACTTCACAAACAAAAGCAGGACTTGGAAGCTCTTCTACACTCTTTACCGTATTACTCTTCATCATATGGCTCAAAATCTTCTTTTCCTACACCACAATCTGGACATGACCAATCCTCTGGTAAATCTTCAAATGGTGTTCCTGGCTCAATTCCACTATCTTCATCACCTAATGCTGGATCATATATATAATCACAAATCGTACAGATATATTTTTGCATGAATACTCCTTTAAAAGTGGAAACCACTTTTAAAGGAATCCACTTCTTTTATAATTTCTTTCAACAAAATAGCGAAGCTATCTTTAAAGAAACAAACTCTAAAGAGAACAACTAGTTGTTCTTAATAAATGGTTCCCATTTTAAAGGAATCCACTTCTTCTATAATTTCTTTCAACAAAATAGCGAAGCTATCAAACTATTAACTATTCCACATTAAAACTGTAGAATAGTTATATTTTAGCAAATTCAAGGCTTGAAAAATTTTTTGAGAGGAGTTTACATAAAAGTAAATGACTCTCAATAAAATTTTTTGTAAACGAAGAATTTACAAAATAGAACTATTCTAGCTCTAATATTTTCCAAGGAAGCCCCTGAGTCATCAACTCATCCATAAATGGTTTAGCATCAAACTCTTCTATATTGAATACTCCCTTACCATCCCAAATACCTTTATAAAGCATTTTTGTTCCAATCATTGCAGGAACTCCTGTAGTATAACTAACTGCTTGAGCTCCTGTCTCTTTATAACACTCTTGATGGTCACAAACATTATAGATGTAGATTTTTTTCTTTTTACCATCTTTTAAACCTTCAATAATACAACCAATATTTGTTTTACCAACTGTTCTAGGACCCAAGCTTGCAGGATCTGGTAAAAGTGTAGTTAAAAACTCAATTGGAATAATCTCTACACCTTTGTGCATTACTGGTTCAATTCCCAACATTCCCACATTTTGTAGGCAGTTCATATGTTGGATATAAGAATCACCAAAAGTCATAAAGAATCTAATTCTTTTTAGTCCTTTAATATTTTTTGATAATGACTCTAACTCTTCATGGTATAGTAAATATGAAGGTTTTACTCCAACTTCTGGATAATCATGCTCAACTCTTATTTCCAATGGTTTAGTCTCAATCCATTTTCCATCTTCCCAGTATCTACCATTTGCAGATACTTCTCTTAAGTTGATTTCTGGATTAAAGTTTGTTGCAAAAGGGTATCCATGGTCACCTGCATTACAATCCATAATGTCTATATAATGAATCTCATCAAATAGATTTTGTTGAGCATAAGCACAATAAACTCCTGTAACACCTGGGTCAAAACCACTTCCTAAAAGTGCTTTAATTCCAGCTTCTTCAAACTGTTCATCCCTAGCCCATTGAAGTTTGTACTCAAATTTAGCTTCATCTGGGTGCTCATAGTTTGCAGTATCCACATAATCAACTTTACATTTTGTACAAGCATCCATAATTGTTAAATCTTGATACGGAAGTGCCACATTTAAAACAACTTTTGGATTAAGTTTGTTGATTAACTCTACTAAACTATCCACGCTGTCTGCGTCAACTTGTGCAACACCAATCTCAACACCTTGGTTCTTTTTAATATCTGCAGCGATTGCTTCGCACTTTGATAAAGTTCTAGAAGCTAGTGTTATTTTTTCGAATGTATCAATATTCATAGCACACTTAACTGTGGCAACTCTACTTACTCCACCCGCACCGATTATTAAAATACCTTTTTTATCCATTAAAATCTCCAATAAAAATATCAATATTATAAGATTAGTTTTGTAAAAAAGTGGTAAATTTTGTTACTACTTGTGTCTCTAATTTGTAACCACTTGAAAATGGCTTCCAATAAAAACACTTGAAAAACAATTTTTCTTTTGATATAATTCGCACCTGTCTTCACACTGGGGGTGACTTGGTATCGATTAGAGCAGTGAGGATCAGTTGCATGTCGGCCTGAGCATGCCGTTACGCGGCTCATTTTTTTTAGACGCAAACAATACAAATTACGCTCCAGCTTACGCAAAAGCTGCGTAAGTTTAACAACTTATAGGACTCGCCTAACGGCTTGAGACCTCGGAGGTTCACTCAGTAGATTCTATCTATGCTGATTATAGTGGATTCACCCAGATAGATTATCTTAAAAGGATTGATTGACCTTTTTTGAGACATTTTAAATCTTAGCTTTTTAGTTGCCTTGCGAGTTGTGCTGCTAGAAAGTGAAATTTTACAACTCCTCTAAACATGTAGACGCTGGTAGTAATTGTTTTAAGACTCCGGTTCAATCCCGGACACCTCCACCATATTTCAGAAAAATTACAAAAACTTTTAATAGGATTGTGCTCACTGAGAGTGGCACAAATAATCTTGCATTTTTTTCAAAGATTTCAACAATAAAACCTATGGTTTTATAATCTCTATTGTGCACACGCTTATTACTTTTTGGTGTCAAAAAGTAATAAAGCGCTACTCTCGAAGAGAGAGCAAGAGAATCTACAAGCTTTAGCTTTTAGTAAAAGAGGTCATTACTCTATAAAGTATGAAAAAAATTTAACTTCCTTTTGGATTGTGAGTAACTGAACTAAGAATATAATCTACAATACCTAAATTATTAATTTTATCAAAAGCTATAAATACCATTGAAATCACAATTGCAAACAATAAACTTAACATCGAACCTATTAAAAAATATTCAGCCTTGATTTGTTTATCTATCTCTTTATATCTAGCAATAGTTTTAAACACAATAACAATAGATATTAACGTCCAATTTTGAGATACTACCCCTATAAAATATAATATTCTTTCAATAAAACCTATAATTCTAGAATTGTTATCTACTTCTATATCACTATTTTTATCTAATGGTTTAACTGTTTCAATAATCTCTTCTATGATTGTCTCAGTAGATGTAGAGTTGTTAGTTATTATTTTCTTTATTTTTGTTTGATTTTCAGATTTTTCTGAACTTGTATTAGTTTTTATTTTCAATATTATATTTTCTATAAAGTCATTGACACAATACAATAACACTAAACTTGTAGAAAATAGAAAAATAATAGAAAAAAATCTATTTAAACCGATATCAAAACATTTAGATACAAGAGTAAATATAACAATTGATAAAAAAATAAATATAGATGATTTATTCAATACTATTTCCTCTCTCTAGATTTAAATCTTTAAAATAGGTCTTTTCTAATTTTTTAGTGTCATTTTCAAATGATAATTCTATATGCTCAAATATATTTGTCACTAAAATATATTTAGATCTCTCGGCAAAATAATATACTGCTCTTTGTTTTATATGCATTAACTCTTCTATCTCTTTTAAATTTTTATTTTGAACAACTTTATAATATAAAAAATCTTTTTGTTTATCTGTTAAGTTTGATAAACAATCTTCCAAAAGAGTTCCTATACTATTTAGCAATATAGTTTTATAAATTTCATCTTCAATATAAAAGCTGTATTTTTTTTCTTTTTTATCTAAAATTTCATTTATATTTGTTAATCCTGAGCCCAACATTCTAGAGTGGTCATTTTTATTTATTTCTCCAGAAATAGTTCCATAACCCAACGCAAAACGGCACTCTATATTTTTTGATAAAAATGAGATATCTAAATAAAAAAGCATCTGTAAAAGAGTCTTAATATCTTTCATTACAACTTGAAAATCATCTCCAACTTTAACTTCTAATTTTGAAAGAGTACTATTTTCAAATTTTTTCTGTGAATTAGAAATAATATCTATCATAATTTTTGACAATTCATTTGAATCAAATTTTCTACTATTTTTTATGTCACCCATTAATATAAAGTATCTACTCATTTTATCTCACTAATCTTTAGATTATAAAATAATACAATATATAATCTTAATATTGCATGTTTTAATATGCAATTTACACTTTTGCATCTTTTAATGTGCAATTTATACTTTTGCATGTTTTAATGTGCAATTGAACCTTCATTCTTCTTTCCAACCTCTGCAACTGCCGAAAAAATATAAAAGTATTTATGATAAGCGTGAGGAGTGTTTGAATAATAAAAAGAGACAAATTCTCTTTTTATTATGAGTTCCTCAACGCAATAAATATTTTTATATTTTTGAGGGGATTTGCTTTAGCAAATAGTGAAGCCGTTGGTAGTTTTTCTCAAAAAGAGTGCAAGCACAGGCAATACTTTTTTCTATAAAAAAGTATTAAGCGCTACGCTTTGCAAAAGAGTACAAGAGAACTTGTGCAACACAAAGTGTGCACAAAAAAACATGAAAAACCATTTAAAATAATCCCTAAAAACACAAAAAAATTATTCAAAAAAGAAAAATCATACCTTTTTTGTCTTATTTTACAAAAAAATAAATCTTTTTTTAAAAAATATACAAATTTTATATAAAAAATAATACTATTTAAAGCCCTTTAAAACAACCATTTATAGGATAAATAAATTAAAAATAACCAAAAAGTATCTTCAAAAGTAAATATTATAAATATTTTTTATTACTATTAAAATACTCTCTTCTTTTATACTTTCAAAATATCTTATAAAAGGATTTATAATGAGTAATAAAACATATTTAGAGTTGGCAAAAGAGCAATTGACTTCGCCATTAGACTACATTTTAAATAGTGCAAAAAGATTGCAAATAACAAATTGTAAAGAGACAATCAATGCAATTGGTGAAGAGATAAAAATTGAAATAGATAATATTAATTTTCAAATAAATAATATCTCATATTTAGAGCAAATTGATCACTCAAAGTTAGAGTTAAAAAGAAACAGTGTTGATTTTGATAGATTGATTAATAAAGTCTTAGATGATATATTACATCTTACAAAAATTAGACAAATAAAGATTGAAATTGATAGTCATAAAAGCAATGAGTTCTCTTCTGATCTAAAGATGCTTTACACAATTTTAGTAAATCTTATTGCAAATGCAATAGAGTTTTCATACAATAACACAACAATTCATGTTGTACTTTTTGAAGGACATGACAACTTCAAATTTATTGTAAAAAATGATGGCAGAGGTATAAAAAATGAGATTTCAAATAAAATCTTTGACAAATTTTACCAGTCAAATGATAGAGTTATAAGAATTCAAAAGACTCAAGGATTGGGACTATTTGTAATAAAAAACTTAGTTGATTTCTTACAAGGTTCAATTGAGTTTGATTCAAAAGAGAATGGTACAACTATCTTTGAAATAACTCTTCCAAAACTTTAATTACAAGATAGGGATTCTCCCTATTTTGTAAACTTCTTAACCAATTTAACTTTCCCAAACTCTACACCTGGTTGGTCATAAGTATTTATTTCAAAAAATTGACCAACAGCTGAAGTTAGTAGTTCATAATACAAAATCAAACTTCCAATATTTTCTGGTGTGATTTTATCTAATGTTATACAATCAGCAGGAATATTTTCATCAATAATAGTTTCATAGGTTGCGTCACACTCTGCATTTAGAAGAGTGTTGAATTTATGTCCGTTTATATAATCAACTTTATCTAAAAAGTCTAGATTCAATTTTGGCACTTTTATAGGCTTTTTAAAATCCTCTATTTTTATAACTGTAACTGTTTTATTTTTTGGTCCTTGAATTATTAGCTGTAAAAATGAGTGTTGATCAACTGAACCTATTAAATGAATAGGTGTAAGTCCTACACTATTTCCAATTTTATCAATTTTCCCCAATGACTCTGCCCAAAGTTGCACATACCATTGGTTAAAATAAGTAAAAAGCGTTGAATAAGTAAACATTACATTTATTGGATACTGTTTTGCAACTTTTGAATAAAAATATGCCTTCTCTAAAAGTCTGTTCTCTTTTCCTTCAAAAAAAGAGTTTACATAAGCCATTGCCCCTTTTAAAAGACTATTTACATCAAAATTTGCTAAAGCTAAAGGCACTATCCCAACAGCTGAAAGTACTGAAAATCTACCTCCAACATTTAGTGGAATATTAAACTGTTTTATACTATTTTTTTCAGCAAGCATTGATAAAGCTGAACCATTATCTGTAATAGCTACAACCCTTTGCATATCACTTTTACTTTTGAAAGAGAGTTTATATTTTTCCATAATATATTTAAAAATAGAAGTTGTTTCAATAGTTGAACCAGACTTTGAAATCACTATAAACATAGCTCTATTTTTATTTATTTTTTTTAGTGTTCTTGTAATATCAAGTGGATCTACATTTTCAAGGAAATATAGCTTTTTATCTGTTTTGGTTTGATCTTTTAGTAGCTCATAAACTGCTTTTGTACCCAATGAAGAACCACCAATACCAATAACAACAATATCTTTTATTAAGTTCTCTTTTAAATACTCATTTGTTTTTTTATACTTTTCAACCTCTTCAAGTAAAGAGAAACCATTTTCAGGAAGATTGTAATATCCTATCTTACCAGAGCTCCTCTCCTTTTGCAGTGCCGAAAAACTCTTTTTTATACTCTCTTTAGCTTTTTTCCCTATTTTTGCATCAAACTTGTGTTCAAAATCTAGCATTGAATTTCCCCTTCTTTAAACTTTAATGCTGTTTATAGCTTCTTTGCAAAGAGATGTTATCTCTTCAAAGTTATTTATTATTATCTCATCTTTTGGAACAAACCATGTTCCACCTACACATAGTACATTCTTTAATATTAAAAAATCATTTAAATTATTTAAATTAACTCCACCTGTTGGGCAAAAGTTCATTTTTGGGAAAGGTCCTGCAAAAGCTTTTAATATCTCAACACCACCACTTAGCGTTGCAGGGAAAAGTTTGCAGTAAAAGATATTATTATTTTGAGCAAGCATAACTTCACTTGCTGTTGCAACACCTGGAATAAGAGTAATCTCCTCTTTTTTTGAAGCATTAATTAACTCTTGAGAAATTCCTGGAGAGAAAACAAATTTAGCCCCAGCTTTTTTTGCTTTTATCAAATCCTCTTCATTGCAAACTGTTCCTGCTCCAACATTCATAGATGGAAGCTCTTTTGATACTATTTCAATGGCTTTAAGACCAGCTGGTGTTCTAAGAGTTATCTCCATAATATTTACTCCACCCTTTTGTAAAGCCTTTGCCAAAGGTAGAGCATCTTTTTCATCTTCTAGCGCAATTACTGGAACAATAGGAGAAATCTCCATTATATCTCTTGCATTCATCCTCTCTCCTTACCTACTAAATCAAAGATTGAACCACCCTCTTCCGCACTTGAAATATTGGCTCTAATTGTTGAAAAGAGTTCTCTTCCAACCCCATATCTATTTTTTGACAAATCTAAATTTAAAAGCTCTCTTCTATTTAACTCCTCTTCTTCCACCAAAAGAGTAACTTCAGAGTTTTTTATATCAAATCTAATTTTATCCCCACTTTTTATTTTTGCTATTACTCCACCATTTGAAGCCTCTGGAACTAAATGAATAGCAGAAGGAACTTTCCCCGAAGCTCCTGACATTCTTCCATCTGTTAATATTGCTACTTTATAACCTTTATCTTGCAAAGCTCCAAGTGGTGGCATAAGTCCATGAAGTTCTGGCATCCCATTTGCTTTTGGACCTTGAAATCGTACAACTGCTATAAAATCTTTTTCAAGTTTTCCCTCTTTGAACTCTTTTTGAAGTTGTTCTTGTGATTCAAAAACAAGAGCAGGAGCTTCTATAAACATCTGTTCCTCTTTTAGAGCTGATGTTTTTATAATACTTCTTCCAATATTTCCTTTTAAGAGTTTAAGTCCACCCTCACTTGAAAAAGGTTTCTCTACACTTGAGACAACCTCTTCATCTCTTGATGTTTTAGCTCCATCTTCAAAAAGAAGATAACTACCTCTTAGTTTTGGTTCAACTATAAAGTTTCCTAAACCTTTACCAACTATTGTTTCAATGTCATTATGAACTAAACCACTATTTAAAAGCTGTGAAATAACCACACTCATTCCACCAGCTTCTCTGAAATGATTTACATCTGCACTTCCATTTGGATACATTTTACATAATAATGGAATAACCTTTGAAAGATCATCAAAATCATCCCAAGTTAGAACTATTCCAGCAGCCTTTGCCATGGCTATTAGATGAATGGTATGGTTACTAGAACCACCAGTTGCCATAAGACCTATAATTGCATTTATAAAACTCTTCTCATCTATAATATCTGCAATACTTATCTTCTTTTCAACTAAACTTAAAACTCTTTTTGCAGCTTCTTGGGTTAAAGCATCTCTTAAAGGAGTATTTGTATTAACAAAAGAGCTATTTGGAAGTTGTAAACCCATCATCTCCAAAAGCATTTGATTTGAGTTTGCTGTTCCATAAAAAGTGCAAGTTCCACTACTATGGTATGAAGCTGATTCAGCCTCTAAAAGCTTATCTTTCCCAATTTTCCCAAGAGCATACTCTTGTCTAATTTTTGCTTTTTGAGAGTTTGAAATACCTGAAGGCATAGGGCCAGCTGGAACAAAAATACCAGGAAGATGACCAAAAGTCAGAGCTCCTATTAATAATCCAGGCACAATTTTATCGCAAACGCCTAAATAAAAAGCTCCATCATAAACATTATGTGAAAGGGCAATTGCTGTACCCATTGCAATATTATCTCTACTAAACAAAGACAGCTCCATACCTGTTTGTGATTGGGTAACCCCATCACACATAGCTGGAACTCCACCTGCAACTTGTGCAGTTGCTCCATTATCCAAAAGTGTTCTTTTTAATAAAGAGGGATAAACACTATAAGGTTCATGGGCAGATAACATATCATTGTATGCTGTTACAATTGCAATATTTGGAGCTTGCATTGCTGTCATAAATTTTTTTTCGCTGCTTCTTAGAGGAGCAATTGCATGGGCTAAATTACTGCAACCTACCCTTTGTCTATTTGTTCCACTCTTTTTTGCTTCACTTACTCTATTTAGGTAAATCTCTCTACTACTTTTTGAACGTTCAATAACCCTGTTTGTTACATTTTCAACTACTCTATTCATGCGTAATATACCTCTACCTCAGAATCAGTGTTGTTTAGTACTGCACTGATTGGATTTTTTAATATATCATTTGACTTTGAAGCCTCTTCATAAACCTTTAACTTCTCTTTTCCCTCAATATGAAGGATAATATTTTTAGCACTTAAAATTGCACCTAATGTTAGACTCATTCTTTTATGGGGTGCATCATTTGGTGTTATTGCTATACATAAACTGTTGTTTTCTAAATCATAAGCCTCTTTTAGTTTTTTATTATTTGGAAAGAGGGAAGCAGTATGGGAATCTGCACCCATACCCAAAACAACTAAATCAAAAGGATAAAGCATCTTTTTGTACTTATCTGAACAAACTATTTCACACTCATTTGGCTCTTTGTCATTAATATACATTCCCACAAAATTTGCTTTTGAAGCATTGTTTTGCATCAAATACTCTTTTACAAGTAATTCATTACTATCTTTATGCTCCTTTGGAACCCATCTTTCATCTACTAATCCAATATAAACACTCTCCCAAGGAATATCAAAAGTTGAAAGCTTCTTAAAAAATTCTTTGGGAGTATTTCCTCCTGATAAAAGAAGAGAAGTTTTACCTTTTTCATCAATTGCTTCTTGTAAAATCAAAGCAATATGAGAGGCTAATTCATCTGTTAACTGCTCCTTTGAAGGAAATTTTTTAAAATTATTCATCATTCCAACTTCTTCCATCATGGGCAATCATCTGTACTGCTGCTGTTGGTCCATCACTTCCTGCTGTATATTTTTTCATTGGAACCAAATTACTCTCCCAACCTTCTAAAATAGGGTCAGCCCATTTCCAAGCTGCTTCCACCTCATCAAGTCTCATAAATAGTGTTGGATTTGCTCTAATTACATCTAAAATAAGTCTCTCATAGGCATCTGGTTTTCTTTTGTCTGTGTGGGGAGCATTAAGTTCTAAATTTACCTCTTGAAGTTGCATTGTTTCACTAAGCCCTGGAATTTTATTCATAAGCCTAAGTTCAATACTCTCTTCAGGTTGAAGTTTAATTACCAATTTATTGTCAGCAATAGAACAGCAGTTGCTCTTTTCAAAAATTGAGTGAGGCATAGTTTTAAACTGGATTACAATTTCAGAGTTTCTTTTTTGCATCCTTTTCCCACTTCTTATATAAAAAGGAACTCCATTCCATCTCCAATTATCAATATCTACTCTCATTGCGGCATAGGTTTCAGTATTGCTTTGTTTTACTTCACCATCTAAATATCCAGAAACCAACTCACCCATAGATGAACCAGCTGTATATTGAGCTCTTACCGTTTTAGTTGCAATTTCAGCAGGAGTAATAGGTCTTAAAGTTTTTAAAACTTTTACTTTTTCATCCCTTGTATCATTTGCATCAAGAGAACATGGTGGCTCCATAGCTATTAAACAAAGAAGTTGCATAAGATGGTTTTGTATCATATCCCTTAGAGCTCCATACTCATTATAATAATCCCATCTTCCCTCAGCTCCAACACTCTCCGCAACTGTAATTTGTACATGGTCAATATGATTTGAACTCCATAAATGCATAAAAAGTCTATTTGAAAATCTCAAAGCCATAATATTTTGAACTGTATCTTTACCCAAGTAGTGGTCAATTCTATAGATTTGATCCTCTTTGAAATACTCCAATACTCTTTGATTTATTGCTTGAGAAGATTTCAAATCTTTCCCTAAAGGTTTTTCTAAAACAACCCTTGAATTTTCATTTATTAGATTGTATTCAAAAAGTTGTTGGCAAATATCTCCAAAAAATTTTGGTGAAGTTGAAAGATAATTTACCCTATCTCTATCATCGTATTCATCAAGAAGTTTTTGAAGTTTTTCATACCCTTGATTTTGGGCAAAATCAACAGTTACCAAAGTTAGTTTTTTTTCAAATCTAGAAAAGTCATCTTCATTGAAACTTTTAGTAGGCAAAAATTCTATTAGTTTCTCTTTTACTAAAGAGATATGCTCTTCATTTGAGATATCTCTTCTTGAAACAGTAATAACTCTACTATTCTCTCCTAAATATCCATCTTTGCAAAGGTGATATAAAGCAGGCATTAACTTTCTAAAGGCTAAATCCCCATGACCACCAAACAGAATAAAATCACATAAATTGTTTTTTGCACTCATCTTTATCACCTTATTTCTTTAGATGATTATAGGGAAAAAAAGTTACAAAATGATTATTTTTTGTTTTTTTTCTTCTCTAAATCATAAAAATAGTTTGTTGCTTCAACAAAACCATCAACTGATCCGCAATCAAATCTTGTTCCTTTGAATTTATAAGCTATTACCATACCTTTTTGAGCTTGTGTACATAAAGCATCTGTTATTTGAAGTTCCCCATTTTTACCTGGTTTTGTCTCTTTTATCACACTAAAAATATCTGGAGTTAAAATATATCGTCCAATTACAGCTAAGTTTGAAGGGGCTTTGTCTATATCTGGTTTTTCAACCATATTAGAGACCATATAAACTCCATCTTCTATTTTATTCCCTTCAATTACACCATATTTATTGACTTCAGCTGTTGGTACTTCCATACAAGCAACAACACAACATTTATATTTTTCATACAGCTTTACCATCTGTTTTAAGATTCCATCACCTTTTGAGTTTACACAAAGGTCATCTGCAAGTACAACTGCAAAAGGGTTTGCTTCTCCAACTAATACCCTTCCTTTATAAATTGCATCACCTAAACCTTTCATCTCATTTTGTCTAGTGTAAGTAAAAGTACATTTGTCGATAATATGTCTAATATCAGCAAGCATTTTCTCTTTGTCTGAACCTTGAATTTGGTGCTCTAACTCATAAGAGATATCAAAATGATCTGTAATTGCTCTTTTCCCTCTTCCTGTAATTATCGACATTATATTACATCCAGCTTCCATAGCCTCTTCAACACCATATTGAATAAGTGGTTTTGTAAGTATTGGCAACATCTCTTTTGGCATAGCCTTAGTTGCAGGTAAAAATCTAGTTCCATATCCCGCAGCTGGGAATAAGCATGCTTTTATCATATATATCTCCTTCTGTTTTTTAGATTTTACCTTTAAGCCACATAATTTGATATGGCTCTAAAGTAATCTCTCTTCTATCTTTAAAAGCTTCACTATTTGCAATTGTACAATTTGAAGTTAGAATATCAGATAAAGAACCTTTAATATTTTCAGGCAAAATACAAGTTACTACTTCTTCTGAAAAATTATGCAGAGCCACAACTCTTTCAACATCACCACAGCATTGCTGATCAATGGCAAAAATCCTATCATCTAAATCCAAAAATTCAAACTTGCCAAAGGGATTAAAAGCCTCTTCATTAATTCTAATAGAGATTAATCTCTTATATGAATCCAACATTCTTTTTGCCAGAGTTCCTTGGGTAGATAGCTCTTCTTCAAGCCAATCCATATTATATTTTTCTCTGTTTATTGCTCTGTTTATTCCTGAGTGCTTAACACCTTCATGATAATTTCTTGAACCAACTAGTGAATGAAAATAGATTCCAGGAACCCCTGGCATAACTAAAACTGTTGCTTGGGCAAGTAACATTCTTTTGAATCTTATAGTATCCTCTTCATCTGGATCACTTAAAGCATCTATATAACTACAATTTAATTCATATGGGGATTGACTTCCATCAGCCTCTGCTCTATATGAGACTAAACCTCCATGCCCCTTTACTCTTTCAACAAGATTAACAACCTCTTCATCACTTAAAATATCTTTTACAGGTCTAAGCCCTATTCCATCATGGCTTGCTGTAAAGTTAAAAAAACATACTTTATTGCTAGGCAGTGTTAAAGTTTTTGCCCAAGAGGTTAAAGTTCTTGTATTTCCTGTTAATATTGAGTGAACTAACAAAGGTGGTAAAGCAAAATTGTAAACCATTTGGGCTTCATCTGCTCCACTTCCAAAATATGAGACATTTTCATGGTGGGGAACATTTGTCTCTGTAATTATAATAACTTCAGGGGCAACTTCATGAAGAACTTCTCTCATTAGTTGTATTAACTCGTGAGTTTGGGGAAGATGAACACAAGTAGTCCCTAACTCTTTCCAAATAAAAGCTATTGCATCAAATCTAATTAGTGTTGCACCCTTTTCAATATAATAAAAAAGAGAATCAAGGACATTTCTTAAAACCCTATGGCTTTTGTAGTTTAAATCAACTTGGTCTTTACTAAAAGTTGTCCAAATATGTCTTATTTTTCCTTGTTCATCAGTAAACTCACTTAAAAGTGGTGTTGCTCTTGGTCTTGTAACCATACTTAAATCAATTGAAGGATCTACCTCTATAAAGTAATCTTGGAAATATCTATCATTTGCCAAATAGGCTTTAAACCAATCGGAGAACTGAGATACATGGTTAATCACCCCATCAACCATAAGTCTATAATCTCCTGCAATTTGCTCTATCTCTCTCCAAGAACCCATTCTAGGATCAACCGCATTATAACTTACAACTGAAAAACCATCATCTGAAGAAGAGGGATAAAAAGGCAAGATATGAATAGAATTAATTACTCCTTTTAGATGTTTATCCATAAACTCTTTTAGGGTTTGAAGTGAAGCTTCATGGTGTCTATTTACTTGATCTCCATAGGTTATTAAAATAATATCCTTTTCACTTAAGTGATACTCTTTTGATATAATCCTCTGCTTATATTTAAAAATCAAATCAATTATACTATTTACCGCTCTTTCCGCAATTTCTGGAGGGTAAAGCTTATGTATTCTTTTATTTATTATATGTTCTAAATCTGATATATGTTTCATGACTCATTATCCTTTTTAACATATTCATCAAACTTTCTAGAAAAATGTGACATAACAGATCGAACAGTAGTCCAAGATGAAAGAGATGGTATTCCCATTGGATCTTCATAGAACTCTTGGGCAGCCTCTTTTATGGCAATTTGAAAAGCCTCAACTGCTTTAATCTCTTTTTCTCTATTATATTTTAGTCCGTTTAATTTACTTAAGGCATTATATTTAGATATTTCAAATCTTGATTCTTGAAAATAGGTTGCAAGAAGGGTTTTAAATGAACTTTGAGAGAATACTACTCCCTCTTGAGCTAAAACTCTAAATAGTGTTTTTGCAATATCATTTGCCATTTTATAAATACCATCACAGCTTTCTTGACTTCCTAACTCTTGATGTTTATGTTCATAACTATCCATAATTTGAGTTTGGCATATTCTTCTATTTGAAGTGTTTTTATATATTTCACTTAAAGTTGAAACCTCTAAGCCCCAAGTGGGAGAGATTGTGATAGCCCGCCCAAGTGATCTTATAAAAGCAAACTCACCTGAGAGAGCATATCTAAAACTCTCCATATACTCTAAATATCTGTTTGAACCATAAACTTTAATAAGAGAGTTTATAAGAGGAGTGTATAGAAGTCTTGTTGCTCTTCCATGAAGCCTGTCTGTGACCCTTGAATAATAACCCTTGTTGAACTCAAAATCTAATGCAGGGTGAACAATAGGATAAAAAAGTCTTGCAGGAATCTCTTTTGAATAATTTACAATATCACAATCATGCAAGGCAAAAGCATAGGCATCTTTATCTGCCAAACCATAACCCATCATTGTCCAAACATTTCTCCCTTTTCCAGGAGTATCAAGTCCAGGAAACCCCTCTGTTGTCATCTCTTCATAAAGCTCTTTTATTCTAGGTCCATCATTCCAAAGAACATCAACTTTGCAAGGCAATACAGACATTAACTCTTTTACCTCATCAAACTGCTCTTTTGTAGCTTTATCAAGTCCTAAAATTATCTTATAAAGGTACTTTACGCTTTTTAATTCATTGATTATTTTGTGCATTGCAGGAGTTTCAAATTCAGAATACAAAGCAGGTAGCAAAAGTACCATTTTTCTTCTTTTACTATAATCTTCAAGCTCTTTTTCCATATCTTCAAGTTTTCTATTTCCTACGCTTTGAAGTGTTGTTATAACACCATTTTGAAAAAAATCTGACATATGTTATTCTCCTTTTTTTAGTACAATTACAAAATCCATCACATTTGTGCCAGTAAGCCCTGTTACAAAATCATAACCCAAGCTCTTAAAAAAAGTGTTACTATCACTCTTTTCTAAAAACTCTTTTGCATCTAATTTTTTCTCTTCTATTTTTTTTATAATATCAAAATCTATAAAAGCTCCTGTTGCATCAGATTTGCCATCTATTCCATCACTTCCTGCACAAAGTATTGATAACTCTTTTTCTAAAATATCTTCCAAAAGTAACCTTAAAGCCAGTTCTTGGTTTCTTCCACCAAAACCACCCTTTGATTTTACAGTTGTTGTTGTCTCTCCCCCAAATAAAAGAGCAAAACTACTATATTTTTTATCATACTTCTTTATAATTTCTGCTATAAATTTAGCCGCTTCTAAAGAACTACTATCTAAAGTTGTAGTAACAATTTCTACTTTTTCAACCAGCTGTTCACAATAGTTTTTTGCTTCATTTAATGCAATTGAATTATTACCTATTAGATAATGTTCAAACTCTCCATTATTCATAGGTGCAGAACCAATTGTATTTAAGTCATCTCCAATTACATCACTTAAAACTAAAACTTGTCCATTTGCTTTAATTTTATTTGCTAATTTGCCACCTTTAATTTGGGAAATTGATTTTCTTATTGTATTTAGAGCTTTAATATCTATTCCAGAAGTAAGTAAAGAGGAAGATGCTTTTATAAAATCTTCTAGGCTTAAGTCCTCAATTGGTTTTTCAATCATGGCAGAGGCTCCACCTGAGAGTAAAAAAATAAAATAGTCATTTTCATTCATTTTTGCAACTTCATCAAAGAGAAGATTTGCAGCTTCTAAGCTTTTTGTTGTAACTTCAGGATGGGTAGATTTGAAATGCTTTAAATAGTTTAACTCTCCTGTTGTAGTTGAAACAATTACTCCGCCTTTTATTTCGTTTTTAAGAATATTCTCACACTCTTTTGCCATGGCATAGGCAGCTTTTCCAACTCCAAAAATATACAAAGAACCTATCTTATTTAAATCAATCTCTTTATCAACTATTTTAAGAGATTTCCCTTTTAAAGAGATATTATCTTTTATAATAGAATCCGCTTGAACTTTTTTCAAAGCTTTATAAAATATCTTTTCTAAAATTTCTCTAGACATATTTTAGTACCATCTCATTCCAACCTTTTGAGCCTTTAAAAGTTGATTTCTTTGTCTCTTTTGAATTAAAATTTACATAACTATTTTCGTAATTTTTTATTATAACTGGATTTTTAACATTTTCAAACATAGGAGTGTCATTCTCTCCATCTCCCAAACCTATTGAGTTTATCTCCTCGTTATAAAGGCTTTTAAAAATCTCATTAGCTTTTTTAACAGCTATGCCTTTATCTTGCCCTTGACCAATTAGATGATAAAATCTTCCCCCTTTTGTTATTTTTATTCTATAGGTTGTTGCTAAATTTCTTAAATTTTCTAATTTTGATTCATCTTTTAAGATAAAAGGCTCTGTAAAATCTCTTTTTTTTGCAAATATTGCCCCCTCTTCGTCAAGTCCTGTAAACTTTATAATTTCATCAATACTCATATCGCTAAAACCAAACATTTTGAACTCATCTTTATATCTATTATAAAAATTTAGGATTTGTTGATATGTAAGACCTAATTGTTTAATAAAGTAGTTATCAAAACTATCTAAAAAGCTTAAGTCAAAACCTTGGTAGTTTTTAGGGAAAAAAATGGCTGCACCATTTTCAATAATAAAGGGTTCTTTGATTCCTACTTTTTTTTGTAAAACTTCAACTTCAAGTCTAGTCTTACTTGTAGTAAAGAGAAGAGGAATACTCCTTTGCTTTATCTTCTCAAGAGCCTTTTTAGAGTCTTCAAAAGAGTAATCATCATGGTTTAGAAAGGTTCCATCTAAATCTGTATATATTACTGTTTTCATATTCTATTCTATCATTTAATCTACATTCGTATAGTTTTTATATGTATATCGATTATACAATAACAAAATTTCTATTAAATTTATCTTTTGATTACTTTTTAAGTTAAATTTATTACAATATAACCACAATGTAAAGGAGAATTATGACCCCAGAATATGAGAAAATAGTTGTTTTAGTTATTAGTTTAACTGCTTCATTTTTAACTTGGAAAATGGTAAAAGATTTTTATGGTGCTAGGTATAATATGGTTTTTGCACATATAATTGCAATTATCACATCATCTTTTATGCTTCTATCTACAATGTTCCTCTTTATGCCAAAAAATTACCAAAGAGGCGTTACTCCAGAAGTTGAATTAAACTTCTTTTCAATAGTAACTATAGTAATTATGCTAGCAGGCTTATATCTCTTTTTTAAATATATTCCAGATAAAAGAAAAGAGAATTAATTATCCTTTAGAACCTTTAATGCATCCTCAATGCTTAAAGGTTTTGAGAAGAAATATCCTTGTCCAATATCACACTTAATTGATAACAAGAAATCCTCTTGTTTTTCATGTTCAATCCCTTCGGCAACAACTTTATAATTTAAACTTTTTGAGAGTGCAACAATTGCTTTACTAATTTGAACATTGTTATTATCTTCTGGTATTCCATCAATAAAAGCTTTATCAACTTTAATAACATCAATAGGAAATTTTGTCAAATAGTTCATTGAAGAGTATCCCGTACCAAAATCATCAATAGAGAATCTAAAACCAAGATTTTTAAGGTCAATCATAGCTTTTAGATTCATTTCAGAATACTCCATTATATATCTTTCAGTAACTTCTATCTCAATATCAGATGGTTTAAGGCCATTTTTTTCAACAATTTTTAAAACATCTTGTACAAAATCAGGGTCTTTAAACTGTACACTAGATACATTTATAGCTATATAATGCAGTTCTGAGTCAACCTTTTTCATTTGAATAAAATCTCTACATGCCACATCAAAAATATATTTTCCCAAATCAATAATTAAACCAGTATCTTCAGCAATTGTAATAAATTTTGTTGGAGGCACAACTCCTAACTCTTTGTTTTGCCATCTAACTAAAGCCTCAAAAGCTATCACTTTATGTGTTTGCAAATTATATTGAGGTTGATAATTTAAATACAACTCACCATTTTTGATGGCATCTTTTAAAGATTGTTCAATTTTTAATTGCTCATGAACATTTAAAGAGAGTTGTTTATTATAGTATTGGAAATTATCTTTACCTAAATTTTTTGCATGATACATTGCAGTATCTGCATTTTTAATCAAAGTTGTAATATCTTCTCCATCATCAGGATACATGGCAATACCAATACTTGCACTTGTATTTAAAATATTATTATCCAAAGTGATTGTTTTTTTAACCACATCAAGGATTTTTTTGCAAACATAATCAGCTGCTTTTCTATTTTTTGTAGAGTCAAGAACAACAATAAATTCGTCTCCACCCATTCTTGCAATAATGTCATTTTCCCTTAATACACTCTTTATTCTTTTTGAGGTTATTTTAAGAAGTTCATCCCCTATTGAGTGTCCCAGTGAATCATTTATCATTTTAAATCTATCTAAATCTATAAACATTACAAAAATATTCTGATTTTTTCTTTTGGCAACCTTTATGGCAAATTCTAAATCACCCTCAAGTTTTATTCTATTTGGAAGTTTTGTCAAACTATCATGATAGGCTAAGAAATCTGCCTTTTTTTGTGTCTCTATAATCTCTTGCATACTTGTATAAACTGCAATATATTTACTTATCTCATCTTTATCATTTCTTATACTTGAGATATTTAACCATATTGGTACAATTTGACCATCTTTTTTTCTATTTTGGATTTTACCTTTCCACTCACCTTTTTCTAAAAGTCCCGCAGAAACTTTTTCATAAAACATTTTATCGTGAGTTTGATTCTCAACTAAAAGTTTTGGAGACTCACCTATCACATCTTTTTTAGTAAATCCAGTTATCTCTTCAAAAGCACTGTTTACAGATAATATCTTATCCTCTTTGGCATCTATAACTAAAATACCCTCTTCTATATTTTCAAAAACAGTAGCAGATAATTTTAAATTTTCATTCTGTTTTATATATTTTGTAATATCAAGTTTAATTGCTAAATAGTTAGTTATCTCATCATCTAAAATAATTGGAACAATAGAGGCTTTTTCATAATAAATTGAACCATCTTTTTTCTTATTTGCAAACTCCCCTTTCCATTTTTTGCCATTTATTAAACTCTCATTTAATTCTTCATATGTAGAATCTGGAGTCTCACCAGATTTTAGAATATTTGGGCTATTGCCATATGCTTCCTCTTTTTTAAAACCAGAAGTCTTTTCAAAAATATCATTTACATATAGAATTTTTTTATTTGTATCTGTAAGAATTATTGAGTTATCACTATTTTCAATAGCATATTTAAAAGCTGCCAACTCTTTTCTAATTTTTTGAGATTTTTTGTGTTCATAATAGATTAATAAAAGTGCAATTAAAATAATAAAGAAAAAGAAAATTGATATTACAAGTTGATAAAATAGTTTGTTATTGTATTTATAAATTAATTGACTGTTTAGCTCTTTTAGTTTAAAAGCTAATTTCAACTTTTCTGCATTATCTTTGATTTTATTTATATATTTAACATTCTCTAAAATATTTTCTACATGTTTTGTTAGAAGAGTTAATCTATTATATTCTAAATCTTTATTATATTCATTTATCTTTTTTAAACTCTCTATTATTGGTTCTTCATTCTTATTTATTCCAACAAATTGTTGCATTATCATAAAAAGTGTACTATTTATTAGAAGTTTAATATCTTGATTTATACTCTTATCATTTAATAAATACTGATTTAAATCATAAATATAATGAACTGAATTTAAAATTGAAGAGTGTTTTGATTTGAATTTTTCTATAAAGTCAGATTTTTTAATAAAAGTATCATTTATCTCTAATACTTGATTATAAATATCTTGTCCAAACTCATTTTTTATGCCACTTTTTATAACATGCTCCAAAGCTTTTTCAAAAGAGTTTGTCTCATCAACTATGGTATCAAAATTTATAAATTTCTCTTTTTGATTTAAAAAACCATTTAGTCTTAAATTCGAAACAACCATAGTATCAATATTTTTTTTATAATTATTATAAAACTTTTTACTATTCTCTATTTTAAACAAATATAAAAAGATAAAAGTTAAAAAAAGGGTAAAAAACAGTAGTTTAAAGCTAAAATAATCTTTTATTCTATTCATCTACTACTCAATAATTTTAACTTGCCCAGTTAAAGTTTTCAAAAAAGAGACAATCTTATCTATCTCTTCATTTGTAATTGGCCGTCCAAGTTGTACCAAAGACATCGTTTCTACAGCTTTTTTTAAATCAGGCTCTCTACCATCATGAAAATATGGAGAAGTCAGCTCTATATTTCTCAAAGATGGAACTTTGAAATAGTATTTGTCTTCATCTTTTTTTGTTACTTCATATCGACCTAAATTATCACTAGCAATATAATTAAATGCCCCAAATTTATTGTAATGATTTCCTCCAACATTTATTCCATGGTGACAAGCTATACAACCTTTATTTATAAAAAGTTCATATCCCTCTTTTTCATATTTACTTATAGCCTCTTTATTTCCCAACAAAAATTTATCAAACCTTGAATTTGGGGTAATAAGTGTTTTTTCAAACTCTGAAATAGCATCAACTATATTATCTTTTGTTATCGCACCACTATAGATTTTTTTAAATATATCTTTATACTCTGTATTCTCTAATTTTTCTATCAATAGTTTAAAATTATGTGCCATCTCAATTGGATTTTCAATTGGACCTGCTGCTTGCTCTTTTAAATCTTTTGCTCTTCCATCCCAAAATTGTCTAAAATTAAAATAAGCGTTTAAAACTGTAGGAGCATTTACCTTTCCTAACGCTCCATTAACTCCAAAAGAGAATTGAAGGCCATCATCTCCTCCATTATTCAAATCATGACAGGTTGCACATGAGATTGTATTATCTTTTGATAGTTTGTTGTCGAAAAACAACTTTTTACCTAATATTGCTTTATTATAATTAAACTCAATAGTTTGAGGAATAGGTGTGATATTTGTTGCATGACAATATATTATTAAGCATGCAAAAAGGAATAATGAGTTCTTAAACATTTTTACCTAAATTTTTATTTACAATTAACTATTTTGACAGCTACTACATATACCATATAGTTGCATTGAGTGGCTTGAAACTTTAAATTTATTTTTCTTTGCTATTTTATCTTGTCTTTTTTCTATTTCATCATCCATAAACTCTACAATTTTCCCACATTGGGTACAAATTAGATGATCATGGTGATCTTTAAAATTACTTTCATATTTTTTACCATCAGTTCCAAATGCTATAGATGTGATTAAGTTAACCTCTTCTAAGAAGCTTAATGCTCTGTAAACTGTTGCTATTCCAATATTTGAATCAGGTCTTTTTACTTTAATTAAATTATAGATCTCTTCAGCAGTTAAATGTTCATTTGCATTAAAGAGAATATTTAAAACTATCTCTCTTTGCTCAGTATACTTAAGACCTTTTTGTTTAACAATTTTTTTTAACTCGCCAATTACTTCTTCACTTTTTGCCATTTAATAACCTTATTAAAAACTCTAATATTAATTATTACAAAATTATTATCAAAATCACTTAAAATTTATTGTAATTTATTGTTTTTAATCTCAATTCTGCAAATTTTTCATTATCTTTGCTTATAAATTAGATTAATTATAAATTTTAAGCAAAGTTTTTGTATTATTTTAACGATAATTATTATCAATACAAGAAAAATAAAGAGGTTTATTATGAGACTAAGTGAATTGCAAAAAGGTATGTGTGGAAAAATAATTGCAATTGATTCAGAACCTGTATTAAAGTCAAGATTTAGTTCTTTTGGCATTGTAAAAGGTGCCATTGTGTCAGTATTAGAACAAACCTTATCAAAAAATACTATAGAAATAAAAGTGCAAAATACAAAAATTGCTATTAGAATATCTGAAGCAGAAACAATTGAAATAGAGAACTCACAATGTTAAACAAAAAAAATAAAAAACTAATCAAAGTGGCCTTAGTTGGTCAACCAAATGTTGGTAAATCTATGCTTATTAACTCTATTTCAAACTCAAGGCTAAAAGTTGGAAACTTCTCTGGAGTTACAGTAGAAAAAACACAAATTGAGTTTGAATATAAAGATTATCTTTTTGAAATTATTGATTTACCAGGTTCATACTCACTAACAGATTTTACATTAGAAGAGAAAGTTACAAAGAATTATCTTGAAGAAGAGGATTATGATATTATCTTAAATGTCTTGGATTCAACAAATTTAGAGAGAAACTTATATTTAACTAACGAGTTGTTAGCTTTAGATAAAAAAATGGTTTTAGCTTTAAATATGTCAGATGAAGCAATAAATGAGGGAATTAAGATAAATGAAAAACAGCTTTCAAAAATTATTGGAAAACCTTGCGTTAAAACATCTGCTAAAACAAAACTTGGTATTAAAGAGTTATTAGAAGAGTTAACAACAAAATATGAATCTATGAAATTTGAATCAAAACTGATTTTTTCAGATGTAATAGAAGAAGAGATTGCAAATATTAAATCATTTCTATTAGAAAAAAAATATAGAACAAATATTCACTATAGAGAGATTGCCATTAAACTTTTAAAAGAGGATAAGAAGACTTTTCTTATTTTAAGAGATGAACCTATTTGGATAGAACTTCAACTCATTTTAACAAATGCATTTGAACACATCTACTTGCATTATGGAACAAAAAATCTAAATAATATATTTGAAGATGAAAAGTTTGCTTTTGCAAGGGGTATTGTTACTGAAGTTGTAAAACTAGAAAAACAAAATGAAGATAACAAAACTCTTACAGATAAGATTGATTCAATTTTAATTCACAAAATATTTGGTCTTCCAATTTTTTTATTTTTAATGTGGGGGCTTTTTCAGTTAACATTTGAACTTGGAAATATTCCAATGGATCTAATTGATGCTTTTTTTGCGACATTGATTGATGAAACAAAAAATATTTTAGGTGATACTCAAATAGCTTCAGTTATTGCGGATGGTGCTCTTGCTGGAGTTGGAGCTGTTGTTCTTTTTATTCCAAATATTGTTATTCTATTTTTTGGGATTGCACTACTTGAAACAACAGGATATATGAGTAGAGTTGCATTCCTTTTAGATGGTTTTTTCCACAAATTTGGACTTCATGGAAAATCATTTATCCCTTTAGTTACAGGATTTGGTTGTTCAGTTCCAGCTTATATGGCAGCAAGAACACTTAAAAATCCAAAAGATAGACTTTTAACTCTTTTTATAATTGGTTTTATGTCTTGTGGAGCAAGACTTCCTATTTATGTACTATTTACAGGTGCTTTTTTCTCAGAAAAAAATGCTGGAAATATTCTTTTTCTAATCTATATTGTGGGGGCTCTTTTAGGACTTATTGCAGCAAAAGTGCTAAAAATAGTAGTATTTAAAAGTGAAGATGAACCTTTTGTTATGGAGATGCCAAAATATAGACTTCCTTCTACAAAACTTATTTGGCATACAGTTTCAAATCAGGCATTAATGTATCTTAAAAAAGCTGGAACATTTATCCTCGCAGCTTCAATTCTAATCTGGTTTGCCTCAAACTATCCAAAACAACCAGAGTATGAAGCAATAATAAATCAACAACTTGAATTGGCTAACTCAGAAGAAGAAAGATATGAGTTGAATAATAAAATGGCTCTTTATAATCTTGAGAACTCTTATTTAGGTAAAGTTGGAAAATTCTCAGAACCTCTTTTTGCACCATTAGGTTTTGATTGGAAAATGACAATTGCTCTTGAAACAGGACTTGCTGCAAAAGAGATTGTAGTTTCAACTTTAGGGATTTTATATGGACTAGGGGATGAAACAGATGAAGGTAGCCAAGGGTTACTTGAAAAAATAAAAACAAATATTCCTCTTGCATCTGCTTTAGCTTATATTGTTTTTGTTATGATTTATTTGCCTTGTTTGGCTGCATCAATGGTATTTACAAGGGAAGCTGGGGGTTGGAGATATTTAGTTTATCTTTTTGTTTTCACAACATCAATTGCTTGGATTCTTTCATTTGTTACATATAATGTTGCCAGAGGACTTGGTTTGTAGAGTAAATTTTACTCTACAACGAAAGTTGTTTTAGTTTCAACATCTCCCTCTTTAACAATAAAACTCCAAGTTCCTTTTGCTCTGCCTTCTATATATCTAAAGTCATAAATTGAACCATGACCTGCTGGGATAATCATTAATCTCTCCCTTGAAGTTTCACCATTTGGAGAAATCCAATGAACACTAATTTCAACATCTTCTTCCATTCTTTCGTGTTCATACTTACATATAATTGAGTTTTCATCTTGCAACAGTAGACAATCTGCCTTCTTTTGTTCTCCTTCAAAGGCTTCAGCAAAACAGAATACTGTAACTAACAGTAATGAGTAAACTAATCTTTTCATTTTATCTCGCTTATTATTTTTTATACTTTTCCCAAACTGCATCTTCACTTAAAGTTGCTCTATTTTTCAAAACCTCAAAGGGAAGATAAGCCTCTTTATATCCCATAGAATAATGATTTTTTATCCAATATCCCAAATAGATATAAGGGATGTTCAACTCTTTTGCAATTTTTATCTGTGCTAATATTGAAAACTTACCTATAGATAGTTTTTCATAATCATGATCATAATAACAGTAAATTGATGAAATTGATTCAGGCAATATATCAACCAATGCCACACCAATTAGTTTATTATCTCTAACATATAAAAACTCCTTTGTAAACTCTTCTTTACCTTGAACATAAGATCTATCATACTCTGATGGTTCAATTGGAGTATATGGCCAATCTTTTTTCTTATTCATATGCTCATGATATTTATCATAAAGCCTTAAGTGATCTAAAGTCAAAGATGGAGGCTGAATATAAAGTTTAGTATCTAAATTTTTTTTGAATACTCTCTTTTCTGAACTTGAAAATTTATAATTTGCCACATCAATTCTCATTGAGACACACTTTGTGCACTCTTTACACTCTGGCACAAAGTGCATTTTACCAAAACGTCGCCATCCATGTTCAAGCATATTTTGATAATCATCAATATTACATTTATGTATATATCTATATCTAATATCAGATATCTCATCACTAAAATAAGAGCAATCTCTGTTCTCTTCAACAAACTCTACATCATGTTCTAAAATATGCATAATTATTCGTTTATCTTTTCTTTAATCTCTTTTGCAATTGCAGATATTTTCTTGATTTTTTCACTATTTGATAGGGATTCATCAACCAAATGTTTAACAAATGCACTACCAACAATTACTCCATCAACACCTTTTGCTTTCTCTTTACAACTCTTTTCATCAACCCCAAAACCTATGTAAAGTGGAGTATTAGAATACTTTTTAACAGTAGAAATAATAGAACTTAAATCTTCACTTTGTCCACTTCCTGTAATTCCTGCATAGGCAACCATATAGATAAATTTTTTAGAATTTTCTACAACTTTTTTTATTCTCTCTTCCCCATGAGTAGGTGCAACAAATGAGATATTTGCTTTATTATATTTTTCAAAAGTATCATTTACTAAAAGCGCCTCTTCAAAGGGTAAATCAGGAATTATCATACCATTTACACCAAACTCATCTGCTTTTTTTAAAAAGTTTTCTAAACCATAATGAAAAAAAGGATTCATATATCCCATCCATAACATATCCATTTGTGGTGCAATTTTAGAGCTAGCTTCAAAAAGGTCTTTTAATTTAAAACCACTGTTTAAAGCTATATGGTTTGCTTTTTCTATAACTGGTCCATCAGCAACAGGATCAGAGAAAGGAACACCTAACTCCAAAATATCAACTCCTGCCTCTTTCATACTAAGAGCTAAATCAACTGTAAAATCATTACTTGGAATTGATGAAGTTATATAACCTACTAATTTTTTCAAAATAAATCCTAATAATTTTCAAATTTATTCTATTTTATCCAAATTATCTTGAATAGCAATTTAGTAAAAATAATTTTATTTAGAAGAATAGAAATAAAACTTCAACAAAAAGGATAAATTTGATACAATTAAGACTCAAAATAAAGATTTTAGGAAACATTTTTATGAGTATTATTAAAGAAAATTTTGAAAAGATGAATATAACAAAAATTAAAAATGCAAAGAATATCAGAAAGTTGACAGTTATTACTGCTTACGATGCTCTTTTTGCGAATCTATTTAAAAATATAGCAGATATAATTTTAGTTGGAGATAGTCTAAATATGAGTTTTGCTGGTAAAAATGACACTCTATCTGCAACGTTAGATCAAATGATTTACCACACAAAAGCAGTTTGTAATGGAGCAAAAGAGGCTTTTGTTGTTGTTGATATGCCCTTTGGAACTTATATAAACAAAGATGAAGCACTAAAAAATGCAAGTAAAGTATATGCCAAAACAAATGCGGCAGCAGTTAAAATTGAAGGTGGAGAGGATAGAGCAGATATTGTTGAACACTTAACAAAAAATTCAATAGCAGTTATGGGACACATAGGACTTATGCCTCAATATGTAAGAAGTGAAGGTGGATACAAAGTTAGAGGAAAAGATAAACACGATGCCCAACAACTTATAAAAGATGCCCTTGCAATAGAAAAAGCTGGAGCATTTTCTATTGTAATAGAAGGTGTTATGTCTGATGTAGCAAAAGAGATTAGTGAAGCAGTTAATATTCCAACTATTGGAATTGGTGCAGGGAAAGACACAGATGGACAGGTTTTAGTATGGTCTGATATGTTAGGTCTTTTTGAAGATTTTAAACCAAAATTTGTAAGAGATTATTTGGATGGTGCAAATTTAGTAAAAGATGCTGTAAAACAATATAGAAGTGATGTTCAAAATGGATCTTTCCCTTCTAAAGAAGAAGAGTATTAAAAATGGAAAGAGTAGTTGAAGTTGAACAAATATCTTTTGAAGACGAGAGTAGTGAAGTAAACCTTCGTCCCTCTTCTTGGGATGACTATATAGGTCAAGAGAAAATCAAAAAAAACCTAAAAGTTTTTATAGAAGCCTCTAGAAAAAGGAATGAAGCCTTAGATCATATACTTTTTTATGGACCTCCAGGACTTGGAAAAACAACCCTATCTTATCTAATCTCAAATGAGATGAATTCAAATATAAAAGTTACTGCTGGACCAATGATTGAAAAAAGTGGTGATTTGGCTGCAATTTTAACAAACCTTGAAGAGGGAGATATTCTTTTTATTGATGAGATTCATAGATTAAGTCCTGCTGTTGAAGAGATTTTGTATCCAGCTATGGAAGATTATAGATTAGATATTATAATTGGTTCAGGACCAGCAGCACAAACTGTTAAAATTGACCTTCCAAGATTTACTCTAATTGGAGCAACAACAAGAGCTGGGATGTTAAGTAATCCTTTAAGAGAGAGATTTGGAATGCACTTTAGAATGCAGTTTTATGACCATGAAGAGCTTGCAAAAATTATCCAAAAAGCCTCTTTAAAACTGGGAAAAGCCTGTGAAGATAATGCAGCATTGGAGATTTCAAGAAGAAGCAGAGGGACACCAAGAGTTGCTTTAAGACTTCTTAGACGTGTAAGAGACTTTTCAGAAGTTGAAAATGAAAATTCAATTCATCTAAAAAGATGTCAATACGCTTTAAATGAATTGGGTGTAAATGAATCAGGTTTTGATGAAATGGATATAAATTTACTTGAATTGCTTGTCTCTAATAGAGGTAAACCAATGGGACTTTCAACTATTGCAGCAGCTTTAAGTGAAGATGAGGGAACAATTGAAGATGCAATAGAACCATATCTTTTGGCAAATGGATATATAGAGAGAACTGCAAGAGGAAGAGTAGCTTCTGTTAAAACTTATGAACTTTTCAGACTCTCATATCCAGGAAGTGAAAAACTTGATAGCGAAGGAAGGCTTTTTTGAAACCCCAATATTTTTTGATTGGATTGACTGTAGTTACTATTTTTTTTATGCTACAGCTATTTGATCCTTTTTTAAAACCAATAATTGTTGCACTACTTTTGGCTGTTGCTACAAACTCTATGAATATTTATTTTAAATATCATATACCAAATCAGTTTTTTTCGGCTATTTTATTAACAATACTTTTAACTTTGATATTCTTTGTTCCAGTTTTGTATTGCATCTTCTCTTTTGCCTCTTTGATTAATAAAATTGATCAAAAAGCACTTTTTGATATTTTTGAAGTTGTAAAACAATGGGTAGATACTATCCCTGATGATTTTGTCTTTTTGAAAGATCAACTCCTTAGAGTAATCGATAAAGTTGATATTCCAGAGTTTATACAAAATCTCTTTTCAATTGGTGCATTTTTAGGTAAAAACTCTGCAAAATTTATTATTGATATGGTTATGATATTAATATTTTTCTTCTTTTTTACCTTTTATAGTACAAGTTTGGCTCACTACTTTAAAGAGGCATTACCACTTAAAATGGAAGACTCGAATGCACTATTTTATGAATCTTCAAATGTAATGAGTGTTGTTTTATACTCAATTTTAGCTACTGCCATTTTAGAGGGATTTCTTTTTGGAATATTTATCTCTTTCTTTGGATATGATGGAATACTTTTAGGAGTATTATATGGCTTTGCTTCACTTGTTCCTGTAGTTGGTGGAATGATTATGTGGCTTCCTGTTGCAATCTATGAAATCTTTGCAGGAAGCAGTGCAAATGCCGTTGCAATTGCTATTTATTCAATAGTAGTTATATCTGTAATTGCAGATACTTTTATAAAACCAGTTATTATAAAATATATAAATCATAGAATTGTAAAAACTCCAACAAAAGTAAATGAACTGCTAATATTTTTTGCAATAGTTGCAGGTCTTTCTACTTTTGGTTTTTGGGGGATGATAATAGGTCCAGCGATGGTTACTTTTTTTATCTCACTTTTACAACTACTTAAAAAGTTTAGTGATGACTTTTATAGTATTGAAAAGAGCTTAGAGGATAGGAGATAGACTAGATCTACTCTCCTGCAACTATTTCACCTTGATAAGTCATAATTCCATAATCAAGATTAATAACAGTTTTAAATCCTGAACTTAACATAATTCTTTGGCAATATGCACTTCTACTACCACTATGGCAATAAAGAATAATAGGGGTCTCTTTTTTGTTTTCTATTTGCTCTAATGATTGATAAAATGAAGTTGTTGGAACTAAATAATCTGTACCTACAATTCTTCCACCAATCCACTCCATCCACTCTCTAGTATCAACTAATAAAAAATCTACAAACCCTAAATTTCTTGCTTCTAAAAGAGCTTCAACTTCTGCTGCATTAACTTCTGGTTTTAAAAGTAAATCTTCACACTGTTTTTTTGTTAAACCTAAAGAGTGTTTTTTCTCTTCACTTTGTGGTGTTTGTTGTGCTAAAACATCATCCACATACTCTTTTGTACAAAAAATTGCACAGTGACAATGTCCTTTTGAGGGTATCTCTTTTGTAAGAGCTGGTGTACAAGGGCACAATCTATTATCAGCTTTGTCTTTTTCCTCTTGAGTCTCACCCACAACCATAAAACAGGGACAATATCTTTTTCCATAAATAAGTTTGTTTCTTGTTAGTCCCATTTGTATTGATTCATTTACATCATCTTCAGGATTATAAAAAAATCCATGTTCTTCACAAACTTTATTAGTAAATTGTTTTGTTAGTTCTAGTTCAGTTTGAAACTCATCACTTTCAATATCAATTTTTCTTATCATAATTTTTCCTATTTTTTTGGGAATTTTACAACTATTTACTTTATTTTTTCTTATATATCATGGGTATTTTTTATTCTTTATAAGAATTTGTTTTATTATAAGTCAAATTTATAATTTTTTAAAATTCTCTTGGATTTTCTAAAGCTTTTTGTATTAACTCTAAAAAGCTATCTCTACTAATCTCTTTTGCTCCTAATGATTTTAAATGTTTTGTAGGAATTTGACAATCTATTAATCTAAAATTACTCTTTTTCAGTCTCTCGATAAGGTAATACAAAGCAACTTTAGAAGCATCACTTTTTTTTGCAAACATAGATTCTCCACAAAAGATATCACCAATTACAACACCATAACCACCACCCACTAATTCCCCTTCATAGTAGCTTTCAAAAGAGTGAGCAAAACCTAATTTATAAAACTCATTATATGACTCTATAACCTCATCATGTATCCAAGAACCCTTTTGATTCTCTCTTTTTATCTTTGAGCACTCAAGCATAAGCTCTTTAAAATTTTCATCAAATTTTATTTCAAATATATTACTATTGATTGTTTTCTTTAGTGACTTTGAAACTTTAAACTCATCTAGATTTAAAATTAAGCGAGGATTAGGGCTCCACCAAAGAATAGGATCAGTTTTATTATACCAAGGGAAGATTCCCATTGAATAAGCTTTAAATAGCCTAGTTGGAGACAAATCTCCACCATAAGCTAAAATTCCCTCATTTGAAGCCAATCTTGGATTTGGAAAACTATAAGAGTAGTTATCTAAAGGGAAAATATCCAAGATTATTGGTCTTAATTAGAATTTAGAAATATACTCAGCAACTGCCTCAATATCTTCTTTAGTCATTGATGAAACTTGGCTTTTCATTACGCCTTTCATTACTGCACCATAAGTTCCATTTTTATACCCCTCTAGTGCACTAACAATTTGTTCTTTACTCCACCCTTTAATGACTAGAGATTTCCCTAATGCAGGTTTTTCAGCACTTGCTCCATGACAGCCTGCACACTTTAAATATAAAGCTTTTCCTTTATCTAACATTGTTTTAGACTCATCATTTATAGCTGATTTTGCTTCAACAATACTATTTATACTATCTTCAATTTTATCTTTTGTTTGATTTACACTCTTTACTGCTTCTTCTTTAATCTCTTTACTTTTCTCTATAACATCATTTGTCATATCTTTTACTGCTTCAGAACCTGCTTGTGCAACTTTTTTAGACTCTTCTACTATTGTAGCTGCAACTTCAGCAGCTGATTCTTTTGTTTGTGTAACAAACTTTTCTTGAGGAGCTTTTGCTTCTTCATTTTGTGTAGTGGTTTCTACTTTTTCATCAGAACATCCAACAAAAATTGAAGCTGCAACAATCAAACTAAATAAAATTTTATTCATTATTTTTCCTTATACAAAATAAGTTGAAATTGTACATGATTTTTATTAAAAAACATTTAATAAATTATTTTAATTAAAATCTAAAAAACTCTACACTAACTTTTTAAAGGAGTATAAGTGAATTTAAACTCATCATCAACAAAATCAATTTTTACATTACCACCTTTTTTAAGTCTTCCAAAAAGTATCTCATCAGTCAGAACATTTTTAATTTTATCAGAGATTACTCTAGCTAAAGGTCTTGCTCCCATTGCTTTATCATAACCTAAAACTGCAAGTTCATTTTTTGCTTTTGCACTAATTGCAATTTTGATTTTTTTGTTTTCAAGTTGTTTTTCTAAATCTTCAATAAATTTACCTGCAACTTTTGCAACAATAGAGATATCTAATGATACAAAACTTACCATAGCATCAAGTCTATTTCTAAACTCTGGTGCAAAGAATTTGTTTATTGCTTTATTCTCATTTAGAGAATCATCTTTTGCAAATCCCATTACATTTGCTTCACTAGCACCTAAATTTGATGTCATAATAAGTATTACATTTTGGAAATCTGCTTTATTTCCACTATTATCAGTTAATTCTGCATTATCCATAACTTGAAGTAAAATTGACATCAAATCAGGATGAGCTTTCTCTATTTCATCCAATAAAAGTACACAATGTGGATGTTTTCTAATTGCTTCAGTTAAAAGCCCACCATTTTCAAACCCTACATATCCTGCAGGAGCTCCAATAAGTCTTGAAACAGTATGAGCTTCCATATATTCACTCATATCAAATCTTTCAAAGTGGATACCCAATTGATTAGATAACTCTTTTGCAACCTCTGTTTTACCAACACCTGTTGGTCCTGTAAATAGGAAACTTCCTATTGGTTTTTTATCAATATTAAGCCCAGCTTTGTTTCTTTTTATTGATTGAACTATAGTTGCAATAGCACTATCTTGTCCAAAAACTCTTTTTTGCATACTTTTTTCAAGGCTTTTAAGCAATGAAATATCTGATTTTGTTGTTGATTTTGAAGGAATATGTGCCATTTTTGCAACTGTATCTTCAATATCTTTTTGAGTAATATTAATATTGTTTTTATTTACAGTTGAATACTCTATTTTTTTTCTTGCCCCAACCTCATCAATAACATCTATTGCACTATCTGGCAAAAATCTATCATTGATATATTTTTTACTAAGTTCAACGGCAACTTCTATTGCTGCTTTGCTATATTTTACCCCATGATAATCTTCATATTTAGATTTTAAACCCTCTAATATTTGAACAGTATCTTCCAAAGAAGGTTCATCAACATCAACTTTTGCAAATCTTCTACTAAGTGCTTTATCTTTTGAAAAATCATTTCTAAACTCACTAAAAGTAGTTGCCCCAATACATTTTAACTTTCCATTTGCAAGCATTGGTTTTAAGATATTTGAAGCATCCATTGAACTTCCGCTTACACTTCCAGCCCCAACTATTGTATGAATCTCATCAATAAATAAAATTGCATTAGGAATTTTTGTAATCTCTTTTAACAAAGCTTTTAATTTTTTCTCAAAATCCCCTCTATATTTAGTTCCTGCAACCATTGATCCCATATCTAGTGAAAATACTTTTGCATCTTCTAAAAACTCTGGAACTCTTTTATTTGCAATCTCTAAAGCTAAACCTTCTGCAATAGCAGTTTTACCAACACCAGGTTCACCAACTAAAATTGGATTGTTTTTCTTTCTTCTGCTTAGAATTTGAATAACTCTTCCTATCTCATTTACTCTTCCAATAACTGGATCAATATCACCTTTTTTTGCTAAAGCTACAAGTTCAGTTGAGTTTTTATCTAAAACCTTATTATCTTTTCCATCGTCATCTTCTTTAAAGTCATCAAAATCATTTGGCTCTTCTGTTTCCTCTTTATGAGAAATCTCTTCTAAGATATCAACCCTTTCAACTCCTGCTGATTTTAGAACATAAGTTGCATAAGATTTTTCATCTTTTAAGATAGCAACAAACATATCTTCAACACTTGCATTTCTTCTACCACTATTTTGAGTATGTGCTACCATATTCTCAATTGTAGAAGTAAGTGTAATTGTCTCAATAGGTTCATCTTGAATATTCTCAGGGAAAATTGGAGTATTTTCATCAATATGTTTTTTTATTTGATTAAAGATTTTATTTTTATCTAATCCCAAATCATTTAATAAATTTTCAATAACTTCATCATGAATAAGCATTAAAAAAACATGCTCAATTGTTAAATATTCATGTCTACTCTTTTTTGCATAGTTTACTGCTTGCGCAAATATATTTCTTAATTCTTTACTAATCATTTTTTATTCTTCTTCCATTATTGCTTTTAAAGGGAACCCCTTTTCTCTCGCTAAGGACTTAACCTGAGCCACTTTTGTTGTTGCAATCTCATGGGTATATATTCCACAAACTTCTTTCCCATTATTATGAATATTTAACATAATTTTTGTAGCTTGATCAATATTCTTTCTAAAAACTTTTGTTAAGACGTCAATTACAAAATCCATTGTTGAATAATCATCATTTAATAGTAGTACTTTAAATTTCTTTGGCTCTTCTACTTCCAGGTCATTATCAAGTTCAATTTCTAATTCGTTTGCCACAATATACCTCTTTTTAATTTATTGTTGTATATATTATAACAAAAAAGAACTAATCTTAGTAAAACAAAATGTTTACAAAATATTTTAAAGCTTCTTTTATTTTTTAAAAAATAATAATTTATAAAAAAGGATTATAATGAAAAGGGTATTTGTAACTGCAACTAATACAGATGTTGGGAAAACATATGCTTGTGAAACAATTTTAAAATATTATGCAAAAAAAGGCGTAAGAGTAGGATATTTTAAGCCTTGTGAAACTGGAGTTATTGACTCTCCTTTAGATGGAACAAAGATGTTAAATCTTGTAAAAGAATTAAATAATGATTTTACTGCAACAATTAATGATGTGGTTCCTTATCAATTTAAGCTTCCAGCTGCTCCATATGTTGCTAAAGGTGAACAAAATATTGATTTTGAGTTCTTAAAAGATAAAATAAACTATTTAGAAACCATGTGTGATTTTTTAGTAATTGAGGGTGCTGGTGGTTTAATGGTACCAATTTTGGAAGATCTTTTTATGATTGATTTAATAAAAATATTTGAGGCAAAAGCAATTTTGATTGCTCCATCTAAACTAGGATGTATAAATGACATTCTTCTTTCACAAGAGGCTTTAAAAAGAAGAGAGATAGGTTTTGAGTGGTATATTAATCTTTTTCAAGATAAAGAGAGTTTTGAGGAAGTATCAAAACCCTTTTTAGAAGATTATTTTGGAAAGTTGAACTTTCTTCATGAGTTGGAGTAATTCTCCAACTTTTATAAAAACTTTTTCAACCAATTATAATATAAAGCAAAAACAAAAAAACCAAAACCTAAAATGGCAGTTATTAACTCCAAAGAGATAATAGATGCAGCAATACCAATAAAAAAAGTTGTAACAATATTTGAAATCATAAAAATCATATCATTATAAGATATTACTCTTCCTAAATATTTCTCTTCAACACCCTCTTGTATAAGAGCATAAGTATAAGACCAAATAGTTGTAGTTGCAAAACCTGTTAAAAAAAGTGCAATTAAAGAGTAATAAAAATCAAACTGTAAAAAACTCCAAATAATAATTGCCAAACCTTGAAAAATAAAGATATATGTCAAAGTATCCTTATTTACTTTATTGGTAATAAAAAGTGGGCCAATCATCAAAGCAAAAGCTCTTACTGCATTTGTAATTCCTATTGCTAAAGGAACAGCTATTACATATTTATACTCATTTTTTGCCAAAAGAGTTACTAATGTATCAAAAGATGTAAGCCCAACACTAGAGTGTAATACTATTAGATGAAGGATAAGTTTGTTCTTTTTTAAATATAAAAAACCATCTTTTATCATTGAACTTATTTTCTCTTTTGTATGAATAATTTCTATTTTAAACTCAATATTAAAAAATAGAATTATTGCCACAATAAAAAATAGAGCATCTATGATAATTGAAGTTTTTATTCCAAAAGAGTGAACAACAACTCCACTTATTGCCATACCTGCTGCATAGGTAAAAGACCAAATAATTGAGTGTATCTCATTTGCTTTTTGTAAGGCTCTTCCTTTTATTAACTTAGGAAGAAGTGTCATCTCCGTTGAGAAAAACATAGAAGAACTTCCCATTCTAATAAAAATTAGAACCATTAATAACCATAAGTCATCTTTACTATCAATGGTTAAAAAAAGCAAAGTCATAATAAGTTCAGTTAAAAGTAGACTTAGCATCAAAGCTCTTACTCTAACTTTATCTATAATTGCCCCAGAAAATGGACCAATTAAAACTGCTGGTAGTAGATGCATTGCTGTTACTAAGGCAATAATAAAAGCAGATGATCCAAAATCAACAACCATTGTATAAATAGCAACATTGGAAAACCAAGAGCCAAAATATGCAATGAATTGTAGTAATGATAGTTGTCTAATAATTGGATAATTAGTTAATAGTTCACGATATGTCAATTGTTACAAGTACCTCTTGCAAAGTTGCAGAATCTGCCACTTCATCTTTTTTAAAAGGTGTTAGATAATTCGCTTTTTTGTTCCCTGCATAGGTTAATATGCAATTCTCTTTTACATCTTCACTTAAAGCCACTTCAAATATAGCTTCCCCATAATCGGTAAAAAGTTTTACCATCTCTTTCTCTTTCAAACCACTGCTTGGATTGAAATAGGCTTTGTCATCACTCTCAAATTGTGAATTTAGATTCCTTTTTCTTTTTGCAGTAATAAAATAGTATTGATTCTCTTCTTTATTTTCATATAAATTCTCAATCTCTAACTCTTCAATAAACTTAAAAGTTTCCATTTTATGAGATTTATTCGGAACTGTATTTTTATAGTAATTCAAAATCTCTTCTTCAGCTTTTAAGTTTTCAAAAGAGAACTCTTTTGTTAAAAAGGATGCAAGTTCATACTCACTTATTGTTCCTTCTTCTTTTTCTATAACGGCATTTGAAACTGCTTTTAGGTTGTGTCCATAAGAGAGTCTTACATCACCTTTTGTCAAAAAATTTGATGCAGGAATAATCAGATTTGCATATTTTGCCGTATCATTTAAAGTTGTACCAAAATAGACTACAAAACTATTTTTTAATCCTTCAACGATTCTTTTAGTATTTGGTGCACTTACAACAGGATTTGCTCCTTGAATAAAAACCAAATCAAATTGTGAGAAATCAACTTCTGGCAGGGGAATCTTTTTTTTAGGTTTTGATACTATCTGCTTTTCATAACCAGCAGCAGATTCATCTAAATACCAAACACCACCGTAATCTTTGTTATGAACTCCAATATATGCAGCAAAGGAATCAATAGTTCTTATTATTTGTGCACCTTCATAGTACTTTTGAACTCCAAGACCAATAAGTATTGCAACTTTTTTATTTTTTATTAACTCAAAAAATTTTGTAATATCAGTTAAACTAATTCCTGTTGTTTTTTCATATGAAAGAAGAGGTTTTTCCTTTGCCAGATCAAAAAAATCTTCTACATTATTAGAATTATTTTTAATAAACTCTTCATCTTCCATATCTTCCATATACGCAAATCTTGTAAGAAGAAGTGCTAACTCATGGTCAGTTTTTGGATTAAGTTGTAGATGTAAAGAGCTTTTTTTTGCAATATCTGTTTTTATTGGATCAATTGTGATAAAAGTTTTATCTTTAACCAAATTGTACATATGAGGAGAGCTAACAGAAAAATTTCTTCCCCATACAATAATTACATCACTATTAATCAAATTTTCTATTGGAGGGTTTACTAATTTACCTCTTCCTTTAGCTAAACCATAACCTCCAATTTCATCACAAAGACTTCCTTTTGTTAAAACAGAACCATATGAAGCAAAAAATATTTTTGTAATACTTTGCATTATTCCAAGGTTTCCAGCACCTTTATAAAAAAGTGTATTTTCAGGTTTTGTATTTTTAAGTTTTTCAACTAAAATATTTAAAGACTCTTCTAAAGTTATCTCTTTATTCTCATAATATGCAGTTTTTAAGAAGTTCTCATTTTGCAAATTTGCAAAATTTATACAGAGTTTTCCATTTGTTACTCTATGATTTTTGTTCCCTTTTATTAAACCATTTTCATATAGTGCTTCACAAGTATCATAACAATCAAGTGGACAGGCAATACTATTTTTACTTAAACTCAATTTTTATCAACCTTGAAAATTTTTTTGGATTATTTAAAACTATTTTTACTTTATATGAAGAGATGTGTTGAGAATCAGCAACATCAAAAATCTTCTCTATTTTCAAATTGGTTTTCTCTCCATCAAGATATATTGTTTTGTTTTTTATATCATCAATATCCAAAATTGGAACATAAATCTCCAATTTTCCTTTGCTTAAATCTTTTGCTTCATACAAAAGAGTACCAGCAGTTACATAATCACCTTCATTTACTGCAATATTATAGATATAAAAATTTTTCTCAACTAATTTTTTATTTTTTATACTATCTTTTAAATTTGCAATATTTATTAACATATCCGCTTTATTAACCTCTTGGTTAATAACATTTATTTTTTGGTTATCCTTCTCATATCCAGATTTTGAAGTGATTTTTAATAATCTTTGATAGTTTCTATTTTGAAGCTCAATCATCTCTTCAATAGCTTTTAATTTATTCAAAGATTGTTCTAAGTCAATTTTATTGACATAAGAATCAAGCTCAACAATAGTACTATTATTTGCTTTTTTACCTTCTATATCTCTATTAGCATATATTACTTTGCCACTAACAGCTGCTTTTATTTCATAACTCTCAATAGGTTCTAGTTTTGCATAAAACTCATTTGCAAATAAACAGTTTAGCGATAAAAAAACTAACAATAAATATTTCATATATACCTCTTAAATTTTAATCTCTTTTATTCTCTCTAAAATCTCTTTTTTTAGAATTTTAAAATCTTTTTGACTTTCACACTCAAAAATTAGTTTATCAAGTTTTTCATCCTTTTTTAAAAAAGGAATTAAAACTTTAATCATTTCATTTTTTGTTTTTGCCCTTTTAATCAAACTTACCAAAGGAGCATCTTTTGACTCTTTTTTACTATTTTGAATTTTAACAAGAGTATATAAACCAAAAATAAATAACGTGGTAATTATACCAAAAATAAAATATTCAACTCTTTGTCTAATTGAAAGTTCTTCTATTACAACACTCTCTTTTAAACTCTTGGTAGTTTGCTCTTTAGACTTTTCTAAAACTGCTTTTTGCTCTTTACTTTTTTCAACTTCAATTTTAAAAGATTTACTCTGTTTTGTTATAATTTTTTTCTCTTTTTTATCAAAATACTCTATTTTGATACTTGGAATAACCAAAGATTCACTTGGAACAATTGAAAAAACTTTTGTATATGTTCCTTCATATCCTCTATTTGTATAGTTTGTTTTAATCTCAGGCTTATTATCATAAATTGTTGCATTTGGAATATTTAGTTTTATATCTTGAATATCATCAAAATTACCTACACCATCAATATTAAGCTTTAAAGATATAGATTCACCCTCTTTTATCTTTTGTTTATCTACTGTTGCATCAATATTAAAATCACCAATTAAAGAGATATTTGAAGGTAAACTTTTTACACTAAAATTCAATCTATTTGAGTATATTTTTTTCTCAACTGGCAAACTTGTAAAAAAAGAGAAAGGTGTATTATTAGCTCTATTAACCATTTGAACATCAACTCTCAAAGGTCCAACAGACAACTCTCCACTTTTTTGAGGGAAAAGTAAAAACTCTAGCTCTTGTACAATAAAACCATTATCTTCATATCTTTTATTTGAGTTATCTAGTTTTTTATACCAGAAATTTTCAAAATGAGGTTTGTCAAAACCAAGATTTGTTATTTGTAAATCTTTTTTATATTTAAAAACCAATTTTATATTTAGCTCTTCACCCACATACAAAGAAGTTTTAGAAGGGATTAAAGTCAAATCAAAATCTGTAGAATCAGTTTTATCTACTCTTTTTTCTGAAATACTTTTACTTTTTGTATATACCTCTTTGTCATCAATAATAAATTTAAAACTAGGGATTGTAAAACTTTTATCTGGAACTATCATATATCTTTTTATATATTTTTCTGAATAGTTTCCATTTATATATTGCATAGACTTTGAAGTACCTTGTTCTTGAACTACAAAATCATCAATTTTTTCAATTTTAGGAAATTTAAGAGATTCTCCTGAAACTTCCAATTCAAAAAAATAGGCTTCACCCTTTACAAAACTATCAGGAGCTTTTAGAAGAACTTCAGCATACAATGAAGATAAAAAAAGAAAAAATAGTATTAAAACTCTAAGACAGTTCATTAAAACTCCAATGTTCCTTCAATTGAAAAACTAGCTTTTGAATCAAGCTCTGCATGGGATAATACAGCTAGTTGAAGTCCAAATTTTTCATAAATTTCAGATACTCTTTTTCTAAGTAGAGGGTCAACGACCATTACAATTTTACCCAAACCTTTGCTCTCTAACTTTTCTAACATAGCTTTTGTTTTAGTAACTAAATTATTTATCTCTGAAATAGAAAGCATTAGTTGTGAAACTCCATGTTGTTCTTGAAGTTTTCCTATAAATTGTTGTTCCAAATCAGGTTTTATAGTAATAATATGAAGAGTATTATCTGTATCTTTAAATTTTTCTGTAATAAGTCTATATAATTTACTTCTTACATGCTCTAAAAGTACATCAGGTATTTTTGTAAATTCTGCTATATCTGCTACTGCTTCAATAATTGTCAACATATCAACAATTGGTATTTTTTCATGGAGTAAATCTCTACAAACTTTTAATAAAGAACCATAAGAAGTTACTTTCATAGCCTCTTCTACAACAATAGGGAAATCTTTTTTAAGCCCATCAATAATATCCACAATATCTTGTCTTGTAATAATATCTTCAGCATATTTTTTAATAAGTTCAGAGATGTGTGTTGAGATAATAGTTGGTGCATCAACTACTGTAAACCCCTTCATCAAAGCTTCTTCTTTAAGTTTAGAATCAATCCAAATTGCATCAAGTTGAAATACTGGTTCTTTTACTCTTAGACCTTTTAAGTCAGCATTAGGTACTCCACCCATTGCTAAAAGTTTATTAATCTCAACTCTACCTTTTGATACAGGTATTCTTTTTAAATACAATTCATACTCATTTGCAGGTAAACTAGAATCATCTGAGATTCTAATTTGAGGAATGATAAAGCCTAATTCACTTGCAATTGTTTTTCTAATTGCTTTAATTTTATCTAATAATTCAGAATCCCCTTGAACAAGTTGTAAAAGTCTAACTCCAAGTTTAAGCTCTAACACTTCCATCTTCATTATGTTTTCCATAGTTTTCTTTTCATCAGGAGCGCTTTTCTTTTTCTTGTCTTTAAAATCTTTTAAGTCAGAAGGAGATTCCACTTTTTTACTCTCTTTTGAAACAAAGAGTTTGGTAATAAAATTCTCTTTGCCAGCCTCTATTACGCTTATTGTATATCCAATAAATACCATCAATAAACCCATTATAACTAAGATTCCAGTAGGAAACCCTGGTACAAAACCAAATAGTATCATACCAATACCAACTAATATAAGAGACTTAGAATCTTTTATCATTTGTGAAATTGATTGATTTGCAAATCTATCTTCATCCATATTTGAACGGGTTATTATAATTGCTGTTGCAGTAGATAAAATTAACGCAGGAATTTGAGCAACTAATCCATCACCAATAGTTAAAATTGTATATATCTCTCCACTTTGTGCAATTGTCATATCATGTTGAAAAAGACCGATTAAAAGACCACCTATAAGGTTTACCATGGTAATAATGATACCAGCAACGGCGTCACCTTTTACAAACTTTGAAGACCCATCCATTGCTCCATAAAAGTTTGCTTCGGTAATAAGCTCTTTTCTTCTTACTTGGGCTTGTTTATCATCAATAAATCCTGCATTTAAGTCTGCATCAATTGCCATTTGTTTACCTGGCATTGAGTCAAGAGTAAATCTTGCTGTTACTTCTGCAACCCTTGTAGCACCTTTTGTTACAACCATAAAGTTAATAAGAACAAGAATAATAAATACAATAATACCAATTACCATATTCCCACCAACAACGAACTCTCCAAAAGCTGAAATAATAGAACTTACTGCCTCTGGTCCATTATGCCCTTCGCTTAAAATTGACCTTGTAGTTGCAATATTTAAAGATAGTCTAAATAGTGCTAAAATAAGTATTAATGTAGGGAAAGTTGTCAAATCTGAAGGCTTTTGAATATATAAAGAGATAAGTAAAATCAATAAAGATAAAGACAAAGATATAACTAGGAAAAAATCAAGTATCCCTTTTGGTAAAGGAACAATGATAATCATTAAAATTGCAACAAATAGTGCAACTACTAAAAGGTCTTTTGAAAAAAATCTTTTTATATTCATTTATACTTTAACTATTTAGGAAATTATTAAAGATTGTTTTCTATTTTTTGTAGATTTAGCACAAACAGAAGGAAAAGTTGCTAAAAAATAGAAAGATTTTTCTCTTTGCATCTATTTAAATACCTCTTTGAATTTTGCAATAATTTCATTAAAATTATACTGCTCTTCTGTACTCTGGGTTAAAAAACTTCTGATTTTTTCTTTTCTCTCAAGGGCATCATCCAATTCAGGATCCATTCCCTTTTTATAAGCGCCAACTCTAACCAAAACTTCATTCTCTTTAATGAGAGATAATATCCTTTTTAGCTTTAAAAAGTCATTATAGTGATCTTTTGCAACTACTTTATCCATAACCCTTGAAGCTGATTTAAGTATATTAATTGGAGGATAATAACCCTGTTCAGTTAATTCTCTTGTTAAAACAATATGTCCATCTAAAATAGATCTACTTTGATCGGCAATTGGATCATTTAAATCATCTCCATCAACCAAAACTGTAAAAAAAGCTGTAATTGAACCCTTTGCATTATTTCCTGCTCTCTCCATTAACTGAGGAAGAAGAGCAAATACAGAAGGTGGATATCCTCTACTTACAGGAGGTTCTCCTGTACTAAGTCCTATCTCCCTTTGAGCCATGGCAAATCTTGTAACTGAGTCCATCATAAGAAGAACATCATGACCTTTATCTCTAAAAAACTCAGCAATTGCCATTGCGGTAAAAGCTCCATATTTTCTCATAAGCGCTGATTCATCAGAAGTTGCTGCAACTATAATTGTATTTTCTAACTTATTATTTAAGTTGTAGTGAATAAATTCAGGGATTTCTCTTCCCCTTTCCCCAATTAGTGCAACAACTTTTATTTGTGCTTCACACCCTTTTACAATCATTCCCATTAGAGTTGATTTTCCAACTCCAGAACCAGCAAAAATACCTACTTTTTGTCCCTTTCCTGAAGTTAACATAGTATCAATTGCTTTTACGCCTGTTGAGAATCTTTCATCAATAATTCCCCTTTCAAGAGCTGGCATAGAGAGTTTATTTATAGCCGAACTCTCCTCTAAATCTCTAATTTTCCCTTTTTCATCTATTGGTTCACCCAAAGCATTAACTACTCTTCCTAAAAGGCCATAACCTGCTTTTACAGATAAGCCCTCTTTTTGTAAATATACTTTATCTTGTATTCTAAAACCATCAATAAAAGAGAAAGGTACAATTGTAAAATCTTTAGATTCTATGGAAGCAACCATCCCTAAAACAGTATAAGTGTGAGATTGAGACTCAATTCTTACAATATCTCCAACTGCTACTTCAATTCCATTTGCTTTAATTGTTGTTGAAGAGATATGTACAATTCTTCCAAAAGGAACTGATAGATTTGTGGAATCAATGCTATCTAAAATTTTATCTATATCCATTACATCTCATCACACATTTTTTTATAAAGACTATCTTTTGCATCTTTTATCTCTTTACATTTTGTAATATACTCATCTTTTTTTATTTTATTACCAAATGAGTCATATAGTTTTATTATTTCGTAATATGTTTGAGCTAAATCGTTTGGTTTTATCTTTCTTGTATAATCAAGTGAATTTAAAAGGAGTTCTAATGCTTTATCATAGTTATTATTACTTTGTTCATTTTTTGCAAGTTCCAATTCAACAAAAGGAGAATAAATATGTGCATTTAACTCTTGCTGTTTGTTATACAATCTATCCAAAATCTCTTTTGCTTCAACTTTTAAATCTTTTCTTAAGAGATATAAATAGTAGCTATAATAAAAATCTATTATTATAGGGTTCTCTTTATTATCTTCAATATAGTTTGGATTTTTTCTTGCATAATCAAAAAATCTATCAAAAGCTACAATATCACTTTGTTCATAAAGAATTAAAAATCTATAAAGGAACTCTTTGCTTAATACACTTTTATCATCAACCATTTCAACTTTTGCCGATAAATTTTTTGCATCACTATATTTTTTCAAAGCTATTGCCATTCTCTCCAAATATAGATAGATATTTGCATCTCTTTTATCATTAAATGCAGTAACAAGTTTTCCATAAATTTTCTCAGAGGGAGACTCTATTGTACACTCAAAAAAGCTGTCTTTTACCTCTTCATCTTTTACTAAAAGCTCAAAAGTTTCAGATCTTGTACCATCTAAAATATCACCTAAAAGAGAACATTTTCCATCTTTTAAATAGGTTTTTATCATATCAATATTTATCTCATCAAAGATTGTACCAATTGAATCAAAACCAAATCTTTTTGCAATGCTATCAGATATCTTTTTATAAACTCTTTCAGATTTGATTATTATTTCAAAGTTTTTTCTTTTCCAATCATTTAATAACTCTTGCAATAATACTTTTTGTTCCATTGATTCAGAAGAAGGATATTTTGTAACTAAAATAGCCGGTTCAATTTTTCCCTCTCTCATTAATATCTCATCCAAATACATTTTTGATTTTTCAAAATATATACCCTCTGGATAATCATTAATCACATCTTTAAATAGTTCCCTTGCTTTTATAAGATATTTAGGGGTTCTATCATACATATTCATATAAGTATCAGCAAGCTTAAACTTAAAATCTTCAATTGAGTTTTTACTAGTGGTTCTTTTGAGAAGCTCTTCTAATATTTCAGCAGCAAACCCTGGCATACCAACTTTAACAAGTTTATCCACCTTTTCAAGGGCAAGATATGAGTCATCAGCATAATAATCAATATTTCTTTGCAAAACTTTTGAAATCAATTTATTTGCTTCATCTTTTTTATCATCTAAAATATAAACATCAAAAAGTTCATCTGCAACAATGGTAGCAACTAATACATCTGTAGTTTCAGTTAAAATTTTATATAAAATATTTATTGCTTTTGAATAATCTTTTTGAAATTTATAGACTTTTGATAAATAGATTTTTCCATAGGCTTTTGTTACTGGATTGTCAAAATTATTTATAATTATATTTGAAAAATAGACAGCATCCTCTGCTCTATTTAAATTTAACTTCAACTCAATTAATATCATATATGCATGAGCCAACTCATCTTCATGAATTCTTGAGTTATTAATTGCTGCCTCAAGCTCTTTTGCTGCTTGAATAATCAATCTTTTTGATTTCTTTTTTAGACATAATTCTGCATATAAAATATAAATATCAGATTCTAAAATTCTAATTTTATTTTGTGCTTTAAAAGCCTCTATTTGGCTATAAGCTTCATCAATTCGTCCCTCTTTTGCAAGTTTTCTAGCTTGATTAATTACTTCAAAACCATCAGAAATCTGTAACTTACTCTTTTCAGATATCTGATTTCCAGAAGAGTCAATAAAATTATAAAAAAAATCTTTTTTGGCTTCTAAAAATGAAATAACTAATATTAAAACTGCAAATAATTTCAAATTAACCTCTATTTTTTCTTTTTCAACTCATATACATAAGAGAATATCTCAGCTAATGCTTTATAAAAAGCACTTGGTATCTCTTGATCAACTTCTATTTGTGAATAAATTGACCTAGCCAAAGATGGATTCTCAATAATGGGAATCTTATTATCCCTTGCAATATCTTTTATCTTTAACGCAATAAAATCAATACCTTTTGCAACAACTTTTGGAGCATTATCCACTTTATTGTCATATTTTAAAGCAACTGCATAGTGCGTTGGGTTTGTTATTACAACATCTGCTTCAGGAACATTAGTCATCATCCTATTCATAGCCATTTTCATTTGAATTCTACGAATTCTTGATTTGACTTGTGGATCCCCTTCCATATTCTTGAACTCATCTTTTATCTCTTGCTTACTCATTCTAAGTGATTTAAAATAGTAATGCCTTGTAAAATAAAAATCTATTATAGCAAAAATAATTATAATTAAAAGTATGGCAGCTAAGAAGTAAGAGGTCAAATCAATTATTGATGAGATTGTTGCCATTAACTCCATATTCATCATTGCTAAAAATGATTTGTATGTAAAAATCAAAACTAGAAACATAACTATAATTATAATTGTAAGTTTAAAAGTTAATTTTAAAGCTTCTAATAATTTTTTAAAGGCAAAAAGACTCTTTAATCCTTTTATGGGGTCAAGTTTCTGCAAATTTAACTTTAAGGGAACTGTTACAAAACCAAATTGGCTATAGTTTGATATAAATACTAAAAGTAAAACTAAAATAAAAAGAGGAGCTAATATTTTTAGTAATGCTAAAACAGAAGTATATGCTATTGAGTAATAGACATTACTATCTAGTTCATGTCCTATAAAACTGTATATAAAATACATTAACTTTTTAACTTGATCAACAGCTTGTGTTGAAAAAAATAACAGATATATTGACCCAAAAAAAAGAATTGCTGCTCCAGTTACTTCAGCAGATTTAGGTACGTTTCCCTCATTTTTTGCATCATCAAGCTTTTTACTGGTGGGCTCTTCTGTTTTTTCTTCTTCATCAGCCATAAAATTACCTTATTGAAACTTTGTAATTAAATAGTTTGTAAAACTCTCTGTAAATATCTGCATCCCTAGTATCAAAAATATAAATATTAAAGCAAATTTTAACTGAAAAGTGATTACAAAAGGTGAAAAAGCAGGCATTGATTTTGTTCCATACCCATAATATATATCTAATATAAAACTTATGAAAAAAAGAGGTAAGGCAAAAGAAAAAGCAAAAGCAAACATTCTATTAATTTCATTAATTGCTATTTGAATACCATCATAAGAGAATATATTAAAAGCTCCCAAGTGAATCATAGAAAAACTTTTTGTAATCATAACAATTGTCATCTCATACATACCTGTTTCAAAAAAAACCATTAATGCAATCCAATATAAAAGTCTACCTACTAACCCCTCATTTGTACCTGTTGAAGGGTCAAACATACTTGCCATTGATAATACTGTTGCTTGACCAATAAAATCTCCAATAATATGCACAGCATTAAAGGCAACCATAATAAGCATACTAGCAATAAAACCAAGGGTTAGTTCTGAAACAATAGCTATAATAAAACTATCTTGAGTAAAATCTCCTTGAACATTAACCAAAGGATACAAAAAAATTGTAACAAAAAAAGCTGCCGCAACTCTTACTGTTGAAGATATTGCAACGTGGCTAAAAACTGGTAAAAAAACCATAAACGCTAGAATTCTTGCAAAAAGAAGAAGAAAAGAGTAGATTTTCTCTTCACCAAGAAAAGATATCAGTTCTTGCATCTACATATAGTTCATATCTTCAGCAAAATCCTGATTCTCTATAATAGATTCAACAATTTCTTCTGAAGAGTGTTTTTTTGTAGTCTGATTATTTTCCTCTTGTAAATCTGAAAAAGTTGATTTATTAGAATTATTTCCATCATCCTTACCAAAATTCAAATCAAAAGATGTTTGATTATTATTATTTTCATTACTATTAAATGTTTTGTGTAAAGCATCTCTTAGCATCGATTGGTTTTCTATCATTGAATCATGGGTAGTTGACTGAGACATAGTCATATTAATAGTAAGAGAATTCTCTTTATTATTTCTCATTAATATTGCAATACTACCTAAAAATGCAGGTGTAAGATTAATTCTAAATGCAGTAACTGGCGGTTTGTAGTTCTCATACATACTTCTTGCTACATCTGACATCATTGAAGCCATTTGTTGTCTAGCTCCAATTATTTTTGTATGAATAGAAGTTGCTAATGAAGAGTTTACATTCAAATTAACAGTTTGTTCATCTGAAGTTAAACTATTATCACTTATTGAAGTTGTTGTTTGATTTGTAACAGTATCTTCAGTTATTAAAGATGTATTTATATTTTTTGTATTTAGTGCTAATTTTGATAATAATGAATTATTATCCCTATTTAATTTTTTAGGTGTTTCTGGTTCTATTTCAGCCTCTTGGGTTGCTACATCTAGACTATCCAACCCTAAATCTAAACCATCAGCTCCCTCTTTAACATCTTTTAAAGAGTTAGCATCTTTTACCATTTTTACATTATCACTCTTATTTGCCATCAATTGAGACTGAACTGATCCCTTTTGAGTACTCAAAAATATATTTGTTACAATATCTGTAGATTTTTGTGTTGTAGTATTTTGATTTTGAGGATTTTTTGACAAATTTATCTCTTCTGAATCTTGAATTAACTTATCAAGAAATGATGAGTTTGTTGTTTTGTTCTCTTTAGTCTCTATGTTTTTAGTATCACTTAAAGCTTTTTTATCTAGATTAATTCTTTCATCTTTTGATACTAAAGATTCACTGTCAAAAGATTTTTTTGATATTTCTTCCGCTCCATTCAAATTTAAATTAGTACTTTTTGTTGTTGTACTAGAATCTTTTATTTCTGTTTCTTGAATTTTATTCTTATTTACTAAATTTTTACTCTCTAAAGATTTATTATTTTTTACTTCTTCATCGTTATCAATGATATTTTTATTACTAACTTCTACTTTATTTTTAATATCTTGATTATTTGAAGATAAACTACTTTTTATCTCTTTACCATTTTCTATAGTATCAGAGCTTTTTATATCTGTTAATGAGATGTTTTCTTTATTTATCGACTCTTGAGTCTTAGCTTTACTTATTAAACTTTCATTATCATTTGTAGTTTTAATATTTTCAGATTCATTTTTATTATTTTGATTTGTTAAAGATGAATCTTTTATCTCTTTACCATCCTTTAAAATATCAGAACTTTCAATATCTGTTGAAGTAGTGTTTTCTTTATTTACTAAATTTATATCTTTAGTAGCTAACTCTTGACTTTTATCTTTATTTATTAAAGTTTCACTCTTATCTAAAGATTTATTGCTATCCTTGTCTTCTTCAATATTAGTATCAGTTTCTAAATTTGTTTTGTTTGTATTTAAATCAGAATCTACGCTCTTTTCATCAGAAGATATTTTCTCATTCAATAATTTTTTAGTTGTATCATTTTTATTATTTTCTGTATTTAAAGATGATTCATCAAGTTTTTCACTCTTATTAGTTTGTGTAGAAGAAGTATCATTAATATTTTCTTTAGTTGTTTTTGATTTATTATTCTCTTCATCTAATACAAGATTAGTTATGGTTTCAGTGTTGTTTTTTGTTGTTTTTATATTATCAGATCCCAAATCTGTTTCTTGTAACTCACTATTTTTATTAGCTTCCAAAATTAATCTGTCAAGAAAAGATTTTCCACTTTTTGTAGATTTAGTATTATTTTCACTATCTTGACTCTCTTCAATGTTCTTATCATTTTTTATTGTTGAAGATCTATTTTCTTCAATTTTTTCGTCACCATTTATTGTTTGATTACTTAAATTTTTTGTTTTGTCAGAAGATTGGTCATTATTTGATTTATTATCAACTTCATCTTTACTACTTTTTAAAAGTGTATCAAAGAGAGAAGCTCCCTCTTTTTCTGAACTTTTTGTAGTTTTTGCTGTAGTATTATCACTTTTAAGAATTGATAAAAAATCTATCTCTTTTGTCATAGGTTACACTTTAATTATATCCAATGTTTTAGAATCAATACTTTTATGTGTACTAAAAGCTGAAACATTAGCTTCATATGAACGCATAGCCTCAATTAAATTAACCATCTCAATAACAGGATTAATATTTGGGTATGCAACATATCCATCTTCATTTGCATCAGGGTGAGAAGGTTCATATCTCATCACTGGTTGAGCATCGTCTTCTACTATAGATTTTACTCCTACTCCTCTTAAAGATAAATCAGGATTTTCAACTATATTTTTTTCTGATGTTTTATTTGATTTATTATTCTCTTGCAAAAGAACCTCTTCAAAAACTACATCTTGTTTTTTATAAGGTCCACCCTCAGCTGTATGAGTTGTTTTTGCATTAGCTATATTTGCACTTACTACATTTATTCTAGTTCTTTGAGCTGACATACCAGAAACAGCTATATTATAACCATCGAAAAAACCCATACTAACCTCCTATTTATATTTGCATTGATTTAATTTCTTTATACGCTGCCAATGCTTTATTTTTGACTTCAAGAGCTAATTTAAGAGATAAATCTGCCTCTTCTATTTTTTGAACTGCTTCTTGAAGGTTTTTAACTTTTCCTGTTGCTATACCTTCCATTGCATTATATGCATCAACTTGTGTTCCATTAACTTCAGTAATAGCATTATTCAATAACTCTGAAAAACTTTTATCATCTGTTTTATTTGTTTGATTATTTGTTTGATTATTTAAAAGTGAATTAATTGACGAAACACCTATTGGTGATATACTATTCATTTAAAATCCTTTATCTTTTTTTAATTACAGCATCTGCATCATGTACTGTAAGCTCTGCTAAAATAGCATTTATCTTCTCTTCGTTATATTTAAAATCTAGTTCTTCTCTTTTATTATCCAAACTAAATAGTAAAATAATCAAAGATAACATCATATTAGATATGCCTTTTAAGATTATTGTTACCCCTATAATCCCAGCAATCATCTCTAATGGAGTAAATAGTTCTGCATTTATAACAAAGAATATTAATGTAGCGAAAAAGCCTGTAGCTATGTACAGTCTAAAGATACCACTATTAAGTACGCTTTGAGAAAATTTTTCTACTACCATTATCTTCCACTATTTATAAAATATTAAATGCTAACGCAAAATCTGATTTAATGAATATTTTCCAATAATGAATCAATAACCAAATGTAACTGTTTTGTTATTTCATCATTAATAAATTCATGTGCAAATAACTTTCTCAACCTTGAAGTTGTTGTTATATTTGCTGATGTTGAAACATTGCCTATATATTTTACCACAAAATTATGATTTAACCTATTTTTTTTAGCTAAATTTACTAAAGAATTCGCAATTGTTTCACCAATCTTATAATTTTTTGTATGATTAAAGCAGATTAAAAGTCTATCTTTGTCAATTGAAAGCATTTTCATTAGAGCATAAACATCAGTTAATGCAGAAGGATCAGTTGTTGTTAATGCCAAAATATTATTAGAAACAGACAAAAACTCTTGCACATATTCATTTAGTCCGGCACCTGTATCTATTAAAACAATATCATATTTGTTTAAGCCTTTTATTTCATCTACAACTCGGCTTAAAACTAAAGAGTTTTTTAGATTTGCATATTGGTAACCACTTTTCCCTGCTACCAAATCCAAATTATTATATGCAGTTGAAGAGATAATCTCATTTATTGTATTTCTACCTTCAATATAATCAAAGAGAGTAAGTCTTGGTTTAATATCAAACAATACTTGCATATTAGCAAGTCCAATATCTGCGTCAACTATTGCAATTTTATAACCTCTTCGTGCCAATAAATAAGCCATGTTTGCAGTAAAAGTTGACTTTCCAACACCACCTTTTCCAGATGTTATTGTTATAATTTTTGTTTTTGAAGCTGTGCTATTTTTTTTTGTTAGATGTAATAATTTATTAGCCTGAGTGGAAATACTATTAAACAAGGCTATCTCCGTTTACAAGCATTATTCATAAAACAATCAATTAAAAAACTTGAATCTGAAACTATTAAATCATCTGGAACATTTTGACCAATAGAGAAATAAGTTATTGATTTCTTAGTTTTATGGGCAAAAGATATTAGATTACCAAAACTTTTAGTTTCATCTAGCTTTGTAAAAGTTAAATAATTTATATTTAGTCTTGAATAATTTGTATAAATATCAATAAGATCACTATGTTTAACATTTGCAGGCAAAACCAAAATCTTTTCAATAGGAAGTTCATGTACTTTTTCTTGATACTCATTAATTAACTCAATTTTATCAATATCATATTGAGATGAACCAGCTGTATCAATAAATATATAATTACAATCTTTTAGTCTTAAAAGTGCTTCAACTAATTCTTCTGGCTTTTTTACTATTTCAAGGGGCAATCTCATAATATTTGTATATGCTTGTAACTGCTCCATTGCACCAACTCTAAATGAGTCTAAAGTAACTATTCCTACTTTATAATTTTGTCCTAGTTTATAAGCATATCTTGCTGCAAGTTTTGCAATAGTTGTAGTCTTTCCAACACCTGTTGGTCCGACCATCATTACTATTTTTCTTTGATGTTTTCTTAAAGGAACCTCTTGTTTAATAGGGATTATTCTTCTAAGAACAAGTTTAAAAAAATCATTTACCTTTTTTGGATTAGATTTTAAAGCAACGGGTAGTTGTTTTATAGTTTTTTTCATAATGGTATAAGTCATCTCTTGATCAAACTCATTTTGTTCAAAAAGATTATACATATCAACAAATTCAGGTGGAATATTTAAATCATAAAGTTGACTTTTTGGATTCCATAGAGATTTCTGCACCTGCATTATTGCATCTTGCATTTTTAATATCTCTTCTCTGAAGTCGTAAAATTTTACATCCATATTTCTTGATGGCAAACCGTTAGATTCTGAAGTTTTAAATTTTTTTGTATGCTTTAAAGATTGTTGTTCATCTTCTAAAGCAACAACAACTTCATACATATCTTTGTTACCATCTTTAACACTAGAAATCTTTTTTGTTGAAACAACTATTGCATCTTCACCACACTCTTCTTGAGCATTTCTTAACGCTGCAGTTGGAGTTTCACCTAAAAATGACAACATATTCATTCTATTCGTCCATCTTTGTAAATTTTTTCAACATTGCCATCATTATCTTTTATTTTAATATATTCATCATTTTCAAATATAATCTTTCCATATTTTTCAATTTGTATGGTACCAAAGTTAAAAAGTACAGATTTTTTTTCATACTCTTCTATATCTCTATCACAAATAACTGTTCCTTTTTTCATATATCTTTTTGCTAGATATTTATTAGTTATTAGTTCTGAATAAGGAATCGGCTCACAAAGTTTTTTTACACTATCTACATCAGTTTTTGTTAATATTTCTTTTGTTAAAAGCTCTTTATAATCAACATCTTTATTAACTACAGTTACTTCAATAGCAAATACTTGAGAAAATAACAAAAGAAAAACTATGCCACTAAGCTTTAACATCAAAAATAACTCCACCATTATTTTCTGCAATTTCATCAACAATATCTTTATACATTTTTTGGATTGGTTCAACAATTAATGCAAGTTTTCTATTTAAATCATAAAGGGTTCTAAGTTCAACTTCTAAATTATCAACTTTATCTCTGTATATATTAACGTCAATACCCTCTTTCATTTCAGCTACTATTGCTTCATTTAGTTTTTGTTTGTAAAGGGTAATACTATCAATTAACTCTTGTTTTATATCATTTCTATTTAACAATTCTGCATGTTTTGCATTTTTTATATCTTCAATATCTTGTTCTATATAACTCTGCATTTCTTTCACAAGTTCAATCATTTCAGTTACTATTTTATCAACCATAACAGACTCTTTATTTATTATTTTCAGATAAGAAATTATATAGTAAATCACTAATTCCAACACTACCTGTACTTTGTGATGAAATAGCCTCAGTATACATACCTTTTATAATTTCTCCAGCATTTCCTTCACCTGCAACATTTACATCTTTTAAAGATACATCTAAAAGTTGTTGCATAAAAAAGGCTTCAAAATCATTAGCTACTTTTCTAAGAGCTTCATCTTCTAATTTAGAAGTATCTATATTTTCATATGATTTAGCACTATTTGCTTTTACCATATTTACATCTGGGAAACTAGTATTTATCTCCATAATTTACTCCAATCTATCAAAAAAGTTCTCTTCTGCTAATAAATCTTCTTGATTATTTTCAGAGAAAAATCTCATTTCAACTCTTCTATTATCAGCAGCCATCTCACTTTTTGGATGATAAGAAGCATATGCTGAAACCTTTAAAACTGCTGGATCAATTTTATTTTTTATAAGTTCTTTTACAACTTCTATTGAACGAAGTGCAGATAAATCCCAATTATCTCTAGGAATTTTATCATTTTTATACATGCTTGAAGAGGTGTGCCCAATTATTTCTATACTATATGTTTGAGGCATTGTTCTAATAACTCTTGCAACTTTTGCAATAAATCTTTTTGCATTAAGGTTAGAGATAAGATATTCTCCCTCTTCAAACATAACAGTTGAAGGAATATCTAAAGTAAACTCATTCTTCCCTTTTTCAATTTGAATCTGTTCTGATTGTTCCTTTATATTTTCATTCATTTGTTCTACAACTTCAGTTACAACTTGAACAGCATCTTCCGTTACTTGATCAATAGACTCAGTGTTATCATCTTGAGAATTACTATCTTTAGTTGAGTAACTTTCTGATTGGGTTTGAACATCAGTAGATGCTTCAATGAAACCCATAGCTTTTCTCATTATGTTAAAATACTCTTCAACCTTTTTTTTATCCATTACAGCCATAGATAAAAGAAGAATAAAAAAAGTGAGTAATAGTGACATTAAGTCACCAAATTGTACAAGCCAACCTGGTAAGCATTTTGGACAGTCTGGACACTTTTCTTTTGCCATAAAACCCTACTATTGCTCTGCTACATCTACTAAGATAGAGTTTAATTGCATTTTTATATTACCTATTGATTCTTCTGCTGCAATCATACTTGCGCCAAGGATAATAATCTCATAAGAGTCTAACTCTTTCTTATGTTTTTGAGTCAGTTTACTTTCAACTAATCCAGCAAAAAGTGTCCCAATTAATGCCCCATAAAGTGTAGTAATCAATGCAACTGCCATTGCTGGACCAACAGAAGCTGGATCTGATAGATTCGCAAGCATTGCAACTAGCCCAACAAGTGTACCAATCATTCCCATTGAACCTGCAACACCACCTAAATTACCAAATAAACCTATCATTGTATTATGTCTTTTATCAATATATTGAAGTTTTGTATTTAATAAAGGTTCCATAGTTTCAACCTTTGTACCATCTACTAAAAGTTGAAAAGCCTCTTTAAAAAAAGGATTTCTCTCTTCTAAAACTTTTTGTTCAACATGCATTACACCATGCTTTTTTATCTCTGTTGCGTAAAAAATTATCTTCTCAACAAGTTCAGGTAAAGGTTCTGCATTAGTTTCACGAAAAGCAACCTTTAAAGAAGGGATAATTCTTTTTAAATCACTTGCTTCAAATTGACCGGCAATAACAGCCATTGAACCTCCAAGAACAATAAGTACAGAAGGAACATCAATATATGGACCGAACCCTACTCCTCCTAACATAATTGCTAAAGAAACAAGCGTCCAACCACCGATTAATCCACCAAGAGTACTTTTATCCATCTATTAAAATCCTATTTGATTAAGTTTAGTTGAGTCATTACCAATTGATTTAACTTTTAATCCAAATTTTCCCTCAACAATTACTGCTTCACCCTCTCCAATTTTAACACCATTAACTAAAATATCTAAAGGTTCATTTACCATCTGTTCTAGTTCAATAATTTCACCAATATCCCATCTTAATATATCTTTTAAAAGAAAATTTTTTGTTCCTAATCTTACACTTAATTTTAATTTTATATCAAAAAGAAGTTGTAAATTTTGTGATGCGTCTTCTGATAGCAAAGAACTAACTCCCATTTGTGAAGTTGGAGGAATATTACTAGAAATAACATTTGGTGTTGTGTTTACAGAAGGAGAAATACTTTGTAAAGTCTCCCCTACTCCTGTAATTTCACTTAAATAAGGCAAAGAGATACTATCAAAAGCTATATTTACTGGCAATTTTTCCCCATCAAGACTTAAATCAAAGATATAAGTATTTGCAGGAGTTTCCATCTCTTTACAGTTTTTTATTGAAGCATTTGTAACTTCAGATTTTATTGATGATATATCAGGGAAGCCTTGCGCATTAACAGCAGTACATAAACTTCCGCATACATTAGAAATTATCTCATTTACAGCATCTACTATTTCATCATCAACGTGCTCTTTTAAATCTCCCATACCACCTAGCATGAAAAATTCAAATTTTGTAGCAGTTAAAGTTGGAATATAAAAATTCCAATTTAAAGAGATATCTGCAAACTCAAACTTAACTAAAACCTCAATACATTGAGTCTCTTCTAATGGACTTTCAAGACTACTGACAGAATCAATTGATACACTTTTCGATAATAACTGTTCTAATGTATTTGATAACTCATCTTTTAAAAAACTTGATAAATCAGATGCCAAAAACTAACCTTTACTCTTATATTTTATTAATTATTGAGTGACTTTTTTTTGCGTATTCTCAATATCTTTCAGAAGTTGAGCTTTAATTCTCATCATATCCTCTGTTGGATATTTATATTCAGCATCACCTCTTATAACTTTGACAAATAAATCTTTTGAACTTTTATTATAACCAAACTTTACATTATCTAAAATAACTTCATTAAGACTACTATCTGTTATTTTAAGTTGAGCTTTTTTATGTTCTTCATTGTCTACTACACGGTAGTTTTCATCAACTTCTTGTACAGTTTGAATCTTTTTAATATGATTAGTTTGAGCGTTATCTATTTCAGCAATTTTACCTAATTCCATAATACCCTCCTTAAAGCATAGAGTTTAATTATTATAGCAAAAAAAACCTAAATATGGGTAGAAAGACTTAAAAATAAGAAAATTATTAATTTTGTACTATAGAGATTCGAGTAACTCTTCAAAATTGAGAATTTTAAAATCTATAAAATCATCATAATAAGGTCTTACAAAATATTGTGATGAACTTGAAAATTTTAACTCTTGAATAAGTTGTACCCCAGTTAAAAAATCTGCACTTCCATCATTTAATAATGCTTTAATAAGAGATATTTGAAGTGACGCCTCATTATATCTACCTGCTTCTAGGTATGCTGCTACCATTAAATACATTGTATATTTATCTTCTAGTTTATACTGTTTTTGTAACGCATCTAATATTTGTAAACTCTCTTCTGGTTTATGTTCATGAAGTTCTCTTAATGCTTTTGTACGTAAATATGATGGAGATTCCGCTGAAGCAATTGTAAAATCAGCTTTATAAAATAACCCAATAGCTTTTAACAAATCAATATAATATCTTGTAACAACTAAAGGAGCATCTACAAAATTGTTATTAATTTTTAAAGGTGTTTCATCTTGTACTCTAGAAAAGTAATTAAAATTATTTTCTCCTTCTCTTCTAAAGGCTAATTTCATTAAATATACCAAAGGATCTTTATAGTGCTCTGTAAATAAAGAATTATTTATATCAAGTTTATTCTCTTGCATATCATATAAAAAATTTATTGCTTTATAAAATATTGTTGCTTTGTAATTAAGTGGATCAAAATCAACTTTATATTTTGGTTCTACAAAAAATTTATATAAAATTTGACCAAAATAGTTATACATTCCCTCTTTTGATTTTATATTTAAAACAACATAATCCATATCTTTTATTTTTACATGAATTTTTTGTGCACTGATTATCATCATAGCTGCATAAAGTTTATTTCCTGGATTAAGTTTATATGCCTTTGTAAAATACTTATAAGCATTATGGAAATCATCAATTTGTGCATAACAAAGAGCTAGATTATAAAATACATATGAATTAGAATTGTCTCTTAACAAGGCTTTCATTTTATCAACTCTTATTATTGGGTCATCTTGAATTATTGCTATAAAATCAGCATTAAACTTGACCATTTGTTCAAGACTCTCAACATTTTGTTTATTTTTAAAAATAAACCCTTTTGAAATATCATACATTATCTCTTCATAATCTGAAAAGATAAATGGTGCAAAGTAAAATAAAAAGTCTATTTGTCTATTAAAATCAAATTTAGTTATTGATTTAAAATACTCATTTGCTGTATATTTATTTTGATTAAAAAATATTTCTAATGGATATTCTAAGTTAACTTTTAAATCATCTTTTATTTTCTTTAACTCTTCTATATGCTCTTTTAGTTTATCAATCTCATTTGCTTTTAAATCTCTAAAGACCATTAGCCATAGAATCAAATCTCTTTTTTCACGATTAAAAGTCTCATTTTTTGCTTTTGACAGATGAGTTTCCGCTTTTACATAATCATTAAGTTTCAAATAGAGCATTGCTTTTTTAAGCTCCATTGGAAACTCCATAGTATTTAATATATCCAACGCTTTTTCATAATCTTTTAATATTATATATGTATCAGCAAGTAATCTTTTTGAATGTTCAGTTAAACTTTTATACTTTTTAGTTACTTCAATTATTGTCTCTAAATAGTCCCTATCTTTTTCAATTTGATAGAGATAAAAACATGCAGAAATATATGAATAAGTATCCGTTACAGAGGCCTCTTTATAATTATAAATATTGTTTAAATATAGAAGTGCATTTTGGGTTTGACCCATTTTATAATAAGCGATTCCAATATTTAAAAAAGATGGTATTTTGAGAATTGATGAAGTCTCTTTAAACAAATCAATTGATTTTTGATACTCTTCTCTCTCTAACATTAAAATAGCTTTGTTAAAATCAACTTGTAGTTTTAAACGATTCTGAGACTCTTTTAATTTATCATATTTAAAAGGTATTTCTGGTTGAGACTCTAATATATCATCTTTTGCATATGAGTTGCTAACTAAAGAAACTATTAAAAAAATAAAAAAATAAACTTTTTTAAAGCTATTAAACCATAGTGTTAACTTGTGCATAAAGCTCATCTGCTCTTTTCTCAATAATCTCTAGTTGATGTTTTAATTCTGCATTTTCTAATCTTAATTTTTGTAAATCATCTCTAGCTACTTTGAGGTTATCTTGATTGTTTTTTAGTGTTCCAGCACTTACTTTAACCTGCTTTTCATATTTTTCAATTATATCTTGAAGTCTTTTATTCTCTTCTTCTATAATACTTTTCTCTTCATTAACTTTTCTATACAATGATTTATATACATTTGTACTAGAAAAAAAGTATAAAAGTAAAACACCAAATAAAACAACTAATAATAAATTTTCCAACTTTTACCTTTATATTTTAAAATTCTGCCAATAAATTATATAGTATTTTCTTCGAAGAAATATCTAACTACATTATCAGAATCCATAGCTTCTTGAACTCTAACTGCAAGTTTTTCATCCATTACAATTATATCTCCTGTTCCTATGATTCTTTTATTTACATATATATCACCACCACTTCCGGCAGCTTTATCTAAAGAGAGCACATCTCCTGGACTTAAATCCAAGAACTCTTTTATTGTTATATTTGCATTACCTAACATAACGTCAACCACAATTTGTGTATCAACTAATAAGTCATAATCTCTTTCAGTTATTTCCATTTTTTCTTCTTTATTAAAGCATTAACCATATCATAAAAAAAAGTTATTTAAAACAATCTAAACCAAATGTCAAAATCTATATAACCATATCCAATGACTCAAGCATACTATTTACTTTTGCTTCAATGTTTCCATCGAAATTACCTAAGTCACTGGCAATTACTACACCACCAGCTGTTACGTTTATATCTTCAACAAGCTGTATATGATTTTCCAAATTTAGGTCATGTCTTAAAATTTCATAATCTTTTGGATTTAGATGAATTATAATTTTTGATGCATTTTTAATTTTTTCTAAAAGATGTGTTATTGTCTGTTTTGCTATTTTTGTTGAATTTTCACCTATTTCAATTGAGATGATTTTTTGAGCAATAGAGACTGAAGTCTTCAACAGTTTTGACTCCATTTGAAAGGTTGCTTGTTCAAAAAAGTTTGCATAATGCTTCAAATCTTTTATTGCTTGAACCACTTGAGCATCAATCTCTTTTCCTGTTTTCCCACCACTTTCAATATTTGCAATTCTTTGATTCATTTGATCAAATTTTTGAGCTAAAAGTTTAACTTCCGTTAAAAAAGGATCAATATTACCATTAATTGCTCTATCATTTAAGTAAGTTTGATTGTTGTTTTGTGTACCATCTGCTGAATTTTGAACAAAAGAGCCTAATTTATAATTCTCTACTTGTTGCTCACCATTAACTATTTTTGCTGTTGAGTAAACGTTATTTTTATCCATTATTGTGCATCCATATCTCTATCAATTGCACCCTCTTCAATCATTTTTTGGGCAACATCAAGCATTTTTCTTTGTGCTGTTTCAATATCTTTAATTTTAACTTTTGTAAGCATTTCAAACTCTTCTTTAAATCTTTCACTAGCTCTTTGTGACATAGCACTTAATACTTTTTGCATATCTTCATCTGTTGCATTTTTCATTGCTGTTGCAACATCTGCTGTATCAACATTTTGTAAGATTTTCATTATATACTCTGAATCAAGTTTTAATAAATCTTCAAATACAAACATATTCTCTTTAATTTTTGTTGCTAATGAAGTATCAACCCCATTAATATTTTTAAGAATATCTTGTGCCCTTGGACCTAATCTATTTAACATATCAGCAACAACTTTAACCCCACCAACAGTAACAATAGAAGATAATAGAGATTCAAGTTTTTTCTCTAAAACTACAGATATCGTTCTAACAACATCAGGGGATACATCTTTTATTGTAGCCATTTGCATTGTAACTTTAACTTTAATATCTTCATCAAGTTGTGTTAAGACCTCTGCTGCTTTATGAGGCTCCATATGAGACAAAATTACTGCAATAGTTTGAGGTGATTCCTCTTTAATAAAGTCTGATAACTGCTTTGGATTAATGGCATCCAAATACGCAAAAGACTGTGAAGCTAGTTTCATTCTAGATAGTTTTGCTAAGACCTCATCAGCTTCAGCTTTACCTAGTGATTTATATAAAATATCCTTTGCATAATCATAACCACCTGAACTAATAAATGATTTTGATCTTGTAAATAGATGAAACTCTTCTAATATTGCCAAAGATGTCTCTTTGTCAATTGCATTAATCATTGTAATCGCTGTTGATATCTCTTCCACAAGGTGTTTAGGCATATGCTGAAATATTTTAACTGTAGCTTCTTCTCCAATTAAAACGCAAAATTTAGCAACCTTCTCGAGCATACTCATGCCCTTTAGAATATCTTTTACTTCTGCCATTTATAAACCTTACTTAAATTTACCGCTACCTTCAGTGAGAAGGAGCTCCAGCATTTTTGCAATACTTTCTGGATTATTATTAATCTCTTTATCTAATGCCTCAATAAGTACCTCATATTTTGCAGCACTCTCTTCATCTAAACCTTCAATATTATTTAGAATCTGGCTTTTTACTTTTGCTTTAAGTCTTCCTTGTGCAGAATTTGCATCAAACTCATCCTCATAATCTGACATAAAGCCATCCATTAGATTTTTATCTATTGGATTACCATCTTTATCAAGTTTTTTACCACCTTTTTCCCCAAGAATCACAATTTCATGGTTGACAATAAATTTTTTATAAAAAACAAAAAGAAGAATTGCAGCTATTAAGTACTGGATATACTCAGAGAACTCTTTTAAAATAGTTCTTATTTTTGATACTTGATCAACTTCATCATCTTGAGATACAATAACATTACCATTTTCATCAAGTCTAGTTCCATTGGCTTGTGTACCATTAGCTACACCAATAAATTTAAAATCTTTAACAGTTATCTTATCTTCTCTTTTTGGGTCATATCCAATGGTATCTTGAACAATTGATTGAATAGAAGCTAAAAATTCATCTCTATTTTGAATACCTTCTAAAACAGTTGAGTCAAAAGTAACAGCAGCAGTCACTCTTTTTATTGTAGAGTAGTTATTGTTCTTTTCATCAATAACTTTTTTAGATATTTCATAATTAGTGATATTTTTTGTTACAACAGAATTTGATTTTGAAGAGTTATTCCCTGTTGCATTTTCTGGAACTTGAATATTACTATCAACTCCTGCAACTCCTCCTGTACTATCTTTAGTTCCACTAGAACTGCTCTCAGATTCATCTGTTTGTTGACTTCTAATTGTCCCTTCTGGGTCATATATCTCTTGTTGGATATGTCTCTTTTTAAACTCTAAATCCAAACTAACTCTTGCAACAACTCTTCCAACACCAACAAAAGGTTCAAGTAGAGCAACTATCTTTCTCTCATAATCCTCTTCAAGCTTCTGTTTATATTTATTCTGTGCCATAGATTTTTGGTTATCTAAATCATCAGAAGACATTTGTAAAAGTGCACCATCTTGGTCTATTAATTGTATATTTTCAACTTTCAAATCTGAAACAGCTGATGCAATAAAATTTTTGATTCCATCAATCTGTTTTTGTGTTAAATAAACACCTGGCTTCATAGAGATAACAGCAGAGGCTGTTGGTTCAGTTCTTCTTTCTGTAAAAATTGTTTCTTTTGGTATTGCTATTTTTACACTTGCTCGTAAAACTCCAGAAAGGGATTCTAATGATCGTGAAAGTTCACCTTCAAGTGCTCTTAAATATTTAACTTTATTTTCAAAGTTAGTGGTACCCAGTGAAGATTTTTCAAATATTTCCCAACCAACATGGTTACTAGTAGCCGCTTCACTTGTAACAAGTTTTATTTTTGCAATATTTATAAAATCTTTTGATGTTTTTAGTGTTAAATTATCTCCACTACCAACAACTGAAAAATCTATTCCTGATGCTTCTAACTCATTTGAAGCTAGCATTACCTGGTTTTTAGTCAAATTTGATGCTATTGTATAATTTAATTTTTTATCTTCTGCTTTTATATTTGAATATAATAATAAACCAATTAACAATATAAAAAGAACAGAAAAACCACCTATAATCACAGCTCTTTGCGCAGAGTTGAGATTATTAATAAACTTTAAAAGTTGATCCATATAACAAATACCCTAAATTAATTTTTTGCTGACGATTCAATAACAGATTTAAACCATGTAGAATCTTTTTTGATTGATGATTGTAATGCATCGAATATAACTTTGTTTTTAGACATTTCACTCATTTGTGAATCTAAATTTACATTATTACCATCATTCTGTTCTTCTAAACCCTTTAATTCAATAAGTTTAGACTTTTCTTGTTGTTTTAAACTATCATTTGATCCTGCAATATGCATTGAACTTGTTGTTGTAAGAGATAAATCATTACTGTTATTAGCTTTTTGTAGTTCATCTTCAAAAACTAAATCTTTTGTTTTATAATTTGGCGTGTTAATATTTGCTATATTACTTGATATAACATTTTGTCTATCATTTCTAAAACTTAATTGGTCAAATAAAAGACCTGTTACTTTACTTGCTTCCATTAGCTGTTATTATTCCCAAGTTTATCTATTAATTTTCCATTCATCTGATCTATTGAACTAACTGCCTTTTGAGACTGCTCAAAACTTCTATGTGCTTCAATGAGTTGAACCATACTTGAAACAGAGTTAACATTAGATTTCTCTATAGCTCCTTGAATCAATTCTCCTTCAATATTTTCTAGAACTTGTACTGCTGCACCATCTTTCTCTTTATAGTTGTTATCTTTATACTTTTCTATATCTGTATAAGAAATTTTTGCAATTGAAATTTGGTTTTGAAAATCATCAGCTACTTCAATTGGACCATTATCATTTCCTAATACAAATTGTCCATTTGAATCAACTAAAAAACCATTCAAATTTTTAAATGCCCCATCTCTTGTATATACAACCTCTCCGCTGCTATCTTGAACTCTAAAAAAAGTATCACTACTATTTAAAGCAAAATCCAAAGCATTACCAGTTGGCATTATTGGACCCATTTCACTATTTATATACTTACTATCCATTTTAGGTATAGTATTTGTTACAGTATTTATTTTTGTTGGAGTAAAACCTTCATTTTGAGCTCTTTGAAGATAATAGTTAAAAGAACCTTCAGTAGTATCCTCTTGTTTAAACCCGTGAGTATTGATATTAGCTAAATTATTTGATACAACATCAATTCTATTGATCTGGTTTACCATTGATGCAGCTAAAGGATAAGTACCTTGATTCATATTAAACTCCTTATTTATTAAACTCTGCTATTAATGCCTCTAAATCATCACCTGCCATTAAATCATCTGTACTAGAATCTCCATGTATATGTCTTGCAACAGCAACTTCTGGTCTTCCTTCTTGATCTTCAAATAGATTATTTAGATAAATTGTTAACTTTCTAATAACAGACATAACTCTTTCAATTTTTTGTCTATTAATATCATGATATTGCATCAATTCCATTGCCTGAAAAATCTCAGTATTTCCACTATTTAACTTTTCATTTGCATCACTTATATGTTCACTCATCTGTTTTGCAAACTCTAAATTTTGTTTAAAAGATTCTATATTAGGAAATTTTTGATTTAAAGAAGAGAGCATATTTATCTGTTTTTCACTAAAGTTACTTAAGGCTTTAATATCTTTTTGAATTGCATTGTTATAATCTAAGATATTACTTAAAACATCAAAAATTTTACTAGCTTTTTCTTCAGAATCAGTTGCAACAGCACTTAATTGACTAACAACTTTAGTGTCCTCTTCAACAGGAAAAGGAAAAACACCACTATTTATTTTATGATCTAAATCATCTTTATGAGATTCCTCTTTATTCTCTTTTGGTTTAACTTCTTCCTCTTCTGTTATACCATCAATTGAAGAGAGAAGTTCATCTATATTATCTGTAGAAATTTGTTCATTTGAAGCAGCAATAGTCTCTTCTATTGTAGGTTCTTTTTCCTCTTCTACAACTTTATTTTCCTCTTCATTAGAACCACTAGCTTCTAACTCTTTAATAATGTCATCTATATTCGTTTCATCATTAGACTCTTCAGAGACTTCAACATTTTCAAGACTATTTAAAATATCATCAACTGATTCATCTTCTTCTGCACTTTTGGCTTCTTCTTTAGATAAATCGCCAGTTTGTGCTATCAATGCATTAATATCATCTTCAGACATATTGTCCTGAGACTCTGCCTTCTCTTCTTCTGGTTCAGAGCTTGCCTCATCATCTTTAAACTCCAAACCATTCATCAAAGACTCAATCTCTTCTTGACTCATACTCATAATCTACACCTTAATTGATATTTTAAACTATTTCAAAACTCCGTCTAGTTTCTCTTTTAACACTTCTGCATTAAATGGTTTAACTATATAGTTATTAACTCCAGCTTTTAATGCAGTAATTACCTCATTTTTCCCACCTTCAGTAGTAATCATGATTATAGGAGTTTTTTGATGTTTCCCTTCACTTCTTACTTTTTTGACTAGTTCTAAACCATTCATATTAGGCATATTCCAGTCTGTTAAAATGATATCATATTGAGACTCTTCCAATAATTTCCATGCTTTTACACCATCTTCGGCTTCATTGAAGTCTTCTTTCGTATAACCTAATTGCATGACAACATTACCAATAATTCTTCTCATTGTAGAACTATCATCAACAATCAATATTTTCATAACATTACCTTTTTTCAAAACTGTATTCAAAATCTTTTTATTATATAAGAAATGTTTTAAATTTACACTTAATATATAATTATTTTTTAATTAGCAATTTATCTAACTTTAAAAAATCTTTAAATATAATTATTTAATGCTACAAAAATAAAAGGATTACCATGATTAGAGGTCTTTACACAGCTGCAACGGGAATGAACGCGATGCAAAATCAAATTGATGTAACTTCAAACAATATTGCAAACGTAAATACTATAGGATTTAAGCAAGACAGAGCAGAGTTTCAAGACTTAATGTATGAAAGCTTAAACTATACTTCGGGCTTGACCTCAGAAACTACCATGAATCCGACAGGTATTGATGTTGGACTTGGAGTAAAAACATCAGGAGTTCAAAAAAACTTTAAAGAAGGTGACCTTCAAACAACCAATAATACCCTTGACTTAGCAATTCAAGGAAATGGATTTTTTCAAATAACAATGCCAAATGGTGATATTGCATATACTAGAGGTGGAGCATTTAAATTAGATAATGAAGGTAATTTAGTAAATGGAAGTGGATATTTACTAGAACCTCAAATAACTATACCTGAAAATCTAATTAAAGTTAGTATTGCTAATGATGGAACAGTTAGTGCCGAGGACCCTCAAACTGGTGAGATAACAGAATTAGGACAAATTACACTTGTTGATTTTATTAATCCTGCAGGTTTAACTCCCCTTGGTAATTCACTTTATCTTTCAAGTGATGCGTCAGGTGACCCAATTGAAGGGGTTGCTACAGAAGAGCAATTTGGTTCAATCTCTCAAGGTATGATTGAGCTTTCTAACGTAAAACTTGTAAATGAAATGGTTGATTTAATTACTGCACAAAGAGCTTATGAAGCAAACTCTAAATCAATTTCAACAGCTGATGATATGTTAGCTATTGTTAACCAATTAAAAAACTAAGTAATTTATATTAAACATGTCTGTAGATTTTGAAAAGTTAAAAAAACTTAGAGATACAAATTTTGCAAAACATAAAAAGAAAAAAAGAGAGTATTACTTAAAAAGTAAAGAAAAAAATAGTAATACCAAATATAAAAATTATAAAGAGATTGACTACTCACAAGAACTTAATAATGAAAATTTTGCAGCAAATATTAAACTTATTGCAAAAAAGCAAAAAGCCCATGTAGATGATAGAAAAGAACAAATTCTTCTTAAAATTGAAGAGTATAAAGAAAAAAAACAGAACTACTATAAAACAAATAGAAATAAAAGACTTGAATATGACAAAAATTATAGAGAAAAAAGAAAAGAGGAATTAAAAGAGTATAGAAAAGAGTATTATAGAAAGAATAAAGAAAAAATCTTAGAGAAACAAAAAGAAAAAAGAAGAGAGAAGTATAACAATGAAAAATAAGAGTGATGAAGAGATAATAGATGAAATCGTAGGCTCAGGAGATTCTGAATCTAAAGAACCTACTAATGAAGCGGACGCATTAGCAAAACTTTCAATTAGAGATGATAAAAGAAAAAATCAAAATGATGAATCTGATGATGAGTTAGAACCAGTTCTTAACGAAAACTCAAAAAGCAAAAGTGCTAATAAAGAAAATGTTATTGAAAATGAAGATAAAGATGGCTCTTTAAATAATAGTATTGATGAAGAAGATTTCCCAATTCAAAAAAAACAACCAAAAATATTTAAAGTTTTAATTGCAATTGCCGCTTTATTGTCTGTTGTTTTATTAATTGGAATCATACTATATTTTTCTGGTTTTTTTGACCCAAAACCTGTTGTAGAAACAAAAGTTGTTAAAGAGATTAAAAAAGTTGAACCTGAAGTTGTATTTAATGAAAATGATATAAACAAAAAAGAGCTTAACAAAAAACTCAATATGCTTACAAAAAAAGAGATTATGAGCCAAGAAGAGCTAGAAGCAGAAGAGAAAAAAATAGAGGAAGAGAAAAAAAGAAAAGAGGAGGAGATGCAAAAAGAGATTGAAGAGAAGAAAAAAGAAGAAGAACTAAAACTTGCTAACCAACTCACAAAAATACAAGAAGAGAAAAAAGCTCTTGAGGAACAACAACTTGCTATAAAACAGCAACAAGAAGAGTTTTTGAAACTACAAGAAGAGGCAAAAAAAGAGCTAGAAGAGAAAAAAAATCAGATTTTAAATGGAACTTCTAGTGAAAATAAACCTGCAGTTAATGCACCTGCAAAAGAAGATACTAATAGCGAAAATCCAACTACAGATGTAGCACAAACGCCACAAGAAGATAATGCTAATACTGATGAAAATAGTGCACAAACACAAGAGCAACAACTTGTATCACAAGAACAAATGCCAAAAGAAGAAGCAACAAAAATTGTAACAAAAAGCTTCCTCTCTTTTATTAATGTAGCTACTATAAAAGGTGAACTATTTAAGACATATCTTGATGATATTGAAAAATATAATAAAAACATCTCGCTATGTAGAGATACAAAAAACAATATAGAAATCTATTTTGGGCCATTTGATTCACAAAATGAGAGAGAAAAAGTATTTTCTAATTTAATGGAAAATGGTTACAAAGATGCTTATTTGGTAGATTTTACTGCTGAAGAGTACAATAAAAGATGTAAATATTAGAAGACTTACGAGTTTTCTAATATTGCATAACAATCTTTAGTCTCAATTATCTTTTTATCAATATCAACACTTAATATATAAGTATCTCTTTTGTATGGTATTAAAAAAGTTTTAGGAAGTTTTAACTCATCTACAAGTTTTGTTTCAGTTACAACTTCAAGATAGTCATCAAGTGGATATCTATGGATATCTTTTACATATCCTAGAACTTTTTCATCCTCAATAATTTTACAATCAATTATATCAAACCAAAAGTACTCATTTTTTTCCAAATTACAATTGTTTTTGCTATCCTCTTGTGATACATAAAGTTCTTGATTTGTAAGCTTTTTAGAGGTCTCTAAATCATCATAATTTTCAAATTTGATTAGCTCTCTTGAGGGGATATACTCTTCGACTTTTAAAGTCAATTTTTTATTTGTGCTAAAGATAGCACCTTTTTTGAATTGTTCAGGAAAATCAGAGTCAATAAAAAGTCTTAAGTGACCTTTTAGACCAACTGCTTTCCCTAATTTTCCAACATATACTCTGTTTTTCATTAACGAAAGTTAGTTTGCTAAAACCTGTATTTTGTAAGAAACACCATCTTTTGCTTTGCAACCATTTGCCATAGTTTTTAAAGCATTAATCATGTTACCATTTTTACCAATTAGTTTCCCAATATCAGAACTATCAGCTTTAATGGTTATCTCTGTAAATGTTTCATCAATTATATTAGTTGTTATTGAAACATCTTCAGGCTTACTAACTATAAGTTTTGCATAACTCTCTATAAAATTTGTAATCATGTTATTATTTTATACTATAATTACTTAGATGCTAATTTTTTAACTTTTTCAGATGGTTTTGCACCAACGCTTAACCAATAGTTATATCTCTCTTCATCAATTTTTAATACTTTTGGCTCAGTAACTGGGTTAAAGTATCCAATTGATTCAATCCATCCTGAATCTCTTCTCTTTCTTGAGTCTGTTACAACGATTCTGTAAAATGGTTTTTTGTTTCTTCCCATTCTTGTTAATCTAATTACTGTCATATTCTTTTCCTTTTTTTATGTTTCTTTTTTATATTTAGTATTGAATTCTAAACTCTAATAAGTTTACAACTCAATACTAAAAAACAAGGCCTATCTTGGTAGATTAAATCCGCCAGGGCCACCCGGAGCTTGCATTTGCTTCATCATACTTTGAAGCCCTTTCATTCCACCCTTTGACGAGAGTTTTTTTGCCATTTTTGAAGCATTTTTAAACTGTTTTAATATTTTGTTTATTTGAACTTCACTAAGTCCTGAACCTATTGCAATTCTTCTTTTTCTAGAAGGATTCATTAGATTTGGGTCTTCTCTCTCTTTTGGTGTCATTGAACCAATTAAAGCTTTGATTCTTTTTATATCATCAGAGTTTTCAAAGTCCATATCTTTTATAGGTCCTGCCATTTGTGAAAGACCTGGGATCATTCCAATAATAGATTTCATTGAACCTAGTTTACTCATCATTGATAGTTGATCTAAAAAGTCATTAAAATTAAACTCACCTTTTTTAATCTTTTTAGTAACCTCTTTTGCTTTTTTCTCATCAATAACAGCAGCAGTTTTTTCAGCAAGACCTTCAATGTCCCCTGCTCCCATAAGTCTAGATACAATTCTATCTGGAATAAAAACTTCCAAATCTGGCATTTTTTCACCAATACCAATAAATCTTAAAGGAACACCTACTTGATGAGCAATAGAGATTGCAACTCCACCTTTTGTATCACCATCATATTTTGATAAAATAACTCCATCTATTCCTATTTGCTCTTTAAATGAAGTTGCAGTTTTCGTAGCATCATGACCAGTTAATGAATCAGCCACATAAAAAATCTCATTTGGATTAACTGCTTTTTTAACATCACTTAATTGTGCCATTAACTCTTCATCAATTGCTAAACGTCCAGCTGTATCTATTAAAAGAACATCATAAAGTTCTTTTTTTGCTTTCTCTTTTGCTCCAAGAGCAATTTTTATAGGATCTTTTTCATTATCATCAAAATAGATATCTACTTCTATTTGAGCAGCTATTTGTTTTAACTGTTCAACTGCTGCTAATCTTTGTAAATCGGCAGCGGCAACTAATACTTTTTTCTTTCTTAGTTTTAAATAGTTTGCTAATTTACCAGTTGTTGTTGTTTTTCCTGAACCTTGAAGTCCAGTCATTAATATTACAGTAGGAGGAGTACTTGAAAATACAAAACCTTGATTACCATTTGTAGTTAAGATATTTGTTAATTCACCTCTAAGAGCTTTTAAAAATGAGTCTTGTCCAATACCATTTCTTTTTGTTTCTAATTCAATTGCAGCTACTAAATCTTTTGTTGTTTTATGGTGAACATCTGCTTTAAGTAGTGATTTTTTTAATTCAGATAATGCTCTACTTAAAGAGGCAACATCATCCTTGTGTCTAATCTTATTTACTGCATTTATTATTGAACCGGTTATTGAATCAAACAAAACTAACTCCAACTTATTTTTTGTGGATTTTATCTATACTATCCTTTAAATAAGTTTAAATACGTAGTTGTTTAAGGTTAATTTAATTATTTCAATTTTAAGAGTGCCTAGAAATGGGCACTCTAATTTTCAGGAAGCTTAAGGTTAGTTAAAATCATACACTTTGAACTCTTTTGGCTCAGGAGATTCAAATGTGTAATCAAATATTTTGGTAACTTTTGAGTGAAGAAGTACTCTATTTATGTTTGAAGCAACTTTTCCATACATTGCATCACCAATAATAGGAAATCCAGCATTACTTAAATGCACTCTAATTTGATGGGTTCGTCCAGTATCAATCACAACTTTTACTTTAGATTTATTACCCTCTACAAGCATTGGATAAATAGTTGATTTGGCACTTTTTCCCTTACTATCTACCTTTGATTTTGCCATTCCTCTATCTTTTGTAGTTAAAATAGGTTTATCAATCTCAATAGTCTCTATTACTTTCCCATCAACAATTGCAACATACTCTTTATAGACTCTATTATCTTTAAACTCTTTAATAGCCTTTTTTTGAAACTCTTCATTTTTTGCAAAAAGCATAACACCACTTGTCTCTTTGTCAAGTCTATTTAGCATAATATATTTTGGATATTTTTGTGCTACTTCATCACTTGTCATAAAGCAAGGTTTATCTAAAGCTAAAATATCATCATCTTGAAATATAACTTTTATCTTTGCCATCTCTTTTACGCTAAACTTTGTATCAGCAGGTATTTCACCCCTTGCAATCATAACTTTTTTACCATGAGCCCTTACAAGCCCTTTATCTATTAACTCTTTTGCTTTTGAGTTAGAGATCCCCTCTTGTTTTGCTAAAACTTTGTAAGCTTTATCATATTCAGCCATTTATAAACCTTTTAATTCTTCAATAATAGGGTTAATATCACCCTTTTGTACTAATTTTGCACCCTTTAGATTTTGAAGATTTTCAAGGGTACTTCTTAACTCTTCATTCTCAATTAATATATAATTATTCACACACTCAAAGAGTGATTTTTGATTAAATATATTTTTACCACTAATTAACTTGCAACCAAAATAAGCTGGTTCGATTGGATTGTGACCACCAATATTTTCAAAGGCACCACCTAAGATAACCACATCTGAAATTGCATAGATATTATTTAACTCACCTAATTTATCAACTAATATTATATCAGAATCAAAACTCTCATTTGAAGAAAATCTATGATATGTAAGATTTTTATCTTTAATATACTCTTCTATTAGTAGATTTACTTTTTCAAATCTCTCTGGGTGTCTTGGAACAATTACTAATTTCCCAAACTCTTTTTTATAACTCTCTAATATTAGCTTCTCTTCATTTTCATGGGTACTTCCAGCTGTAATTAATACTTCATCAACTCTTTTTAGCTCTTTTGTAACTATCGGAAGTTGCGCTAGTTTAATATTTCCAATTACTTCTACTTCTTTTGCTCCAAGCTCTAAAAGTCTTTTTTTATCAATTTGAGTTTGGGCAAAAATTTTATCAATATTTTTAAAAATTTTCTTATAAAAAAAAGAGAACTTTTTATATGAAGCATAAGATTTATCAGAGATTCTTGCATTTATCAAATAGGTTTTTGCACCTCTTTTTTTTGCACACAAAAAAAGCATATACCAAAGCTCCGCTTCCATTACAACTAATACCTTCTGTTTTTTAATCCAAAAGGGTAAAAAAATCTCAAAAGGAAGATACCTAACATTAGTAGTTAGTTTTTTAGCCTCTTGAAATCCAGTATTTGTAATTACTGAAATATTTATTGGGAAATTATTTTTAAACTCATCAACTAAAGGTTTTATTGCTTTGGTCTCTCCCATTGAACAAGTATGAAACCAAATACCCTCTTCTTTAAAAGAGGGATTCTCTTTTAAAAAAAATTTCGAGGGTATTGCAACTTTATATTTTGGATTTCTTAGTTTAAATAGTAAATATGGAAATATTAATAAATATGCTAAAGAAGCTAATATATAATAAACCACACTAAAGAAGCTCAATATTAAGCCTCTTCAGTTGATTCATCTTCTTTATATAAAATTCTTCCACAGTGAGGACAGTTGATAATCTCTTCAGATTTTATTACTTCAGAATAAGTTTTGTCATTTATTTTCATAAAGCATCCATAACATGCTTGGTTTTTAACAGGAACAACAGCGCTATCTTTAGCCCATCTTCTAATTTTTTGATAGAAAGTTAAGATTTTTTTATCAAACTCTTCTAATAATTCAGCTCTTTGTTGAGAAACAACATTTCTCTCTTGGTTAATCTCTTCAATTGCATTATCAACAGCAATTTGAATCTCTTTTATTGACTCTTCTTCTTCAGTCAATCTACTTTGAAGCTCTTTTAATTCCTCTTCTTTTGCAACTGCAATAGAATCAAGTCTCTCTATCTCTTCATTTGCAAATGAGATTTGTTCTTTTGCAATCTCTTCTTCAAGTTGTAAAGCTTTTAACTCTTTTTCATTCGTTACTTCATTGTTTTTTCTTGAGATGTCATCTAACTTTGATTTTAATTCAGCTAAGTGAATATTATTTTTTGTTCTTTTTGATTTAACATCATCAATTTGTGCATAAGTCTCATTTATTTTTGACTTAATTGACTCTGCAACCTCAACAAATGTTGATAGCTTAGCTTTTTCATTCTCAATTTTTGGTTCAAACATACTAATAACACCATCATATTTAGACAGTTTTATTAGATCTTGTAAATATTTATTCAACCGTTTCTCCTTGTATACAAAACTTAAATGGATTTTTTGAAGCTGTAATTATAGCTTTTAATTTATTTTTTTTCAAATATTCTTCTAATAGTCCCTCTAATAAGGGGCTAAAATGCTTTTCACTTTCATAATGTCTTATGTCAATTAGAGATATCCCTCTTGCTTTTGCTTCCATTGCATCATGATATTTTATATCACCTGTTAAAAAACAATCCGCATTAACTTCATCTATTAAAGACATACCAGCACCAGTTACAAGTGCAACTTTTTTAACTCTTTGGTTGCACTTAACATATTTTAAATACTCCAAGCCCAAACTTCTTGCTATTTTTGTTGCAAAAGAGTCAAACTCTTCATCTACATTGGCATAACAAATATATTCATCACTTTCTATTAAATCAAGCCCTAAAATCTCTTTGGCAACAAATCTATTTAAGTGAGTTTTATCAATATTTGTATGCATAGAGATAAGTGCTATATTTTTTTGAATCAAAATTTTTAGAAGCTTTGAACTATAAGTATCATAGTTAACTCTTCTTAATGGTGAAAAAATCAAAGGATGATGGGTAATCACTAAAGAGTTTTCATCCATTGATTCTAAAATCTCTTCATCTAAATCAATTGAGATATAAACTTTTTCTATTTCATCTTCAAAATTACCCACAAGAAGACCTGAATTATCCCATTTTTCTTGTAGTTCAAAGGGTGACAATTCATTTAAAAAATGATAAATCTCTTTTAATTTCATAGACTATTTTCTACCTACTCTTTTTAATCTATCTTCTTCTTGATTTTTATATAAAACTGCACAACCTTGTGCTAGTTCTCGCACCTTTAGAATATAGTTTTGTCTCTCTGTAACAGAGATAGCTTTTCTTGCATCTAAAGTATTAAAAGCATGTGAAGCTAACATACATTGATCATACGCTGGAAGAGGAAGTTCTTTTTCTAAACAAACTTTGCACTCATTAAAGGCATCATCAAAATGTCTAAATAGCATATCTGTATTTGCTACTTCAAAGTTGTATGTAGAGAACTCATATTCACTCTCTTTGTGAACATCCCCATAGGTAGTTTTTCCATAACAGTTTTCATTCCAGATAATGTCATATACAGAATCAACACCTTGTAAGTACATTGCAAGTCTTTCTGTTCCATAAGTAATCTCAACTGCTACTGGATCACAAGCAAGACCCCCTACTTGTTGAAAATATGTGAATTGAGTAACTTCCATACCATCAAGCCAAACTTCCCATCCAAGTCCCCAAGCTCCTAATGTTGGTGATTCCCAGTTATCTTCTACAAATCTAATATCATGTTTACTTAAATCAAGTCCTAAAAACTCTAAAGATTTTAGGTATAAATCTTGAATATTGTCTGGGCTTGGTTTAATCAAAACTTGAAACTGATAATAAGCTCCAAGTCTGTTTGGATTCTCTCCATATCTTCCATCTGTTGGTCTTCTACTTGGAGCAACATATGCTGTAGACCAAGGAGTTGAATCCAAACTTCTTAAAAGTGTTGCTGGGTGGAAAGTTCCAGCACCTGCAGGTATATCATAGGGTTGAACAATATTACACCCTTGCTCCGCCCAAAACTGTTGTAATTTTAATAGAACTTCCGAAAATGTTACCATCTTATCTAATTCCTAATGCTTTATTTATTTTTTCTTTGTCAAAACCACAAATCCACTGATTCTCTATTAAAACTACAGGGGCACCACTGCAACCATGTTTTTTGCAGTCATTTAAAGCTTTTTTATTTGTGGAAAGATCAACTAAATTGTATCGAATCTTTTTTGCTTTAAAGTATGCTTTAGCCTCGTCGCACCATTTACATTTTGGAAGAGTAAATAGTGCAACTTGCTTCATTATAGTCTTACTTCAATTGTTGCTGAGTCAGTCTCAACAGCTTTTGATTTAACTAATCTATCTTCTTTTAATTTTACTGCTAACTCTTTATCAGTTATAGCTAAAATTTGCATTGCAAGATATGCAGCATTAACTGCACCAGCTTTACCTAAAGCAACAGTTGCTACAGGCATACCTGAAGGCATTTGAACAGTTGAAAGCATAGCATCCATACCATCCATTGCCCCACCTTTCATTGGAACTCCAATTACTGGTTTTGTTGTAGTTGCAGCAAGTGCACCAGCAAGGTGAGCAGCCATTCCAGCAGCAGCAATAAATGCAACTGCACCTTTCTCTTCGGCCTCTTTTACATAATTTTTAGTTCTTTCTGGACTTCTATGAGCTGAAGAGACAATCATTTCGTACTTTACATCAAATTTTTCTAATGTTTCAGCACAATTTTTCATAATTTCATAGTCTGATTTACTTCCCATAATAATTGATACAAAATTCATACATTATCCCTTATTTTAAAAATGGTAGATATTATATCAAAATTTTTCTAACAGTTTTATAATCTCAGAGGCTTTTAATCTGTTCCAACCTTCAAATTTATAGAGGGTTAAAAGATCATTTTTAAAGACAAGTTTACTAAATTTTCTTGACATATCTTTAATATAAATTGCTTTTGAATTAGAGTAAATATGTGGAGTCTCTCTTTTTTGATTATCTGTGAAAATTACAACAGTAGGAATAAAAAATGCTTCAGCAATATGATAGGTTGCAGTATTTACAGTTATAACTTTACTAGCATTTGAAACAATGTAAGAGTAGTCCAAAAATGTTTGAGAGAATCCCGATAAATCTGTAAATCTATCAAGTTCACTTTTTATATCAATTTTAATTACTGAGACAAAGTTATATTCAGGCATTTCATCTATTAACTCTTTTAATAAAGAGACTGCCTTCTCTTTTGGTATTGATTTATTTATATTTGCAGAGAAAGGATGAAAAAGAATAATTTTGCCATTTTGTTTTAATCTATCAAGTTTCTCTTTTAGACTATCTTTTGGTCTATACATACTAAAATTTATTGTATTGTATTTCTCTTCATCTGGTATTTTTTTATAGTCAATTCCAAATTTATAAAGCCATGCATCAATATGTGGGAACACTTCATAATAACTTCTTCTTGTAACAGAACTTGCATCAATAAAAAAATCATACTCACACAAACTCTTTACATCAATTGAAAGACCTGAAACTTTATTAATAAAAGTTTGATTTGAAAAAATTGCTTTATCTCTAGTGAAATACTTATTTTCAGAAGCATTTATATATATATCAATTTTTACATTTTTAAACTGTTTTTTTAAAGTTGTGTATAAAATTCTAAGAGCACTACATGCACATATCATTTCAGAGACACTTAAACCTAAACTTCCAAGAATAACCAAAGAGATATCTTGTTTTGAGACTCTATCAACTTGTTTTAATAGATCAACACTATTTTCATCTAAAAACAAAGATTGAAGCTCTTCATTAGTCTCTATTAGAGTCTCTTTTTTTAATTTGTATTCAAGAGTGTTTGTAATTGTATACTCGTTTAAATTTGATATTCCAAGTTCTAAAGGGAATTGACCCAAATCTCTAACTCTTGTCTCATCAATTACTTTTGCTTTATACTTTCTTCCTACATTTGTAAAAACTTCTTTTAGAGATTCAAAATCCTCTAAAGTAGTAATATAAAGACCTTCATTAAGAAAATTTGCAGGATTTTTTAACTTGATGTATTTAATAAGCGAACCATCAGTTGTTTTTATATTTAAATTCTCAGTAACCCTAAATACAACCATTAATTACTACAACCACCATTTTCAAGCTCTTCTTCATTTTCTACTCTAAACATTGTAAGATATGGAAGTTTACCTGGAAGTTTTATTTTATTTGTATTTCCACTATGAACAGATTCTAACTCTTTATTTGTCTCAGTTAAAATCTTTTTAAAATTTATATAAAACTTGCCATTCTCTTTTTTGTAGATTTTTCCTATCTCATTATCTACTTCTTCAATCTTAGAATTTAAAGGAGCAAAAATCTCTATCTCTTCATTTGGATAGGTTTTATATTTACAATAGAAATGTTCTTCATCCTCTGTTACAAGTCCGCTTACTTCAAAACTACCTTTACTTAAAGCATATTCATGATTTTGTGTATCATTTTTTTCAAAAGGTCTATGAATCAAATATGCATCTGTAAAACCTCTGTTTTTAGTTGTATTTAACTCTGTTTGATATTTTTGTGCATTAAAACTATTTGCATAGAAATCATCTATTGCTTCTCTGTATGCATAAGCTGTAACTGCCGCGTAGTATGGAGATTTTGTTCTTCCTTCAATTTTTACTGAATCAACAGCACCACTTTTTAATATCTCATCTAAGTGAGAAGCCAGATTCATATCTTTAGCATTAAAAATATATGTTCCAACTCCTGGTTCCTCTTCAAGTCTAAAAAGGGTACTATGATCCTCATTTGCGGCATAAAGGGTGTATTGAAATCTACAATCATTTGCACAAGATCCTCTATTTGGAACTCTTCCCATTTGAACTGCACTAACTAAACATCTTCCACTATAAGCAAAACACATAGAACCATGTACAAAAATCTCTATCTCCATATCTGGAAGATATTTTTTTATCTCTTGCACATCTTTTAAAGATATTTCTCTAGCTGCAATAATCCTTCTAACACCCATATCATAATATACTTGGGCATCTAGGTAGTTCATCACATTTGCTTGGGTTGAGAGGTGTATTGGTATATTTGGAGCAAGTTCTCTACAAAGTCTTACAACACCAGGTGCTGCTACAATCAAAGCATCTGGTTCTAATTTTGCCATCTCAACTATGTGTTTTTTTAGTAAATCTATTTGAGAGTTAAAAGGGAATCCATTGATAGTAGCATAAACTTTTTTGCCTAAAGAGTGAGCATAATCAATCCCCTCTTTAAATGTCTCATAAGTAAACTCTTTTCCACTTCTTATTCTTAAGCTAAAATGACTAACTCCACCATATACAGCATCTGCACCATATTTAAAAGCAATTTTCAATTTTTCTAGGTTTCCTGCTGGTGAGAGTAATTCAACTTTTTTATTATCCATTATATTCCTTTAAAAGGGCAATTATATCAAATTTTTTTATAAAAAAGATTTTGTAATTATTTAATTGATTTTTATTAAGAAAAGTTTAGTTTAAGTAAGAAAGCTTTTAAAAGCTTTCCCACTCATCATCGTCATGCTTGTTTGCAACTACTTGTTTTGGTTCACTTTTCGTTTTTGTAGGTTTTTCCTCTTTTTTTGGTACAGAAATAGGAGGAACTTCTACTTTTTTACTCTCATTTTTAGAGCTCTCATTAATTTTTGTCTCATCATTAGAGATATTTTTACATCTTTCAACTTTTATCATATCCATAATATCAAATAGTTTTGCTGTATAAGTTTCTAAATCCCTTGAAACTTTTTCAAGTTCATTATTAGGTGCTTTTTTTGCATTTAAATTAACATATTCTTCAACACTATTATGAACCTTTTCATGGTACTCTTTCATCTCTTTCCAAATTGTAACTTTAGTGAAATCACAATTCTCTTTCTCTTGTTCTAAAATCCATTTTCCAAAATTACAATTTGTAGCTGAATTTACACTCCAAGTTTCAAAAGTTCCAACCTTAGCAAAATTAGTATTTTTGAAAATTATATGGTCATTTTTTAACTCACATATTTTAAATACTAAATCAATATCACAAATCTCTTTTTTCTTATTTTTATTAAATACTGCTCTATCTGCTATATCTAAAAGGTTAGTTGATAATTTTGATACCTCATTAGCTAAATTGCTAATTTGTGTTGCAGATGAGGCATTTACTTGCGTTGCTCTATCTAAAGAGTTAACAGCATCATTAATTTGGATAATTCCACTCTCTTGCTCTTTACTTGCTGTTGTTACATCAGCAATTAGCTCTATAGTTTCATTAACTTTATTATTTAATGAGCCATAACCACTTATCATATTATCTGCTATTTGTTTACCTTCATTGGCCTTAATTGTAGCACTCTCAACAAGTTCTTTTATCTCTTTTGCTGCATCTGCACTTCTGCTTGCAAGGTTTCTTACCTCTTGTGCAACAACTGCAAAACCTTTTCCAGCTTCCCCAGCAGTTGCAGCCTCAACAGCAGCATTAAGTGAAAGAATATTTGTTTGGAATGCAATTTGATCAATAACAGTAATTGCTTCATTAATTGCATTTACTTGTTTATCGATATCATCCATAGCTTGTGTAGTTTTAGAGGCTAATGATTCACCCTCTTGGGCTGAATTACTTAAATCATTAGCTAAAACAGACATTCTATTTACTTTTTCATTACTTGTTTTAATAATAGAAGTTATCTCTTCAACAGCAGCCGCTGTCTCTTCTAAACTTGCCGCTTGTTCATTTGCAGAAGTAGAAAGTTTTGTTGATGAAGAGGACAATACTGCTGTATCACCATCAAGTTTTTCTCCAGTTGTAGTAATCATTGCTAAAAATTCAGAGATTGTTCCACCAAGAAGTCTTGTACTTGTATAGATTGAACCAATTATACCATTTGAATTTTTATGATTATTTGCATCTGATTTATAATCAAAATTTGAATTACCATACTCAATTAGGATTCTATTTATCTCTTCTAATTTTTGATTTGTCCCTTCAATCATTGCATTAATAGAGTTTCTAAGCTGTTTTACCGAAGGATTAGATGATTCTTTTTCTACCTTATAAACATAAAAACCATTATTTACCTTTTGAATTACATTTTCTACCTCTTCAATTACTTTTGCATCCTCTTTAAAACCATCTTGGAGTTTATTAATATAAGCATTAAAGCTATCAACTACTTTTCCTATCTCATCATTTGATTTTTTCTCAATTTGACTACTACTTGATGAATCATCAGAAGTAACTTTTATAATAGCCCTATTTAGATCATCCAAAGGTTTTACAATTGCTCTTTTAATCAAAAATGAAAATAATGCTAAAACAACCAAAACGGAAATAAATGTATAAACAAGGGTAAATATTACAACTTCTTTTATATCATTATTAGTTTCAGCTTCCATCTTAATAATATTCTCTTCTATATCATCAACATATGCTCCTGTCCCAATAATCCAATCCCAAGGTTCAAATTTTTTTACATATGAAAATTTTTTCTGAGGCTCCTCTTTCCCTGGTTTTTCCCATAAATATTTAACTAATCCACCTTTGTTTTTAGTTTTTGAAACCTCTACCATTTCATTAAATAAAAACTTACCAGCGGGATCTTTTGATTTAGAAAGATCTTTCCCATCAAGAGAAGGTTTTATTGGATGCATTACCATTTTTGGGTGGGAATCATTTATCCAAAAGTAACCATTTTGACCATATCTCATTGCAGAGATAGATTTCAAGGCTTCAGCTTTTAAACTTGCAGATACATCTGATACATATTCTCCTGTTCCAATAACCCATCCATAGGGTTTAAAAAGTTTTACAAATGAAACTTTTGGTTGTGGCTCTTCAAAACCAGGTTTTGGCCAAACATAATCAACAAAACCCTCACCATCTTTTTTTGCTACATTTGCAAATTCAACAAAGATTCTTTTTCCACCTTTGTCTTTAAACTCTGATAGGTCTTTCCCATTTAACTGTGGTTTTATTGGATGTACAACAATATTTGCATCTAAATCATTTACCCAGAAATATCCCGTTTCACCATATCTTGTTCCATCAATAATCTCAATAAGTCTTGCTTTAAGCTCATTTGTACTTAGAGTATCTTTATATTTATTGTACTCATAGTCTAAAATTGAGAATAGAAATTTTGCTTGTGCTTTTAAATCCTCTTGAACTTCAACTTTAATTTTATCTATTGCCGTTCTTGAATAATAAGATTCAACAGTTTTAAGTGCTAGTGAGACATAGTTTTCTAACTCTTTTTCTTTATTAGAGTATGACTCCTCTTTAAATTTTTCAATCTTCTCTTTTGAAAGTTTGTTTATAGAGTATATAGATTCAAAAGATATTGAAATTGAAACAATAACAATAGCAATCAAAGATATGATTAGAACTTTTGATTTAATTGATAGATTTTTAAACATTGATTATCCCTTAACCCATTGATTTATATATATTATATAGTGTAAAAATCTCTATGTCAAGAAAAGATAAAAGAAACTTATTAATTGCTACGATAATGCTATTTTAGGTGCTATTTGGTAATTATTTATTGCCATAAAAAGTTGTTTTTAAACAAAAAAAACAAAGAGGTCTAAAAAAAATTAGACTCCTCTTTATTCTAATAGATTTTTTGCAAAATTGTGAGCGTCTTCTGTAATATTTTCACCACTAATCATTCTTGCAATTTCATTGATTCTTGACTCTTTATCAAGTTTTTTTACAGTTGAGATTCCATCTTTTTTATCCACTAAAAAGTGAATATTTGCAGCAGAAGTTAGTTGGGGTTGATGTGAGATTGCAAAAATTTGATAGTTTTTGGCAAGTTTTGTTAAAACTTTTGCAATTGCTGAGCTCTCTTTTCCACTTAAGTTCGCATCAATCTCATCTAAAAAAAGAATTCCATTTCCAATAATATCATATTCACTAATAGCAGTTAAAAGGGCAAGTCTAAGTCTATTAAATTCCCCACTACTAATCGTATCAAGGTTAACTTTATTTAATTCAAAAACAACTTCATCTATTCCACTTGTATCAAGCTCTTTTTTTACTAAAAGTATTTTTGCATTTGAAAGATACAAATACTCTAAATAGTGATTGATTTTCTCTTCTAAAAGAGTACTGAACTCTTTTCTATATTGACTAATTTTATTAGCTTGCTCTTCAACTTCATTTGATAGTTTTTTTATATTTTTTTCTAATATAGCTTTTTCAAAAGAGATGTTTTCATAAGAGTCCAACTCTTTTTGTTTTTGTTCTTTATACTCTAAAGCCTCTTTTATTGAACCAAATCTTTTTTGCAAAGATGAGAGTTTTTCTATTCTATCTAAAACACTCTCTATATCAAGATCCTCTAACTCATATAAAGAGTCATTAAATTTTTCATAGATATTATTCAACTCATTTATTGCTTCATCAAAGAAACTGCTATCTTCATCTAAAAGATTCAAAGTTTCATTAACGAAAGAGCTGTAGTTAAAAATTGCATTTGATTTTTCAATTGCCTCTTGGATTTTCTCTTTTTTAGAGAGTCTCTTTTTTACTTCACTTAACTCTTCATACTCTCCAATTTGGGGATCAACAGAAGCAATTTTTTCTATCTCAAACTTTGCATACTCTTTTAAATCTTCAAGCTTTGATTCATCCTCTTTTATTTTGTTTAGCTCTTTTTGCATACTAAAAAGAGTTTTGATATTTTCATCAAAGCTCTCTTTTAGAGTTTTAAATTCAACCTTCTCTTTACTGCAAAGTCTATCTAGAAAGTTTATAAGTTTTGAAGAATCAAAATCTGTTGTATCTTTTAGATGAAGATGTTTTACTAAACTTTTTGAGAAGTCATTAAGATTTTTCTTTGAGATTGATTGGGCATTTAAAAAGTATCTTACTTTATCTTTTTTTATCTCTTTAATTATAATCTCATCACCTGCTTGAATATCATAAGCTTCATCTTCAATATCCAAATTAGATAAGGTCACCTCTCCCAAATCTGCTTTAGGTTCAGTTATTGCAAAAAGAGATAAAATAGATTGCATTAAAACAGATTTACCTGCACCTGAAGGTCCTGTAAAAACCACTAAACCTTTGTCTAATTCCAAGTCAACCTCTTGAAATGACAAAAAATCTTTTAAATATATTCTATTTATCAATTAATTTCCCCAACCTAATTTATCATTTAAAACTTCAAAAAAGTTTCTTTTTGTTCTATGAATAAGTTTAGCTTTTTTATTTGCTATATTAACTTTGATAACAGTATTATCTGCAACTTCATAAGTATCTTGCCCATCTATTAAAAGAACAGCACCTTGTGAATCTTTTATTTTAAACTCAATTTCAATATCTGCAGGCATAACAAGAGCTCTTTGAGTTAAAGAGTGAGAAGCAACAGGAGTTATAATAAAAGCATCCGTTAAAGGATAAACAATAGGTCCTCCAACTGATAGATTATATGCTGTTGAACCTGTAGGAGTTGAAATAATTACTCCATCTCCATGGTATGAATTAAAAGAGATTCCATTGATTTTTGCTTTTATTTTTATCATTGAAGAGACTGTTCTTCTTGAGATAACAATGTCGTTAAAAGCCACAAAACATCTATTATCCACATGGCACTCAACCATCATTCTATTATCAATCTTATAATTACCAATTTTTAAATCTGTTAAAAAAGTATCAACCTCTTCAAAAAGAACATCTGTTAAAAAACCTAATGTTCCCATATGAATACCTAGAACTGGCAGATTAAATTCAAAAGAGTTTCTTACAACTGAAAGCAGAGTTCCATCTCCACCAATTGAGACTAAAAAATCAACTTCCTTGCAAAGCTCTTTTAGAGGTAAACCCTTTTCAAATCCTAACATTTTTGCAGAGTTCTTTTCTAATATAGTATCAATGCCATGATTTATAAAATGTTTTTTTATCTCTAGAAAATCATCAATCATATCTGATGAGTTTGGTTTTAAAACTACCCCTGCTTTTTTAACAGCTTTAAGTTTTTCATCACTTTTAGTAACTTTCAATATTTTTCCTACTCTACTTCAATCTTAATTTGTATAAACTTATTATTTAACTCTTATTTAGAATCTCAATTTTATCTAGTGATACCTTTAAAGTTTCAAAAAGAGTCAAAAAACTTTAAGATACTCTCTTTATATTTACAATAAGTGCTTTTTTATCAAACTAATAAAAAAGGGGATATGTATAAAACATATCCCCTCTATTTTGAGTTGGTTATAAAAGCTTAAAGCTTTAATTATTAACCATTTCTCTTTTTAATGATCTCTTCAGAAACATTTTTTGGAACTTCTTGGTATGCATCAAAAAGCATAGAGTAAGTTGCTCTACCTTGAGACATAGATCTAAGGTCTGTAGAGTAACCAAACATTTCAGATAATGGAATCATTGCAGTAACTAGTTTAACACCAGCTCTGTCATCCATAGATTGAACTTGTCCTCTTCTTTTGTTACAATCCCCAATAACGTCTCCCATGTAATCTTCAGGAGTCTCAATTTCAACTTTCATAATTGGTTCAAGAATTACCGCACCAGCAGCAGCAGATCTACAAGCTTGTTTGAAACCCATAGAAGCAGCAAGTTTAAACGCCATCTCAGATGAGTCAACGTCGTGGTAAGAACCATCATAAAGTGTAACTTCGATATCAACCATTGGATAACCAGCTAAGATACCACCAGCCATTGCTTCTTGACAACCTTTATCAACTGCAGGAATATACTCTTTTGGTACAACCCCACCTTTAATATCATTGTTGAATTTATAGTTAGGTTCACTTCCAGATGGTAGTGGATTAATTTTTAAGAATACGTGACCGTATTGACCTTTACCACCAGATTGTTTTGCATATTTGTACTCTTGGCTAACAGCATTTTTAATTGTTTCTCTGTATGCAACTTGTGGAGCACCAACTTCTGCTTCAACTTTGAACTCTCTTTTCATTCTATCAACTAGAATTTCAAGGTGTAACTCACCCATTCCTGAGATAATAGTTTGTCCAGACTCTTCATCTGTAGCAACTCTAAATGATGGATCTTCTTCAGCAAGTTTACCTAATGCGATACCCATTTTCTCTTGGTCAGCTTTTGTTTTTGGCTCAACTGCAACAGAGATAACTGGATCCGGGAAATCCATTCTTTCTAAAATAACTGGATCTTTCTCAGATGCTAAAGTATCCCCAGTAATTGTAGATTTAAGACCAACAACAGCTCCGATTTCACCAGCATAAAGCTCTTTAATCTCTTCTCTGTTGTTAGCGTGCATTTTAAGAAGTCTTCCGATTCTCTCTTTTTTCATTTTTGTAGAGTTTAATACGTAAGTTCCAGATTCTAAAACCCCTCTATAAACTCTTGTAAATGTTAACTGTCCAACAAATGGGTCAGTCATAATTTTAAATGCTAATGCCGCTACTTCACCTTCATCAGCAGATTTAACAACTACAGGATCACCATCTTGAGTTTCACCTCTAATGTCAGCAACTTCTGTTGGAGCTGGTAAATATAGTGCAACAGCATCAAGTAGTGTTTGAACACCTTTGTTTTTGAATGCAGTACCACAAGTCATTGGAGTAATCTCCATAGCTAAACATCTAGCTTTTAAACCTGCAATAATTTCATCCTCAGTTAAATCACCCTCTTCAAGATATTTTTCCATTAACTCTTCAGAAGATTCAGCTGCAGCTTCAACCATCATTTCTCTATATTCTGCTGCTTTATCTTCCATATCTGCTGGAATCTCTTCTACGTGGTAGTGAGAACCCATAGCTGCATCTTCATCCCAAACGATAGCTTTCATTTGAACTAAATCTACAATCCCTTTGAAAGCCTCTTCTGCACCAATTGGTAATTGAACAGGTACTGGATTTGCAGCTAATCTATCTTTTACTTGTTTTTCAACATTGTAAAAATCTGCACCAGTTCTATCCATTTTGTTAACAAAAATCATTCTTGGAACTCTATATTTGTTTGCTTGTCTCCAAACTGTTTCAGATTGTGGTTGAACCCCACCAACTGAACAGAATACAGCAACAGCACCATCTAGAACTCTCATAGATCTCTCAACTTCAATTGTAAAGTCAACGTGCCCTGGGGTGTCGATTATGTTAATTTGTAGTTGTTCTTCTGTTTTTGGATGCTTCCAGAAACAAGTTGTAGCAGCAGAAGTAATTGTAATACCTCTCTCTTGCTCTTGTTCCATCCAGTCCATTGTTGCAGCACCCTCGTGAACCTCACCGATTTTGTGAGATACACCAGTATAGAACAGAATTCTTTCTGTTGTTGTAGTTTTACCTGCATCAATGTGCGCAGCAATACCGATATTTCTAACTCTTGAAAGTGGTGTTTTTCTTGCCATAATATTAGTTTCCTATTCTTACCATCTATAGTGAGCAAATGCTTTATTTGCTTCAGCCATTCTGTGCATATCTTCTTTTTTCTTGAATGATGCACCTCTTTCATTAGCTGCTTCGAATAATTCGTTAGCTAATCTCTCTACCATAGTTCTTTCATTTCTTTTTCTAGCAGCGTCTACTAACCATCTTAAAGCTAAAGTTTGTCTTCTAACAGCTCTAACTTCAACTGGAACTTGGTATGTAGCCCCACCAACTCTTCTTGATTTTACTTCAATAAGAGGTTTAACATTTTCAATTGCTTTTTCGAAAAGATCAATTCCTTTATCTTCTCCTCTACCATCAAGGTTTGCAATTGCACCATACATAATTTTTTCTGCAGTAGATTTTTTACCATCTAGCATAACTGTGTTAATAAATTTTGTGATCACTTTACTATTGTAGATTGGATCTGCCATTATCTCTCTAACAGGAGCTTTTCTTCTTCTCATTTTCTATCCCTCTACTTTTTTTTAGGTCTTTTTGTACCATATTTAGATCTTGCAACAGTTCTGTTTGCAACACCAGCAGTATCTAAAGCACCTCTTACGATGTGATACTTAACCCCAGGTAAATCCTTAACTCTTCCCCCTCTTACTAGCACGATTGAGTGCTCTTGAAGGTTATGACCCTCTCCACCGATATATGAGATAACCTCAAATCCAGTAGTTAATCTAACTTTAGCAACTTTTCTTAAAGCCGAGTTAGGTTTTTTAGGAGTTGTAGTATATACTCTTGTACATACTCCTCTTCTTTGTGGACAATCTTTTAATGCTGGTGATTTAGACTTTTTAATCACCTTTTTTCGCTCTTTTCTAACAAGCTGATTTATAGTAGGCATATTTTCCCTTTTTTTAATTTATAGAGAGTCTTATAACAATGTGTGAATCTTATAGATTCTCTATTTCTTGGTTTGAGCTTTTAAGCGGCTCAGGCTTCTCGTTACGTCCCAATGACGCCATGACATATGACAAGTGCCATAATCAAAACGATACTACCATTCTAGAGAAACGTTGAGTGTTTTCTAAAAAAGTGTGATATTTTACTTAATTTAAACTTAAAACAGCCTTATAACAATAACGCAAATCAGGGGGAGAGGAATCATTATAAGGCTTAATGACAAAATTGTTTTAGAAATTGTTAAATCTCATACGCTTCGTAGGGCGTAATGAAATTATAATGGGGTTGGGTTGCTATTGGGTTACAATGTCAGTCATTTGTAGGATAAGTAAATATTCGCAATAATTCAGAAGTTATCTTATAAAAACAATAAACTGTCCCACTAATTATTGGCATAATAATCAAATATTTATTAGGGAAATCAATAAATAGTATACACACAGAAAATACTTCATAATAAAGTGCATGTTTATAAAAATCTTTCAATCTATGTAATTCAGTTTTATACAAATAGTTACCTCTATCGTAGAGTGTCTTTTTTAAAGGAGAATTAAATAAAATTGAAAGAGAAGCGATCTTAAACCCTATCATTATTGATAAAAAATTTATTAAATCAGAATAACGTTTATACTCCTCATCAAATATATAATTACCTAAAAATATTGAAAATACTATTATTGCAATAAATATATACAAATCATTACTTTTCATCTATTTCCTTCAATAATCCCTCTTTTATTTGATTAGAACAATATTTTCCATTTTCATTTTTAATTGCTTTTACTTCAATTTTTTTATTAAAAGTATCATTATTAAATACTACCTCAAAATTACTTTCATCTAAACCAGTTATTACTAAATCCTTATAAGAGTCTTTTGAGTTTAATAAGTCTAATACAAAACCAAGAATTTTACTCTTTTCATATGTTGCCTCAATTGTAAAGTTTTCTGGAGCATCTGTACCAGTAAGGTCAATTAAAGCTTGTCTTTTTTTACTATCATGAGAAAAGATATTAGTTAAATGTGTAAAAGATATTTTCTGTATTGAATTAATAATATTAATAAATTCTTCTTGTGTTTTATAAATTGTTTTTAAACAAAAATTTTTATTTAGTTTACTTTTTAATACTGCTTGGAAAACATTCTTCTTTTTTAAATTTGATATGAAAAAACTTTTTGTTGAATAAATATATAAACAAAAAAATTGCTGAATTAATTCTGCTTCAACAGGTTCTCTTTCATTATCTCGTTTTTCACCTGTTAATATGTTAGTTAATTTCTCATCTCTAGGGCTTGTCTTACCAAAATCAAAAGAAAACCAAATATAAGAACTATCTAATTCTATAATAACTTCGTAGTAGACATTATCTATTTGGATATTAAAAGATTCATCTAAATTTTTAAATGTATCAACATCTGGGGAAACATATCTTTCTCCACAACTATTTTTTTCTTCTAAAATTTGTAATATATTAAATGCTAGTTTTTCCATTTTAGTAATTTATTATTGAATTTATTATAATTTTATTACAAGATAACTTTCTTTTTCCTTGGAATTTTCACTTTAACCCTTTCTTGTGCACGTGCGTGTGTCACGCTTACAACCTTTTTATTGAAAAAGGTTGTGCCAAAAGCAACCAAACAGTTGTTAAAGCTCTTACAGAGTCCCTTCTATTTTTACTTTTTAAAGCTAGTCTGCAAAACTTATATAATACATTTAAGGGAATATGATAATATATTTCCTTAGAGTTTGAAAGATAATATATCGGTGCGGAACTAAAGCAATTATAAAAAATAATTAGCTTGATGGCGAGTTTGATAGTTATACTTTAAATTTGAGTGGCAACAAGAACAGCATTGCTAGTTCGTATTTTATAAGTCTAAATTTGGTGTAACAATTATCAGGTAGGAGAAATCCTACCCTAACGAACTCTTTATCCTAAAATAAAGGTTCTAGAAATGTATTCTATCGGATTAGATATTAGTAAGTCAACAATCAATGTGTATGTTCCATATAATGATTTAGATTTGATTATTGAGAATAATCTAAAATCAATAAAAAGTTTATATTCTAAATTAAAAAAATATTATAAAAAAGAACTGGATAAATTAGTGTTTGTTTATGAACCAACTTCTAATTACTCTTTTTTATTAAAATCTTTTTGTGCAAATCAAAATATAAAAAGTTTTATTGTCAATCCTAAAAAAAGTGCAAGCTTTGCGAAAGTAATCGGACATAGAAATAAAACAGATATAAAAGATGCTAGATTACTTTCTAAGATGATTGTAACAGCTAAAAATGAAGATATTAAAGTACCTATAATTAATTCGGTTGAAGAAGAGTTAAAAGAATTAATAGCCTGTTATAAACTTATTATTAAACAACAAGTAATAGCCAAAAATCATATTGCAGCTTTAAAAGCAAAAAGAGAAAAGAGCTATTCAATTAAAGAGTTAGAATCACAGTATCAATTTTTAAAAAAGCAAGAATTAAAACTTATTAAACAAATTAAATCTATGATAAAAAAAGATGAGAAACTCCAAGAAGCATTTAAAAATATTCAAACAATTGATGGTATAGGAGAAATATCTGCAATAGTATTATTATCACATTTCACACAATATCCAAATGCCAATCAAAAACAAATAGTATCCCTAGCAGGATTAGATCCAATAGAAAAGAGTTCAGGAAGTTCAGTTAAAGGTAAGACTAAAATATCAAAAGCAGGTTCAAAAATATGTAGAGGTACTTTGTTTATGCCAGCAATGACATCTGTACGACATAATGAAAGATTAAAAAGTTTTTATGATAGGTTAAAAGAGAATGGGAAACACACAACAGTTATACAAGTTGCAATTATGCGAAAATTATTAATTATTGCTCATTCAATTTATAAAAATAATGAAGTCTATGAGCCAAATAGGATTTAATTCTTTTAATGATTATATTTATGTTTTTTTAAGGTGGCAACTCGCTAAAATGTGATATTAAATCACATTTCTTAACGCTCAAACAGTTTCGACTTTTTTAGCTTTAAATCATAAAAATCTTAGCTTTAACAAAGTCTGGACTAAAGAACTAGCTGCGAAATTTAAAGAATTAAAAAATCTTTGATTTTTTATCAATATCCTTTCCAACCTCTGCAACTGCCGAAAAAACATAAAGATATTTATGATAAGCGTGAGGACTGTTTGACTGAGTAGAAGGTATTGAATATACCTTTTATGAAGGAGTTCCGCAACGCAATAAATATTTTTATATCTTTGAGGGTATTTGCTTTAGCAAACAGTGAAGCCGTTGGTGGCTTTTTACATTACTTTTTGCCACCAAAAAGTGATAGAAGCGCAACTCTTTGCAAAAAAGTGCAAGAGAGAATAAAAGCTTTAGCTTTTATAAAATTGTTTTAATTAAGCAACCCTTTTAAACTCTTTACAGTAAAGAGTCTAAGACCCTGCCCTTTCTCAGCTTTTAGCTCATTTGTAAACCCAGCTTTAGAGAAAAGCATAACTTCATCAGGAACAAGCTCTAGTTTCTCACAAAGCTCTTTTAATCTTGATAGTTCTGTTTTTTTCATCTTAGAGTTTGTATATCTACAAGAACCAATTATAACTTTCCCACTTTTACTCTGAGCTAAAAGTTCTATCTCATTTTTATCTTCATCCCAATATCTTCCAATCTCTTCAATTTCATCTTCTGTAAAAATAGTTTTTACATATTCGTGGCAAAGTTGTTCAAAAATAAGGTGCATAAACTCATTTTGATAGTTATTAAATCTTTCAAAAACTTCATCATATTCCCCTCTTATAACACCTCTATAAAGTGGAGAAACAAAAGCAAACCAAAATCTTAAAAATGGAGCTGTAAAAAGAAGTTTATCTGCCACATCATTATCTTCAAATTTATTTGTAAGAAAATCAAGTGAAGTCTCTGTTTGAATTATATTTAACTCTTCAAGCTCATATAAATCTTTAACACCCTCTTCATACTCAACTTCTGCTCTTTTAAAAGCTGAATTAACTCTTCTATCACCAAGGGCAATTCCTGTTAGAATTTTATGAAAAGGTGCATGATTTTTTGTAAGCTTTTCTATAAACTTTTCTATTTTTTCATACTCATTTAAAATATGTCTAATTATCAAACTTCTTAGAGGTTTTGACATATCAATTTTTGTATCAAGTCCACCAAAAACTGCAAAATAGTTTAGTGCTGTTTCCATATCTTTTGGTCTATTTGTTTCACAAAATATTTGAAACTGTTCTATTAGTGGTTTATCATTTAGTAATATGGGAGAGCCTTTTGTTTTTTTGGAAGTATAACATACTATTTAATATATTTTTGTAAAAACATATTTAACTGATTTGCAAATCTTTGTGTATCATTTTTGGAAAAAGGCTTAGGTCCTTTTGTAATCTCCCCACTATCTCTTATCTCTTCCATTAAGTTTCTCATAGCTAAATACTCTTTGATATTGTCTTTTGTAAAGAGCTCTCCCCTATGATCAATTGTATGGGCATCTTTTTCTATAACTCTATCTGCCAATGGAATATCGGCTGTTATAACCAAATCATGTTCGTTTACAAGTTCTACTATTCTATCATCTGCTTCATTTGCGCCCAAAGAGACTATCTCATAGTTTACAAAGTTTGATTTTCCAATATCAATTTTTTTATTTGAGATTACAAAAGTTTTTAATTCTAATCTGTTTATGGCTTTTAAAACTATAGGTTTTAGAAGATTAGGGAAGGCATCACCATCTATGTAGAGTATCATATTTTATCTATTTCCCTCTGTTACTTTTCAATTTATTTAGCATTAAAATATATAAATGCCTAATCTAAAGTTACCATTATTTTCCTAAACTTTAACATATGCTTTACGTCAGAAAATGTAAATAAAAAAAGATTTTAAGTTAGAAATAGAGGGAATACTTCCCCTCTATTTTAATCTTTTCTAAATTTCTTTTCTTCAACACTATCTATAATATTTTGTGCAATTGATGAAGTGTCAATTGCAATTTTATGTGTATGTGCTGCTACACTTGCATTTTCTTGGGTTCTTGTATCAAGTTTTGCAACTGCATCATTTATCTGTTCAATCCCTTGTTTTTGTTCATTTGCAGCACTCTCTATTTGTTTTATCAATTGAGTTGTTTTACTTATGTTCTCATTAAGTATTAAGTATCCATCTATCATTTCATCCGCATTTTTCTTACCTGTATTAGCTTTAGTTGTTGCATTTTCCACTAAATCTTTTATCTCTTTTGCTGCTTCAGCACTTCTACTTGCCAAATTTCTTACTTCTTGTGCTACAACGGCAAAACCTTTCCCTGCTTCACCTGCTGTTGCTGCTTCTACCGCTGCATTTAAAGAGAGAATATTAGTTTGGAAAGCTATTTGATCAATTACTGTAATAGCTTCTGCAATTGCTGATGTTTGTTCATTTATTTCATTCATTGATTCAACTGTAAATTTTGCCAATCTTTGTCCATCATTGATTGAATTAGTTAAATTATTTGAAAAATTTACCATTTTTGAAATATTTTGTGTTGTCTCAACTATTGTGGAAGTAATCTCTTCAATTGAAGCGGAAGTCTCTTCTAAAGAGGCTGCTGTTTCATTTGACGATCTATTTAAAATATCAACATTTTCTAAAAGTTGTTTTGCATTATTTTCTAAAGTTGCACCAAGTTTATAGTTCTCTTGCAACATCTCATTAATAATATCACATAAGCCATTTAATCCTTGTGAGATTTTTCCCGTTGGATTTTCTATATCTTTTTCAAAATCAAGTTTTGAATAATTATCTAAAGAGTCTAAAATACTATTTATATTATTATTTACATTTAATCTTATAGTATCAATCATCTCATTTAAAATACTTTTTAATTCATCTAAAGATTTATTTGAAGTCATCTTCACAACTTGCACATCTAAACTTCCACTTTTTACTCTATTTACAACACTTTTAACATCTTCTATAAATGCTCTATCTTCATCTAAACCTTTTTTTACAGTTGCTATTTCTATATCAATTCTTTTGGCCATATTACCAAACTCATCTTTTGTATTGATATTTAGGTTATCTACACTACTTTTTTCACCTTTTAAATATTCAAAAAAACCATTTAACCCTGATTCTAATGCTTTTAGAGGCTTTAACAATTTCAATAAAGTAAAATAGATAAAACTTAAAATTGCTATTAATAATACTATATACAATATTATTTCATAACCAATATTCTTTTTAATTTGTGCAAATATGGAATCCTTCTCTATTTCTAAAAGCAAGTACCAAGAAGTAAGGTTTATTTTACTATAACTTACAAATTTTTCTACGCCATTCTCTTTTGCTTCAACAAATAAGCTATTTTTATCATTTTTAATTTTTTTAAAAAGTTCACTCTCTTTATTTTGTAATTTTGTATTTTTATGAATTAATATCTTTCCTTCATTTGAAAGCAAATATGCCATTCCAGTATCTTTCATTTTTAAATTTAAGATTTTATTTATAATAGTTTCAAGAAAAACATCTGCAGCAGCCACTCCGATTTGTTTCCCATCTTTTATTATTGGAGCAACAAAAGTGATAACAAGTTTTTTTCTTGCCACACTCATAAAAGGTTCTGTAACACCTTTACTTCTTCTTTCTTCACAAAGTTTATACCAAGGTCTAATTCTTGAATCATAATTATTTTTATCTGGTCCTGCCGTAGTACCATTAGATCTAAGCACATTTCCATTTTGTGCTACTCCCGCATAAACACTTACAAAATCTCCAGACTGTTTTGCAAGCATCAATTTATCGATTAAATTTTGATTCTCAATAGTCAACTCTTCATTTTTAATCATCTCTGCGACAGATACCACTATTTGTAGTTTTGATTCTAAATAATCATCAATAAACTTTGAAGTTCCTTGAGATAAGGACTGTAGTTCTCGTTTTGCATGAGCATATTCAGATTCATATTCATTTGAGGTATTATAAAAACCTAAAATAAAAAATGAAAAAGATATGCTAATAAGTAATAATGCCAAAAGCTTTGATTTTACACTATTCATTCTATCCCCTTTTAAATTTTGGGGCTAATAATATAATAACTTGTTGTCATTTAGATGTCAAAAATGACAAATTATTTTATTTATAATTTTCTAAATGCATATTGGTAGGGATTTTCTAACATAAATAATTAATATATAATTTTTACTACAATATCTCTTGGACTCGTCCTATTTGACCATCTTCAAGTCTTACTTTTATTCCCCTTGGATGAAAACTAGAGTTTGTTAAAATATCTTTTACAACACCTTGGGTTAGTTTACCTGTTCGCTGGTCTTGTTTAAGGACAATTTTTACACTAAGTCCAGCTTTTATATCTGCTCTATCTTTAGGGTCTCTTATCATTACTTCGCTTTGTAAAAAAGAACTTTTTTTATCTCATCAAGATGATAAAAGAAGATTGTTTTAAAAGCAAAAGTAACTTTTGTCTTTTTTTCTACACTTGTATCCAAAATATTAAAAGTAAAACTTCCACCTTCACTCTCTTTTGATTCAAAAGTAACAGTTACAGGTTTTAAAGCTCTTATAATATTCATTGTCGCTTTATACTCTTTTGGATTTGCACCATCAAGCATATCTCCATCTCTTTCCTCTTTTCTAATAGCCTCAAAAAGAGTAGTTAGTGTATCTTTGTATATTGCTTTGCTTAAACTTATTCTTGCTTTTTTTGTGTGAAAAGCTGCACTTGTATTTAACAAACCATTTGGTTTTAGTGCTCTTATCTCTTCAACAATATTTAAAAAGAAGTTAGCTCCACCCATTTGTTGTGCATAGTTACTAAACTCTTCATGTAAAGACTCTTTTGTCTTTGTATCTAATTTATTGAAATCCATATATCTTTTTTACTCTCTTGTATATTTGATTAGTTGACCCTTAAAAGCTTTTGTTAAATACTCATCAGTTTTTTTAGGTTTAAACTGCATAAATGAAAAACCTAAAGTTACCATAATTTTGCTAAACTTTGCATGATTTCCTCTTCCTGGGTCTGAGATTATTATTTCACACTTCTTTTTTGCATGTTTACTTACAAAAGAGGATAACTCTTCAATATGCCATCTCTCATATAAAATATCACTTCCAATAATCAAATCAAATTTCCCTAAAGTATCATCCTCATCACTCCAACTTGTTCTCTCAAAAGGAATATTTTTTAGGTTATTTAATGCAGAATTATAATTTAGAAAACTTTCAACTTCAGGATGATAGTCTGTTGCAGTTATATCAACATTTTTGCTATTTAAGAGGTGACTTGATAAGGCTATGCCACATCCAATTTCTAATACTCTTTTCCCTCTTACATCATAATCTTTTATATATTTTGCTAAAACTTCTGATGCTGGCCAAACTACTCCAAAAAGAGACCAAGTTGCAGAAGATATTCCATATTCATTTAGCTCCTGCTCTTTTTCATTGTCATACTCTTGTTTGTCTCTAAGTGTTTTTAGGTGAATGTCTATTTTATCAAATTCATAGGTGTTGTACTTTACACGAATATTACTCATTTATTTCCTTTATTTAGTTAATCAATAAATAAAGTTAAATTAGTCCATAAAAGAGTAAAGAAGCAGAAGATATTAATTAAAATTTTTTTCATTATATAATTAATATCTTAAATTAACTTAACTTTATAAAAAAACAAGGGTAAGTTATATCTTATATAATTGAAAATTTTTTATCTTACTTTGTCTAATTTTGACTCAAATAGATTAAGAAAAAATAGAAAAAGACAATATTATTGTGACTTTAAAATACCTAAAAAAGCTATTGGTTTTGATTACTATATTATCAAATTGTATTTTTTGAGTATAGTGATGGTAAAATAATAAAATAATTCACATCTATAAAAAGGTATATCTATGATATATGATAACTTGAGAGAAGAGGCACTAAAAAGTGCAAAAAAAAATAGCCTAGTATTAGAGAGTTTTTTTGTTGGAGAGCTTTTTACCTATGTATTAGTAAAAGGTGAAAATAGAAGTCAAGTGGGAATAGCCCTAACTCCAAATGGAGAGGGAAATATTTTAGAAAAGAATTTCAAATCGTTAGAAGAGTTATTAAATGAAACAAGTTATAACCCATCTTTAAGAGCAGTTACACTTGCTGCAATTAATGCAATAGGACAGTATGAACTTCAAGATGAGAATATTGATGTAAAAGATGACCTAAGAGATGAGATTTATGACCTAATTATAAAAAACAGTAGTGATTCTGATCATATTGTTTTTATTGGGCACTTAAGACCACTTATTAAAAAGATACAAGAGCAAAGAGAAAATACAACTATCTTCTCAAGAATAAAAATTGAGCCAGAACTTGGAGTTTATAATGATATCTTTGAATATGAAGCTATCTCAAAAGCAGATATTGTTGTAATAACAGGAACAACTCTTATTGGCTCAACAATAGATGCAATACTTAAATTTACCTCAAAAGCAAAAATGGTTGTTATCTCTGGTTTCTCAGCAGGTGCAAACCCTAATTGGTTTAAGAATAGTGGAATTACCCATGTGGCAAGTCTTAGCCTAAAAGAGTGCAAAAAAGAGGATGTACTTCTTAATGATTTGGAAACTATCTTTAAAAATGGATGTTATATACAAACAATCCAATAAAATAGAGGGGAATCCTCTATTTTTAATGTCTTCTAAATTTTTTCTTCTCAACATTCTCAATGATATTTTGTGCTATTGTTGATGTATCGATTGATATTTGATGTGCATGAGAGGCAACACTTGCATTTTCTTGGGTTCTTGTATCAAGTTTAGCAACGGCATCATTAATTTGTTCAATTCCCTGTTTTTGTTCATTTGCTGCATTTTCAATCTGTTTGATTAAATGGCTTGTATTATTAATATTTTCATTTAATACAGAATATCCCTTAATCATCTCATCTGCATTCTTTTTACCTGTATTTGCTTTTTGTGTCGCATTTTCAACCAATTCTTTTATCTCTTTTGCTGCATCTGAACTTCTTGAAGCTAGATTTCTAACCTCTTGGGCAACAACAGCAAACCCTTTTCCAGCCTCTCCTGCTGTTGCTGATTCTACTGCTGCATTTAAAGATAAAATATTTGTTTGGAAAGCAATTTGATCAATTACTGTAATTGCTTCTGCAATTGCAGTAGTTTGTTCATTTATCTCATTCATTGACTCTACTGTAAGTTTTGCCAATCTTTGTCCATCGTTAATCGATTCAATAAGATTATTTGAGTAGATAGCCATTTTTGCAATATTTTGTGTTGTTTCAATAATAGTTGAAGTGATCTCTTCAATTGAAGCGGAAGTCTCTTCTAGTGAAGCTGCTGTTTCATTTGAAGATTTATTCAATTTATCAACATTTTCTAACAGTTGTTTAGCATTATTTTCCAATGTTGTTCCAAGTTTATAGTTCTCTTGTAACATCTCGTTAATAATATTACATAAGCCATTTAATCCCTGTGAGATTTTTCCTGTAGGATTTTTTATATTATCTACAAAGTCTAAATTTGAATAGTTATCTAAAGAGGTCAAAATTGTATTTATATTATTATGAACATTTTGTTTTACTGTATCAATCATCTCATTTAGAATATCTTTTAGATCATTTAATGATTGGTTTGATGTTTTATTAATAACTTGAACATTTAAATCACCCTCTTTTACCTTTGTTACTACACTTTTTACATTTTCAATTAATTTTCTATCTTCATCGATTCCTCTTTTTACACCCTCAATTTCAAAATCAATTCGTGTAGCCATACTCCCAAATTCATCTTTTGTATTAATATTTAACTTATCTACACTATCTTTTTCTCCTTTTAGATATTCAAAGAAACCATAAAGACCACCCTCTAATTTTTTTAAAGGATTAAGTAGTTTTAATAAAATAAAATATATAAAAGTTAAGATTGCAATTAGTAGAACAATATATAAGAAAACTTCTATTGCAATATCTTTTTTAATATCTGCAAAAATTGCCTCTTTTTCTATCTCTATAACTAAATACCAAGAAGAGAGAGGAACTTTGTTATAACTAACTAATTTATCAACACCGTTATCTTTATATTCTGTAAAAAAAGTATCATTTTCAGTTTTTATGCTTTTAAAAAGTTGTCTCTCTTTATTTAAAAGTTCTTTCTCTTTATGTATTAATATTTTTCCATCATTTGAAAGAAGGTATGCATGTCCTCCTTTGATTTTTAGGTTCAAAATCTGCTCAACAATAGTATCTAAGAAGATATTTGCTCCTACTACTCCTATTAGCTTATCTTCTTTTAATACAGGAGCAAAGAGAGTTATTACTAATTTATTTGATGAAGCACTTATAAAAGGCTTTGTTACACCTTTTTTCTTAGTCTCTTTATATAATTTATACCAAGGTCTTTCTCTTGAATCGTAATTCATTGTTGGAATGCTTTTCAAAGTACCATCAAACTTAATTAAATCCCCATTATCTTCCCTTCCAAAGTACATACTAGCAAACTCACCAGCTTGTTTTCCAAGTAATAATTGATCAACTAAAACCTTATTTTCAATGGTTAAATTTTTATCATCAATCATATTTGCAACAGATGTTACAATTTGAAGTTTAGAAGAGAGATAATCCTCAATAAACTTTGCTGTCTGGGTAGATAAAGATAGTTGTTCTTGCTTGGCTAGAGAGTATTCAGATTCATACTTATTATAAGCATTATAAAAACCCAATATAAAAAACGAAAGCGAAATACTAATCAACAATACTATTAAAAGTTTTGATTTTATACTAGTCATGAGCAAATCCTTTTCTTTTATTATACAATTTTATTAAGTTAATATGTCATATATATGACATTTTTATTGCAAAATATTATTTTTTGAAAGACTTATAATAAAAGCTGCCCCTTTATATTTTTTCTTATGATATTCAAACTCTTCATTATAAACATGTATTAAACCTTTATGTCTCTCCCTTATTATTTTATCACTCATAGAAAGACCCAATCCTGTGCCAATTGATTGATGTTTTGTAGTAAAATATGGTTCAAAAATCCTATTAATTATCTTCTCTTCTATTCCCCTACCATTATCTAAAATTTTTACCTCCAAAGTATTTTTATCTACACTTTTTGTAGAAATAAAGATATATCTTTTTTGCTCTTTTTCTGATATCTCCTTTAACTTATCTTTAGCATTATTTATTATATTTATAAAAGCTTGTCCTAACTCATTTTTATTTCCTATAATTGTTAAATCATCTTGGATATCTTCAACAACAGTTATATAGTTACTCTTTATTGCTACTCTTGCTATTGCTATTGCATTTAGAAGTGCCTCTTTTACACTAATTTCACTATAATTTAAATCCTCTCTTATAAAATTTCTAAAATCATCAATTGTTTTTGAAAGATATTGGGCTTGTTCAATTATTTGATTAGAAAACATTATTACCTCATCACTTTTTATACTATCTAACATCTCTGCTTTTAGGGATAATCCACTTGCACTTGTAGTGATTACACTTAAAGGTTGTCTCCATTGATGGGCAATATTTCCTATCATCTCTCCCATTGATGCCAATTTTGATTGAGACTCTAAAAGTTTTGTAGAAGTCATATCTTTTGCGGTTAATAAGAGTCTTGATTTATCTGGCATCAATGTTATAGTTATGTTTGTTGATACTCTTTTCCCATCTTTTCCTAAACAGACTTTTTCAAAATTGTCAATGTAACCATTTTCAAGAACCTCTTTAAATATCATTTCAATATTTTCTTTCTCTTCTAAACTTAAAATTTCTATAAATTTTTTTCTCTTTATCTCTTCTGGTGAATAGCCTAACATCTTCAAATATGAAGAGTTAAAATCTATAAATCTTAGTTCGAAATCTAAAATTGCAATTCCATCTTTGCTATATCTAAATATTGCCTCAAACTCCTCTTTCTGTTTTATTAACTCTGATTGTGATTTATGCAATTCATCATTTATAGAAGTTATCTCTTCATTTGTCTCTTTAAGGATTTTATATCTCCATACACCTAAAAGAATCAATACAAAAATAACTATCAAAATTTTTAAAAGAAGAGAGTAATCTTGAACTTTTTGAATTTTTACCTCAGTCCAATTATTTACTATATTATCTATTTTAGATTTAGGGATGGTATCTATTGATTTTTGGATTATTCCTAAAAGTATAGGTTCAGATTTTATTACTGCAATAGAGAGTTTTAGAGGTTCTATTAACCTACCAATAATTTTTAAAGAGCTATAACTACTTTTTGCTTTATAATATCTTGCAATTGGATAGAGAGTCAAATGAGCATAAACCTCACCACTTTTGACCAAATCTAATCCCTCTTCAACACTATTTACAGTCCTAATCTTAATTGAAGGATATTGCTCTTTTAAAGCTTTTATTAGACTTGTATAAGAAACAACAGAGATTGTTTTATCTTTTAGCTCTAATAAATCAGAGAAGAAGGCTTTATCACTTTTCCCTATTGCAACATAAGGTAAGTTTAAATAAGGGCTTGTCAGATTATATTTATCTCTATTTTTCTTTGAATACTCTACCGTTGGCAAAACTTCACATTTCCCCTCTTTTAAGTAATCAAAAGTTGTTTTAAAAGAGTCTGTCTGTATTAGTTCAAACTCCAATTGTACATTTTCATAGAGTTCTTTTAATATATCAGAAATAATACCCTCAACATTCTCTTTATTTACATCACTAACTGGCATCGATTTAGGAAAAACACACATTCTTATTTTTGCTTTTTTATCTAAATACTCTTGTTCACTTAAATTAAAGACTTGATTCCTAATTTTACCAAACCATCTATCTTGCAGTTTATTTAACAAATCAATACTAACATTCATATAGGCTTTATTTAAAATAGAAATTAAGATTGATTGCTCTTTTAGCGTGGCAAAATAGTACTTATCTAACTCTTCATTTTCTGATTCATTAACTTGATTAGCTACTTTGATATTTGTATAACCATATTTTTTTATATAATAGTTTGCTATATTTCTGTCATTCATAAAAATATCAATTTTACCCATAGACAAAGCTTCAAGTTTGCTTTTAAGATTTTCATAATATATTTTTTTTACATTTGGGTATTGATTTACTATATTTTCTTCATGCCATCCCTTTGATACTCCAAATTTTTCATTTTTCAAAGATGCTAATTTTACATTTTTTCTATTATCTTTTCTTGTTATATAGTAATTTTCACTAATAAGATAAGGAGTAGAAAAATAAAGAGTCTCTTCCCTTTTGTTACTTTTATAAATAGTGTGTATTAAATCAATTTTTCCAGCATATAAGTCATCTAAAAGTTCAGTCCAAGGCTTAGTAACATACTCAACTTCTATACCAATTTTTTTTGCAAGTATATTTAGTAAATCAATAGAATATCCCAAAGCAATCCCATCAACACTAAAGTCCATAGGTTCATAATCAAACTCATTTGAAACTTTTATAACTTTTTTATCATTAATATAAGCTATCTCTTCTTTAGTTAGATAAGAGTTAATTTCACCAATCAATTTATTATCTTCTGCATATAAATTAATAAGGAATAAAAAAGGTATTAAATAAAAAAACTTTTTCATGACCCTCCAATGCATTGTATATAATAATTTTAGTTATATGTTACTATATACTTATTAATCGCAAAATTAAAAAAAAAAATTACTTTTTTCACTTATTAAAGGAATTTTTTACTAAAATCTTCAAAAATTTTGAGGGATGAGATGTCTAGTTTAGGATATAAAACAATAGGAAAAGGGAAAAATTATATTATTTTTTTGCATGAGTTAATGGGAGATTGTAGAAACTATGAACCCATATTTAACTATTTAGACCAAGAAATTTTTACCTGCTTATTTGTAGATTTAAGGGGCTATGGTTTATCTAAAGAGATCCATGGAGAGTATAATTGCCTTGAAGCGTCCAATGATGTTAAGGATTTAATTACCTCTTTAAATATAACTACTTACTCTTTAGTTGGGCACTCTATGTCAACACTTATAGCACAAAAGATTGCTTTGATTGATATTAGAGTAAAAAAATTAATTCTAATAACACCCATTCCAGCCTTTGGAATAAAGATGAATCACTATGCAAAAGAGGCACTTCTAAATCAAATGCAAGAAAATAGTAATAAAATAGAGCAGATAGTAGAAGACTCTTCAAAAAGATACAATAACTCTTGGAAAAATTATAGAATAAAAATGGCTTACAGCTCTTCAACACTAGAAGCAAGAGTTGGTTATATGAAGATGTACTTAAATGTAGATTTTCAAGAAGAGGCACAAGAAAAAATTGATATTGCTATTAAGATTATTGTAGGAAAACATGATTTTCCTGTTTTTGCATATAACCAAGTAAATAAAAACTTTTCCAAATACAAAGATGTTGAGATAATTGAATGTAATGAAGCGGGGCACTATCCCATGATAGAAACTCCCATATTTTTTGCTTCACATATTGAAAAATGGTGTTTATAAAATCAATTTTTCTTTAAGTTCAAAATAAACTTTTTTCACTAGAATTCCAAAACTTATAATAAATATAAATTTTTCTAATTCAAAGATATTACATGAGAAAACAACTATTCCCTCTTGCCCTTGGCGGTCTTGGTATTGGTACCACAGAATTTGTTATTATGGGATTACTTCCTGATGTAGCAAAAGATATTGATATCTCTATTCCTTCTGCTGGACATCTAATCTCAGCTTATGCCCTTGGAGTTGTAATTGGAGCGCCTATTTTAGTTGCTCTTAGTGCAAAATTTTCACCAAAACATATATTAATTACCCTAATGGCACTTTTTACAATATTCAATTTTTTATCTTCAATTGCTCCTGATTACTATACTCTAATGCTTACAAGATTTCTAAGTGGTCTTCCCCATGGAGCTTTTTTTGGAGTTGGAACTGTTGTTGCATCAAAACTTGCAAAAGAGGGTAAAGCTGCCCAAGCAATAGCCTCTATGTTTACAGGACTTACTCTTGCAAATTTAGCAATGGTTCCTTTAGTTACTTTCATAGGGCACCATCTTCATTGGAGATACGCTTTTGGTATAGTTTCACTAATTGGAATAGCAACTATGCTATTTTTATACTTTTGGATGCCAAAACAAAAAGCACTTAGAACAGTTACCTTTAAAGAGGAGTTAGAGTTTTTTAAAACCATCAAAGCTTGGCATATTCTAACTATTGTATCAATTGGATTTGGAGGACTTTTTGCTTGGTTTAGTTATATTGCGCCACTTTTAATCCATGTATCAAACTTTGAAGAAGGCAGTGTCTCTTATCTTATGATTGTTGCAGGGGCAGGTATGGTTGTAGGAAATATTTTTGGAGGATATTTGGCTGATAAAAAAGATCCAATAAAAGTCTCTATTCTTTTACTTTCACTACTTGTTACTTCATTAATTATTGTATTTTTCTTCTCGGAAAGCAAACTCTTGTCTATTATTCTAACTTTTATTTGTGGAGCATTAGCTATGTCTCTTGGCTCTCCTATAAATATGGTTATGTTAAAAAGTGCAAAACATTCAGAGATGCTAGGAGCTGCCTTTTTACAAGCAGCTTTTAATGTTTCAAATACACTTGGAGCATTTTTCGGAGGAATACCTTTAGTATTTGGACTTGGATATAATTATCCTGCTCTTGTGGGTGCAGGTATGGCAATTTTTGGAGTTGCACTTTGTATTTTATTTCTTAAAAGATATAATATGTAGATGAATATAAAAATTGCAACCTTTAACCTTTTTCAATTTTGTGCGCCCCCATACTCTTGGTACTTTAAAAAAGATAAATTCAATGAGAATGAGTGGGAAAAGAAAAAAGAGTGGCTAAACTCTCAAATTGAAAGTATAGATTGCGATATAATAGGTTTTCAAGAGGTATTTTCACAAAAGGAGTTACAGAGGCAAGTTAAAGCTTTAGGTTTTAAATACTTTGTAACTGTCGATAAGCCCAAACTTGATGAGAACAATGAAACAATTTTTACAACTACAACTTTAGCCCTTGCTTCAAAATTTCCAATTAAAAAAGTTGAAAAAGTTACCTCAACATTAGAAGGGTTTAACTTTTCAAGGAAACCAATAAAAGCTTTGATTAGCTTACCAAATGGGATAGATATAACCTTTTATGTAAATCATTTTAAATCAAATAGATTAAATGAATTTGAACATATATTTAAAAAAGAAGATAGTGTAGAGTATAAGAAAAAAAAGGTATTTGAACTATTAAATAATCTTCCCTCACAAAAACAAAGATTGCAAGAGGCTTCTCTTCTCTATTCTGATTTTTTAAAAACAGAAACTCCCATCATCTCCCTTTGTGATTTAAATGATAAAGAGTTCAGTTTAACTCTAGATTGTCTAACAAATCAAACTTTTCATCAAGAACAAGAGAAGAACTCTTTTCTTCTTTTTGATGCCTTTTATCTTTTAAACAGTGATGAAAAAAGAGTTCCAACAAGTTATTACAAAGGAGTTGGAAATGTACTTGACTATATTCATGTTTCAAAAGAGTTCTTAAAAGAGATAGGAGAAGTTGTATCATATAAAGTTTGGGATGAACATCTAAAACAGAATAAAAATGGCTCTTTATTGCAAAGTGATCATGCAATAGTTAGTTGTGAAATCTCTATTTACTAAAGGCAAAGTTCTATACTTTTAAAAAACAAATGTTACTATAATAGAACTATTTTATAAAAGATTTATAATGAAAACTCTATTTTTATTAATAATATTTTCTTTTTGTTTTGCCAAAGCAAATCTTTTGCAAGAGAGTATTAACAAAGCCTCTGCCTATTCTACACTTAAACTTCAAGATGGAGTTTATCAAGGAAATATAAAAATAAACAAACCTATTTCCATAGTAGCAAAAGGGAAAAATGTAGTTATTTTAGGAGACAATAAAAATAGTGTAATTGAGATAAACTCTTCAAATGTAAACCTAAAAGGTCTTATTATTAAAGGAAGTGGTAATAGACTTGATAATCGTGACTCTGCAATAAAAATTTCCAACTCTCAAAATAGTATTATTGACTCTTGTACAATAAAAGATTCTTTATATGGAATTGATGCAGGAATACTAACAAATTCAAAAATTATTAATAATAAGATTAGTTCAAAAAACCTTGATCTCTCTTTAAGAGGAGATGCCATAAAACTTTACTATAGTAACAACAACTTAATAAGTAATAATGAAATATACAACTCAAGGGATATAACTTTTTTGTACTCAAATAGTAATACTTTTACAAAAAATCATATTGAAAACTCTAGATTTTCTCTCTATTTAGAAAGATCTAATGAAAATATAATTGAAAATAATCACTTTTTTATGAACTATGTTGGATTGATTTTTGAAGGGGCAAAAGATACCCAAATTAAGGCAAATATTATAAAAAACAATCTCAAACAAAATAGTATTGGTGTGATGATAAAAGGTGTTTCAAACTTCCTTTTTGAAGACAATATTGTTACATTTAATACAAAAGCTTTTTATATAGATTCAAAACACAATGAAGATACAATCAAAAGATATTTTAACTCAAATGAGATAAGCTACAACATTGAAGCTTTTCATTTTCATGGAGCCATAAAACAAAACCAAATTAAAGAGAATACAATATTTGGAAATATTGATGATGTTGTAAAAACAGTAAGAGGGAACAAAACTTCAAATAATATAGTTGAACAAAATTATTGGGATAACTATAGTGGATTTGATTCAAACAAAGACTCTATAGGAGATACTCCTTATAAAATTTTCCAATATGCTGATAGACTCTGGCACTACAATAATAAAGTAAAATTTTTCTATGCAACACCAATTATATCAATACTGGATTTTATACTAAATTTAGCTCCTTTTGTAGAACCTGTTCTTCTTTTGGAAGATACTAAACCAAAAGTAAGTTTAAAGTAACTTCAACTCTTCTATCAATTGTTTTAACTTATATGCCCAGACTTTATAGGCCATTTGCCCCAGATGTAAACCATCTGTTGTTAACTCTTCTTTTAAAAGATTTTTTTCATTGGAAAAATAACTATTCAAATCTACAAAAGATATCTTCTCTTTTTGGCAATACTCTTTTAATAAAAGATTAAAAACTTCAACTTTTTTATTAACTGAAGGCATTTGAGTCACAAATAGAGCATGAACAACAGTTTTTACTGATGCTTTTTTTAAAATCTTTAAAAGACTTTTATACTCTTCAAAAACATTTTCCAAAGGAGTTGAGATACAAAGATCATTTATTCCTATCATTAAAAAAACAATTTTAGGTTTTATATCTATAACCTTGTCAACTCTTTTAATAACCCTATTTATTGTATCTGCATCAACTCCAAGATTGATTATTCCCTCTTTTTCTAAAAGGGTCTTCCACTCTCCTCTTTTAATAAGAGAATCTCCAAGTAAAACAATCTCTATATTATTTTTCATATTATAAACTATGAGATTGCTTTTTCAATAGCAGCTATTGCATGGATTTTTGTTGTATCATAAATTGGAATATCAACATATCCTTGTTTTATTAGCATAGAGATTTCAGTACATCCAAGAATAACTCCCTGACACTGTTCTTGTTCTTCTAATCTTTTTATTATTTTTATATATTTATCCCTTGAATCTTTGTTACAAACTCCAAGACAAAGCTCTTTGTAGATTACTTTATGAATAAAATCTTGCTCTTCTTCGTTTGGAATTACAACTTCTACACCAAATTTTTCTTTAATTCTATCTTTGTAAAAAGCTTCGCTCATTGTAAATTTAGTTCCCAATAAAGCTACTTTTGTTATCTCATCTTTTACCAAAGCTTCCCCTGTGGCATCTGCAATATGTAAAATTGGTATATTGATATTTTTCTCAATTTGAGGAACAACTTTGTGCATTGTATTTGTACAAATAATCAAAAAATCTGCTTGTGCCTTTTCTATTGCTTTTGCTTCATTTGAAAGAATTACTGCTGTCTCATCCCAAAGTGAACTGTGTTGAAATTTTTCAATCTCTTCAAAATCTACACTTGAAAGGATAATTTTTGCACTATGTAAACCACCTAGTCTATTTTTAATCTCTTCATTTAAAAGTTTATAATATGTAGCTGTACTCTCCCAACTCATACCACCTAACATTCCTATTTTTTTCATATCTTCTCCATTGCAAGTTTAAGTCCAAAGCCAATAAAAAGTAGTCCAACTACTTTTTTAACCAAAGTTGAAATAAAAGTTGAAACTCTCATATTTGAACTAACTCTTATTGCAAAAAATGAGATTGTAATATTAACTATTGTTCCAAAAAATATAAAAATAACTCCCAAAATAAATGGAGCTAAAACTTTATGTTGACTATTTATATCTATAAATTGAGGCAAAAATGTTATAAAAAACAGAGCAACCTTTGGATTTAGAACATTTATAAAAAACCCTTGCCAAAAAAGTTTCTTAATCTTTTGAGTATCTTTTTGGTTAACATTAATATCTATCTTCTTTTCAACACTAATTAACAATGATACTCCAAGATAAATCAAATATATTACCCCTAAGTACTTAACTATCATAAAGGCTGTATCAGAGCTATGTAAAAGTGCACTAAGTCCAGAAGCAGCTAAAAAGACATGAACAAAACATCCAAAACTTACCCCAAAACTTGAAACAACTCCACCTTTGAAACCTCTTTGAAAACTACTTTTTAAGATATAAAGCATATCGGCACCAGGAGTGATGTTTAGAAGAAGTCCAGCTATTATAAAAAGATATAAATCAGTTATACCCATTTTTTACCTTCATCTTTGTAGAATATAAAATTGTAACAAAGAAAAGATATATCAGTGTTTATTTTTTACTATTTAGAGTCTATTTAATCCATCTTTATTTAGTTTATACACAGTTGGCGCAAGTTTTTCAATAAAAGTTTTATGGTGAGATACTATTATCATAGATTTTTTTATTGAGTTTAAAATATCAATAATTTTTTGTTCTGCATCTTCATCAAGGGCATTTGTTGGCTCATCTAAAAGAAGTATTTTAGGCTCTGTTATTAAAATTCCAGCTAATGCTACAATCTTTTGTTCTCCACCACTTAGATCATAGATATTTCTATTTTCTAAATGTACAATTCCTAAACTTTGCAGCATTTCATAAGATTTTTTATATGCATCGTCTTTGCTTTTACCCTTTGCTCTTAGGGCAAACATTACATCTTCAATAACTGTTGGACATAAAAAATGATCACTTACATCTTGGGGAAGGTAACCTATGTCACATCTATATTTTCTAAAATCTTTTAAAGATTTCATCTCATCATGAAAAAGAAAGACTCCACCAGAAGTTGGAGTTATTAATCCCGCAATAATTTTTAAAAGAGAGCTTTTCCCACTTCCATTTGCACCTATGATTGCTACCTTTTCTTCATGGGATACATTTAAAGTTACACTATTAAAAACATCTTTTGTTGAATTTTTATAACCAAGTTCCTTCAAGTTTATGGAACAACTCATACAACTACCTCTTTTACATACAACATACAAATTATAAAGAGTAACAACACATCATAATAAGTAAGTGAAGAACTGTTTATTAAGTAGATTCTACCATTAAATCCCCTTAATTCAAATGAGTCTTGCAATGCTGCTGCTTTTTTTATTGATTTTACAAAGATATGACCAAAAAGATTTCCATAGGTTTCATAGGTAAACAAAGAAGAGTTTGCTCTAAAACCTCTTGATTTTAAAGTCTGTTTCATCTTTTTAAACTCATCACTTAGAGTCTGTATCATCTTTAGTGAAAAATATACACTACTTACAAACTTTTTTGGAAACCTTAGCTCATTTAAAGCTCTAACAACATCATAACCACTTGATTTTAGGAAAAGAAGAAGATTGAAAAATATAATCATATTTGTTCTAATATAGATATTAAGAGCATTTTCAAAATCCCCTTGTAGAAGCAATATAATAAAAATCATCCCTATAAATAGATTTAAAAATAAAAGTTTTTTAATAAGTTTTATAAGCTCTTTATACTCAAAAAGAAGCAAAAAAGCTATAGGTAATAAAAAGATTAACTCAACGCTATTAAAGCTAATAAAAATAGAGTATAAAAAAGCACTAACTAAAATAACAGAAGAGTTAAACTTACTCACTTTTGAAACCTCTTTAAACCTAAGAAAATTAGAAAGATCAATATTATACCAACTGCTGCTTCAACTAAATTGTAATTGTGAACTTCCTCTTTATGTGTTGCCAAATTTTTTACTTCAAATTCACTTTGGGCACCATGTCCACCCATAGCTTCTGCTTTTATAAGAAGTTTTGATTCAACATTTTTTACTATATAATCCCCATCTTTATTGGTTAAACCTTTTTCTAATAGTTTATTGTCTTTATCATAAACTTCTATTTTACACTCATTACAAAAAGTACCTGAAGCAAAATATGTTGAAGCTATTACTTTGCCATCCTCTTCAAATACAAAAAGATTCAATTTATGAGCAAATAATGAGCTAACAAAAAGAGCAATTAATAAAATTTTTTTCATAATTTTACCCCATCAAGTAGATTTGGAATTGATTTTTTTAGATAATTTATTAAGAAAATTGTAATCAATCCTTCAATAAACATAGCTGGTGCATTTGCTAAAATAAGGGTGTATGAGGCATATAAATACTCATCTTTAGAGATTGCTAATACAAGAGCTAAAAGAAGAGTTGACAGCAATACAGGAATAAATCCTATCATAAAATATTTAATCTTTATATTCATAAAATTTAAGTAACCCCTTTTTACAAATAGATAGGTAAGGTATGAAGGGAGTGCCATAATTATTAAGTTTGCACCAAGAGAGGTTAGTCCTCCATACCCTAAAAGTATTGCTTGAAACAGAAGTGCTATAAGTATGCTAAGAAAAGCTAAGGGGCCTATTAATATACCTATAACACCTGTTAATATTAGATGTATACTTGTTGGTCCCAAAGGAATATGTATAAATGAAGCAATAAAAAATATAGCACCCATTGCTGCAATAAGTGCTATATTCTCTGTTTTTAAATTTTTAAGTGAATATGCAACCATAGCAACACCAATAACTGATGTTGCTATAACTACTTCACTTGATAAGATACCATCTGATATATGCATTTTTTAATAAGCCTTTAACCACATTAAAGCACCGTTTTCAATTGGATACTTTTTACCTTCAAACTCTTTTTCACCCTCTTCTATTAATGCAGCAAATCCCCACCAACCTTTGTGGTTCATAACAAAAGAGAATACTCCGTTATCATCGGTTTTAACAACTTGTGTTATATGTGCATCAGTTGGAGCTTTTAATCCAAATTTATTTAACAACTCCACTTCAACTTCCACATTTGAAACTGCTTTACCATTATGCAATACTTTTCCTTGAAAAATATTTCCTGCATATAGTCCAAAAGGTTTTGTTAAAGGAACTATTTCATACTCTAAACCAATTGGCTCATCCCATCCATCTTCCATACCAAAAGCTGATACAATAACTTTTGGAACATGAGAGATATATTTACTCTCTGCTGGTTCAAAATATGGTTTTGGAACAGTATAAAATTTATAAACACCTGGTCTATTTATTTGATATGTTGTTTTCCATGCTTGGTGATCTAATACTTTAGTCTCTTCTAAAGGTAAAGATTTTTTATTTTTTTCGTAGAAGATACCTTCTGGTTTTACCATTGTCATACCTGTTTGTTCAAAAGGGTGAATAAACATTGCATCAAGGGTTATTTTAGAGTTATCTTTAGATGTTACATTATCCGTTGAGGGTAAGAATGTAAGGAAATGTGCATTTGCACAAATAGCTAATACTCCTGCTAAAACTAATTTTTTCATTGTACTCTCCATGTTTTTAATGGGAAAATTATAGATATTTATAATTCAATTGAAATAAATTATTTTTTCTCTTATGTATTTTTAGAACCAATTTTTTAATTTTATATTTTTATATAATTATGTATATAAATATATAGAAAAAATCTAAATGCTTATTATTGATTTTGATGTTTTAATCCAAGCCATAAGAAGCTGTGTTAGCTAGCTTGGAAGTTGTATAAAATTTAATCTCTTATTAAATAGATTTCTTCATTCCTCATATTAAATTCTATTTGTTCAACTATTAATTTTTCTTTTTTATTTGCTTCTGCTCTATCTAAAACATAAAACTCTTCTTTATCTTTTATGCAAATCAGTGGGAAATGCCAAATCCCTTTATTATAGTGAACACCTTGTTCTCCATTTGTTTCAAAAATTTCAAGAGTTGATAAATCTGGCTCCCTTCCTCCTAATGCAACTACACAATAAAATGGTTCTTTACTTCTTGGTAAAAATGTTTGAGAAAATAAAGGATGTTTTTCCAACATATCAATATGTAAAGGGAATTTTCTTTTATTACCTACATAAATATGTAAAGTTGTAATTCCATTCTTTTCATTTGTATCCATATTGCAAATTTCATAAAACTTTTCTGCAGACTCTCTATTTATAAGTATAGAGTCTCTATCCTCTTTTTCTATTACTTCACCAAATTTTTTAAAAGCTTCTCTTGTTAGAGGTTTTGGTTTTATTTCTACTCTCATACTCTACCTTTAACCCATCTTTTTTTGTTTAATATTAAACCCTACTATTTAATTTTGTTCGTTGTATTTTTCATTTTTATAGACAAAGCAACTTAACCACAATTGCCTCTTTCAAAGGTTTAATAATTCCAATATTATCATAAATACCATTACAATTGTAATATCTAATTATAGATTTTGGTATGTAAATTTTTTAACCATGTCATGTATAGATTATATACATTTAGTATGTACAATTATTTGTAGAAAATATCTTTACAAAAATATTCTCAAGTTATAGAATACCTTTAGAAAACATATTTGAGGGATTAACTTTACTAAAACTTAATAGCAATATTACAAAATTCAACCTACGTAAATTGCAATAAAAAAAAATAATTATCTAGTAAGTATAAGTAACTCTTGAGTGTTTTAAACATATTAGCTCTTGCAATTCAAGAGCAATGTCATTAGGTGGATTTGTACAAAATCTAAATTTTAAAAATGAGGAAAACAAAAATGACTAACGAAAGAAGAGATTTTATTAAAAAAACAGGTTTAGCTGGAATTGGTGCAGCTATTGCTGTCCCATCAATTGCTAGTGCAGACTCTAAAAAGACATTTAGATGGAAGATGACTAACTGCTATGGTGCAGGTGCTCCTTTTTATTCTACTGGCCCTGGAAGTGCTAGCTACTTTTGTAAAAGAGTTGAAGAGTTAACGGATGGAAGACTTAGAATCAAACACTATCCTGCAGGTGAGTTAATTCCTGCTATGGAAGGTTTTGATGCAGTATCAAAAGGAACAATTGAGATGAACTGGGGTAACTCATTTTTCTGGGCTGGTAAAACTTTTGCAGCACAATACTTTACAGCTGTTCCATTTGGAATGAACTTCCAAGGAACAAATGCTTGGCTTCAATTTGGTGGAGGACAAGAGTTATGGGATGAAGTTTATAAACCATTTAATGTAATTGGTCTTGCTGCTGGAAATACAGGTGTTCAAATGACAGGATGGTTTAAAAAAGAGATTAAAGATGTAAAAGATTTAGATGGTCTAAGAATGAGAGTTCCAGGACTTGCAGGAAAAGTTTTAGAGCAACTAGGAGTTAGTGTTAAACTTCTTCCAGGTGGTGAAATTTTCCCAGCATTAGAAAGAGGTGTAATTGACGCGGCAGAGTTTGTTGGACCATTTCAAGATAGAAGAATGGGATTCCAAAAAGCTGCAAAATTCTACTATACAACTGGATGGGGAGAACCAAGTAACACAACTGAGTGTTTAATAAACAAAGATGCGTGGGCAAGCCTTCCAAAAGATATTCAAGCAATAGTAAAAACTGTTGCAGCTGAGTGTAACCTAATGGGTCTATCTTGGTCAGAAGCAAATAACTCAGAAGCATTAGAAGATTTAGTTAAAAACCAAGGCGTTGAAGCAAAAACTCTACCTGATTCAGTTATTGAAAAATTAAGAGAATTAACATTTGCAACTTATGCTAAATTAACTGCAAATGATCCTCTTGTAAAAAAAGTTCACGAAAGTTACTTCGCTTTTAAAGCAATGCATGATGACTGGCAAAACAAAAGTGAAGAAGTTGTGATGACTAAGTTATCATCATGAAAAACCTACTTCTTATCTCAAAAAGACTAGATGCGTTAATTGAACGCATCGGTCAAATTAGCTCATGGCTTATCTTTGTTCTTGTAGTTTTAGTTGCAGGAGATGTTCTATTTAGATACTTTTTTCACATTAGTTCAATTGCTGAACAAGAGTTTCAATGGCACATATTAGCTGCAATTGCAATGTTTGGTTCAGCTTATACTTTCCAACAAGGAGAGCACGTAAGAGTTGACCTTTTTTATCACAGTTATAGTGAAAAATTAAAGATATGGATGGATTTATTGATTCCTTTATTAATTATTATTCCTTACTCAGTTTTTATTATCTATTTATCAAGTGATTATGTTGCCCAATCATTTACAACAGGAGAAGTTTCACCAGATCCTGGAGGTTTGCCATATAGATATTTAGTAAAATCTTTGATTCCCCTTGGATTTACACTTATTCTTATTCAAGCAGTTGCAATACTCTTTAGATCAATTACAAAGATAAAGGAAGGAAATTAATTTATGGATCCGCAAATATTAGCAATCATGATGGTTGTAAGCCTCTTTGCACTTATTCTACTTGGAGTACCAGTAGCATTTGCAATTGCAGGAGCTGGACTATTTTTTGGTCTAATTGGGGTAGATATGAATATGTTTAATCTACTGCCAGCAAGAATTTTTGGTGTACTTACAAACTATACACTTCTTGCAATACCTCTATTTGTATTTATGGGAATACTTTTAGAAAAATCTCGCTTAGCTGAAAAAATGCTAGATGTATTAGGACTACTATCAGGTAAAAAACCCGGAGGAATGGCTATTGCAATAATAGTTGTAGGTATTCTTATGGGTGCTTCTACAGGGATAGTTGGTGCTACCGTTGTAACTCTTACTATGATTGCCCTACCAACTCTTTTAAAAAGAAACTATAGTCATAGTGTCTCTTGTGGTACTATTTGTGCTTCGGGAACGTTAGGTCAAATCTTACCGCCAAGTTTAGTTTTGATTCTCTTGGCAGATATTAGTGGTGAAGCTATTGGTCCTTTGTTTGCTGCGGCACTAATGCCAGGACTTCTCCTTGCAGGATGTTATATAGTCTATATTGTACTTTTGAGTAAATTTGCACCTCATCATGTTCCACCAATAGATGAAGAAGAGAGATCTCTATATTCAAAAAAGGAGTTATGGATTGAGTTTTTTAAATCTGTTGCACCTCCTTTTGTTCTGATTTTTGCAGTATTAGGTTCAATTATTGGAGGACTTGCAGCTCCAACTGAAGCTGCTTCTATGGGTGCTATTGGTGCTCTTCTGATTGTTTTTCTTAGTAAAAGATTAACTTTGGATATCTTAAAAGAGACTTTATTTGAGACAATGAAAGTTACAGGTATGATTATGTTCGTTCTTATTGCCTCTCAAGTTTTTGGACTAAGCTTTAGAGGATTAGAAGGGGATTATTTAGTAGAAGATCTTTTTGCTGCAATACCTGGTGGAATGTGGGGTTCAATTATATTTATGATGCTTGTTCTTTTTGTTCTTGGATTCTTCTTAGAATGGATTGAGATATCATATATTGTTTTACCATTGGTTTTACCAATTTTCCATGCAATGGATATAGATATGATTTGGTTGGGGATTTTAGTTGCACTAAACCTTCAATCTTCATTTTTAACTCCTCCTTTTGGTTGGTCATTATTCTTCCTAAAAGGTGTTGCTCCAAAAGAGATTAAGACTATGGATATATATAAAGGGGTATTACCATTTATTGCAATTCAAATTATAGTAATTGGACTTGTAATGGTTTTCCCACAAATAGCAACTTGGCTACCAAAAGCAATAGGATGGATGTAAAATATGCAAAATTTACCAATAACGCAAACTTCAAAAAATGGCATGGTGGTTTCACCCCATCATGCTGCTTCAGATGCTGGAGTTGAAATTTTAAAACAAGGGGGAAATGCTATTGAAGCTGCAATTGCTATAGCCTCTTCTTTATGTGTACACTACCCACATATGACAGGAATAGGTGGAGATGCTTTTTGGCTAATCTATGATCCAAAAGAGGGTGTTAGTTTTATTGAAGCTTCTGGATACTCTGGCTTTGATGTTAATATGAGTTTGTACTCTGGGTTAAAAACAATACCTTTTAGGGGAGCACTTGCTGCAAATAGTGTAGCAGGAGCTGTCTCAGCTTGGAGTTTAGCTTATGAAAAAAGTAAAAAAGAGTGGGATGGAAAGATCTCTCCTTCAATATTAGTAAGTGAGGCTGTAAACTCTGGTAAAAATGGTGTTATAGTTTCACAATCTTTAGCACAAACGTTAAAAGATAAAAAAGAAGAACTTATCGGGGATGAAGAGTTTGCTAAAATCTATTATCCAAACAATAAAGATTTAAAACAAAATGATATTTTAGTTCAAGAGAAACTCTCAAAGACTTTAGAAACATTAGGGAAAAATGGTTTTGATGATTTTTATAGGGGTGAGATTTCAACTAAAATAATAGATGATTTTCATAAAAAAAATGGTTTATTAAATAAAAAAGATTTAGAAAAGCACCAAGCAATTTGGAAAAAACCTTTAAAAATGAAATTTTCAAAAGGAGAGCTTTATAATGCTTCTGCTCCAACACAAGGAATTGCATCACTTATGATTTTAGGGCTTTTTGATAGATGGAAAGAAAAACTTCCAGATAAAGACTCTGCAAATCATATTCACCTTCTTGTTGAGGCTACAAAAATTGCCTTTAGACATAGAGATATAATGGATACAGCTTCTACGAGTGAGGAACTTCAAGCTTGGTTAGAGCCAGAGTATTTGGATAAATTAAGTAAAGAGATAGATTTGGATAAAGCACTTCCTTGGGGAGAAAAAACCCAAGCAGGAGACACAACATGGTTTGGAGCAATAGATGATAAAGGAAGAGTAGTTAGTGCCATACAAAGTATTTATCATGAATTTGGAAGTGGTTTTACCCTACCTCAAACTGGTATTGTTTGGCAAAATAGAGGTTGCAGTTTTAGTTTAGATGAAACTCATATTCAAACATTAAAACCACATAAAAAACCTTTCCATACATTAAATCCAGCAATTGCACTATTTGATGATGGAAGAGTTATGGCTTATGGAACAATGGGTGGGGATGGACAACCACAAACCCAAGCAGCACTCTTTTCAAGATATGCCTATTATGATGAAGATTTACAAAATACTATTAACAATCCCAGATGGCTTTTAGGTAGAACTTGGGGTAACTCTTCACAAAGCCTAAAATTAGAAGCAAGAATAGAAGATGAAATAATAAATGAGCTTCTAAACAAAGGGCATGAAATAGAGATGTTAAAAGAGTTTGATTCGGCTGTTGGGCATGCAGGAGCAATAGTTTTAAATCCTTCAAAAATTTATGAAGGTGCTTATGATCCAAGAAGCGATGGAAAAGCTTCAAGTTTTTAAATTAAGGATAAATATATATGAATGAATTATTAGTTTTATTGCCAATTCTGCTTGTCTGTGGTGTAGTTGCTGGAGTATTAGCAGGACTGTTAGGTGTAGGGGGAGGAATTGTTATTGTTCCAATGCTTTACCACGTCTTTATCTATATGAAGATAGATATCTCTATTGCAATGCCTTTAGCAATTGGTACCTCACTATCTACAATAGTTGTTACCTCAATTATCTCAGCAAGAGCTCACCATAAAAAAGGTGGAATTGATTGGGATCTTGCAAAGAGATGGGTCCCTTTTGTTATTATTGGAGTTTTAATTGGTTCATTTTCATCTAAATATATTGATGGAAGTAGCCTAAAGTTTATGTTTGGTGTTTTACTTTTGCTTGTTTCACTTAATATGATAATTAGCAACTTCAAAAAACTTGTAATTGCAGATGAATTACCAGGGAAAGCTGGTCAATCAATCTATGCTGCACTTGTAGGTGGTTTTGCTTCACTTCTTGGAATTGGAGGGGGAACACTTTTAGTTCCACTTTTAACCCTTTATTCTTTTCCAATTCACAGAGCTGTTAGCACTGCTTCTTTATTTGGACTTATTATTAGTATTCCAGCAACTGTTGGTTATGTTATTGTAGGTTCTGGAGTAGAAAATTTACCTTTTGCATCAACTGGATATGTTAACTGGTTAGCATTTATAATTCTTGTTCCAATGACAATGATATTTGCACCACTTGGTGTAAAACTAGCTTATATCTTAAATGTAAAACAACTAAAATTTGCCTTTGCAATATTTTTAGCTTGTGTTGGGGTTAAAATGGTATTGGTTTAACCAATACCTCCCAAAAAACCTCAGTCTAATATTTTTATATAAAAATATATATAAATATATAGGAAAAATAAAACTCACTTTTAATCTTTTAATTTTTATAAATAAACATTTAGCCCATACAAAATATATATAAAGTCATTATAATTAGACAAAAGGAGCTTACCATGGAAAATCAAAAAAGAATTTGGCTTGTGGGAGGTAGTTCAGGTATAGGACTAGAACTTGTGAAACTTCTTTTAGAAAATGATTACAAAATAGTAGTTAGTGCAAGAGATGCCACCAGCTCAAAAGATTTAATTGACTTATGTTTAGCATATCCCCAAAAACTTTATTTATTAAATTTTAATGTGTTAGAAGAGGATTTAAGCCTAAAAATAAAAGAGGCTTGGAGTATCTATAATGGACTTGATATTTGGTTTTACAATGCTGGAGTTTATGATATGATGAGTATTAAACAATGGGATAAAAATAAGTTTATAAATATGAACAGTACCAACTATCTGGGTGTAATAAAAATTATGACAGATATTGTTCCATATTTTATAAAACAAGGGCATGGAAGATGGATTTGGAACTTGAGTTTATCAACTTATTTTGGTCTTCCAAATGGGGGAGGATACTCTGCTCCAAAAGCAGCACTATTAAATTTAGCCCAATCCATACAACCTGAATTAAAACTAAACAATATAAACTTACAAGTGATAAACCACGGATTTGTAAAAACAAGACTAACTGCAAAAAATAGTTTTGATATGCCCCAACTAATGACTCCACAATATGCAGCTAAAAAGATATATGAAGGTTTAGAAAAAAATAGTGGATTTGAGATAAGTTTCCCATTTAAACTAGGTTTCTTTTTGAGATTGTTAAATCTATTACCATATAAAATATCTTTAGCTCTAACTAAAAAGATGCTGCCATGATTGCCAAAAATTATGCCGATTTTTTTGAAACACTTAATGAGAATATTAGTATTGTTGAATATAAAAAATATTTTGATGAAGGAACCCTTTTTAAAGACCCTTTCCATGAAGTAAAAGGGGTGGGAAATATCTATAATATTTTTATGAAAATGTATAAAAACCTTGATAATCCAAAATTTAAAATTGAAGAGATAGTAGAAAATGATACAACTTCATATATTAAATGGATTTTTTATTTTTCCTTTAAAGGAGAGGAAAAAAGAGAAAGTTTTTCAGGTGTTAGCAGGGTTTATTTTAATGATAAAAAAATGGTGATTAGCCATGAGGATTTTTGGGATGCAGCTGAAAATATATATGAAAAGATTCCACTTTTAAAATACTTTATAAAACTAGTAAAAATAAAAATAAAAAATTGATATGAAAACAAAAACATTTCTAATCTATGCACTTTTAGCTATGCCCCTATCAATAGTAGGGCTTCCGCTATATATCTATCTACCTACATTTTATGCCACACAAATTAATATAAATATAGCTACTGTTGGATTGATTTTATTTATTGCAAGACTTAGTGATGTTTTTACTGATCCGTTAATTGGATACTTAAGCGATATTTCACAAAAAAAATTTAATAGCAAAAAACCAATAATGTTAATAGGTTCTATTATGTTAATATTTAGTTTTTATGCGCTTATTAATCCAAATATGGATTTTGCAAATCTTTGGTTACTTATTTTTTCCATCTTAATCTATTTTGCATGGAGTTTAATTACTATCCCTTATTTAACTTGGAGTTCAGAACTAAGCAATGATTATTATGAAAAAACTAAACTTAATAGTTATAGGGAGAGTTCTACAATAATAGGACTTGTTTTAGCTCTTGTATTACCCTATTTTTTTACACAAAATATTATTAAAGAGAAACTTGATAGTCTTTTTTATATTTTTACTTTTTTATTTATCCCTTTTCTAATAATTACAATGTTGACAATCAAAACACAAAATAGCCAAAAATATTCTACTTATAACTTTAATGATATAAAAATGCTCTACAAAAAAATACCAAATCTAAAATCTCTTCAAGTTGGTTATTTCTTAAATAATCTTGCAAATGCAATCCCCGCAACACTCTTTTTACTTTTTATAGAAACAATTATTGAAAAAAAAGAGTTTGCCGATACTATTTTGATTTTATATTTTATTGCAGGGGTGATTGCCCTACCTTTTTGGACTCTATTATCAAAAAGAATTGGTAAAAAAAGAGTTTGGATATACTCTATAATTTTGGCTTGTAGTGCCTTTTTCTTTGTAGTTTTTTTACAAAAAGGTGATCTATTACTATTTTCCATAATATCTTTTTTAAGTGGTCTTTGTTTGGGTGCAGATATTGCCTTCCCAACCTCTATTCAAGCAGATATTGTACAAAAATCAAAAAGTTTAGAAAAAAACTATTCAGGACTCCTTTTTGGCATATGGACTATGCTTACAAAATTTGCCCTTGCAATCTCTGTTGTTATAGCTTTTGGAATTTTAGGACTTGTTGATTTCAATAAAGATGAACTTACAAAATTATCAATATATACTCTTATTTTTCTTTATGGATTTTTACCTATTTTATTAAAACTTTTTTCATTATTTTTCATACGTAAATATGCTGATATAATAGATTAACAAACATTTTTTCAATACAAAAAGAGTAAAAAAACATATAAAATATTAAAAAATAAAAAGGGGATCAAAGTTATGAGATTAATAATTGTTTTATTTTTTTCACTTTGTATCGCTTACGCTAAACAAACAAAAACACCCTTGGCTGTGGAATATGTAAACCCTATTAATTTTAGTGGACTTTGGTATGAGATTGCACGAACTTATAACAGTTTTGAAAAAAATTGTGTGGCAGCTACTGTTGAATATAAACTAGAAAAGAATAATAACTATAGTGTTACAAATAGATGTTTTGAACATGAAATAGATGGGAAATTGATAGTTTACAATGGTACAGTTCAAGCCTTAGAAAAAGATAATATGGCGAAAATCAAAAGTACCTATTTTTGGATATTTAGTAAAAACTACCAAATTATATATTTAGATGATTATCAAACTGCTGTAATGGGTGACAAAAATATGGAAAATGTATGGATAATGAATAGAGAACCTTTTTTGGATGAAAAAAAATTAAAAGATATTCTTGGTATGTTAGAAAATTATATGAATATTCAAGAGTTTATTTTTACAAAACAAGATAAAAATGGGAAATATAAATAATGGAAAAAAGATTTAAAATAGCTGTTTTAGGCGGAGGAATTAGTGGATTATCTACTGCTTATCTTTTAAGTAAAAAACATGAAGTTGATTTGTATGAAAAAGAGCCAAGATTAGGTGGTCATGCTAGAACAACCATGGTAGAAGAAAATGGCAAAAAGTTTGGTGTTGATACTGGTTTTTTAGTCTTTAATTATGAAACCTATCCCCTACTTACTAAACTATTTTCTATGCTTGATGTAAAAATAGAAAATAGTGATATGAGTTTTGCATTTTGGGATACAAAAACAAATATAGCTTACAATGGGCAATCTTTAAGTGGAATGTTTATACAAAAAAGAAATATTTTTAATTTTAAACACTATAAAATGATCTTTGATATTTTAAAATTTAATAAAAATGCAAATGATGATTTAGAAAAAAATTCATCTAATTTAGATAAAAGTTTAGGGGAATATTTAAAACCATATTCAAGATATTTTAAAGAAAGATACCTAATCCCAATGGGAGCTTCAATTTGGTCAACTCCCTCAGATAAAATGAATGAATTTCCAGCAAGAACATTTTTAACTTTTTTTAAAAACCACGGATTGTTGGGAGTAAATACTCATCATCAATGGTTAACAGTTAGTGGAGGTTCTATAAATTATGTAAATAAAATCCAAATGCAAATTTCTGGAAAAGTGATAGTTAATTCAGATGTAATAAAAATAAGAAGAAAAAAAGATTTAGTTGAATTAATTCATCAAGATGGTAAAAAAAGTCTTTACGACAAAGTTATTTTGGCTATGCATGCACCTGAGGCTTTAGAGATTCTTGAGGATGCCAGTGAAGATGAAAAGAGAATTCTATCTTGTTTTAAATATAAACAAAACGATGCCCTTCTTCATAATGATACTACAGCTTTATATCCTAAAAAAGAAGCCTATGCAGCATGGAACTATAAAACAGAAGGGAAAGATAGCTCTATTACCCTCTCATACTGGATAAATAAATTGCAAAATCTAGAATCAAATAAAGAGTATTTTGTCTCACTAAATGAAACTAAAAATTTATCAAATGTAATAGAAAAAATCTCCTATTCTCATCCTCAATTTGATCAAAAAGCAATAGATATGCAAAAACAAAGGGGGATAATAAATGGACAAAACAACACCTATTATGCTGGAGCTTATTGGAGATATGGCTTCCATGAAGATGGTTTATATAGTGCAAATACTATAGCAAAAGAGTTTGGATGTGAACTATGAGTCATCAATTTTTAGATGGAGTTATTTACCACAAAAGATTTTTACCAAAAGAGCATAAATTTGAGTATAAATTTTTTATGGTTGATATTGACCTACAAGAGTTAGATTCACTAAAAAATAGATTTTTTTGCCAAAATAGTTTTAATCTCTTCTCTTTTAATACAAAAAATCATTTTGGCAAAAGTGATGATTTTATAGAAAATGTAACCTATCTATTAAAATATTTTGATATTAAAAGGTGCCATAAAATGAGGTTTATAACCCTTCCTTCTATTTTAGGCTTTGTATTTAATCCAATTAGCCTTTTAATACTTTTTGAAAAAAACATCCCCACATATCTAATAGCAGAAGTTCATAACTATAATGGAGGAAGGGTTATTTATCCCACAAAATTACAAAGTGAAGATGGGATAAATTTTAAATCAAGTACAAAAAAAGATATGTATGTAAGTCCATTTTTTAAAAGGGAGGGGAACTATGAGTTTAGACTTAAATATGATGAAAAACAACTCTTTCTGAATATTTTACTTTTTGAAGATGAAAAAAAGATGTTGTGTTCAACACTAAAACTAAAACCATTAAATTTTAGTCAAACAAATATTTTAAAACTGTTTTTTAAACACACTTTTTTAACCCTATGGGTTGTTACAAGAACCCTTTATCAAAGTTTCAAACTAAAAAGAAAGGGTTTAAAATGGTCAAACCCAATTAAAGAGGATCAAATAAGGAGATTATAATGAACTTTTTCTGGAAAAGAATAGGTGAAAAATTTTTATCAAAAATTGAATATGGAGATTTGGAAGTTCAATTTCCCAACAATCAAATAAAAAAATTTGGCAATGGAACTTTCCCAAAAGCCAAACTTATTTTGAATAATTGGGATCTATTTAGAAGATTATCTTTTTATGGTGATATAGGTTTTGCAGAAAGTTATATGGATAAAGACTTTGAATGTGAAGATTTAACCTCTCTAATTCAAATTGCACTTATAAACTCAAAACAACTTCAAACAAAAAGTGAAGATGAAAAAAAACTAAGTTCATATAATCTTTTTCCTATATTTAATAAAATTAAACATAATATGAGAAAAAATTCAAAAACAAAAGCACAAAAAAATATCTCAAAACACTATGATTTGTCAAATGATTTTTTTAAGCTCTTTTTAGATGATACTATGATGTACTCCTCTGCTGTTTTTTCCCAAAATGATGAAACACTTTTTGAGGCCCAACAAAGAAAAATTGAGCTTCTAGCAAAAAAACTAAATCTAAAAAAAGACTCAAAAGTTCTGGAGATAGGTTCAGGCTGGGGAGCTATGGCTTTACATTTAGTAAAAGAGTATCAATGTGAAGTTAAAACTCTAACCCTATCAAAAGAACAAAAAAGATTATGTGAACAACGATTTAAAGAAAATAAAATAGAAGAATTTGTGGATGTTCTCCTAAAAGACTATAGGGATATGAATGGAAAATTTGATGCAATTATTGCAGTAGAGATGTTTGAAGCAGTAGGTCAAGAATATTTTCATATTTTCTTTAAAAAATGTGAAGAACTACTAAAAGAAAATGGAGTTTTAGTAATGCAAATTATAACTATTCCTGATCAAAGATATAAATCCTATTCAAAAGGAACAGACTTCATCCAAAAATATATTTTCCCAGGGGGTCACCTTCCAAGTGTAAATAAAATACTTAATGTAACGTCAAAACATACAAAATTAAATCTTCTAAGCCTAGATGATTACACTGAACACTATGCAAAAACTCTAAATATATGGCATAAAAACTTTAAAGAAAAACTTGAAGAAGTAAAAAAGCTTGGCTTTGATGAGTACTTTATAAGAATGTGGGAGATATATCTTTGTTATTGTGAAGCTGGTTTTTTAACAAGAAATATCAATCTTATTCAAATATCTTTTACTAGATATGAGAATATGCAGTTAAATAAAGGATTAGTAGCATGAAAAAGATTTTAACAGTTGTAGCAAGCCTACTTACCATACTAATTTTTACAGGATGTTCAAAAATGCAAATAGAAGACTTTAATAACACAACTCCAGAGTTTATACCCCAAGAGTATTTCAATGGAAAACTTACAGCCTATGGCATAGTAAAAGATAGAAGTGGCAAAATCATAAAAAGTTTCAAAGGTGATTTAGTTGGAAGCTGGGATAAAAATGGCATTGGAACTTTAGATGAGAAATTTGTCTATAGTGATGGGAAAAAACAAACAAGAGTTTGGAAACTTGTTCCAACAGGAGATAAAACCTTTGATGCAACAGCAGGGGATATAGTAGGAACAGCAAAAATGATTGCAAATGGAAATACAGTTATGATTGATTATGTAATGAGAGTTCCATACAATGATTCAACAATAGATATTAGTGTAAAAGATTGGTTACATCTTCAAAGTGATGGGGTGATAATAAATCATTCAAAAATGAAAAAATTTGGTTTTACAGTTGGGGAGTTAGTAATCACTATAATAAAAGATTTCCCAAGAAATTAGATATATAAATATATAGAGATATTTAAATTTCCTATATATAATATAAAAATATATAGAATAAATTTAATATTCTCTATTTTATAGGCTTTTAAAATCCATCAAACCACTTAAAATCAGAATTTTTATTCAATAAAATCCTCATCACTTATATTTTTTATTCTTACTAAAGCTATTTTAATATAATATTTTTCTATTAAATATAAAAATATATAATTTTATATATAAATATATAGTAAAAATAGGAATATAGATGTCATATGTTGTTTATAGTATAAAAGGTGGTGTTGGAAAAACAACACTATCTGTTCAAATTTCACAGATGTTAGGATTAACCTATGTAACTAATGATTCTCACTCTTCTGCTCACAATCTTATGCCAGAGGAAAAGGGGTTTTTAGTTTCAAAAGAGGAGTATGAAGAGATACCTTTTGATGAAAATGTTGTTTATGACTTTGGTGGATTTAAAGATACAAGAATCAATAGTATAATCAAACAAGCAAAAAAAGTAATCATCCCAACACTTACTTCTATTGTTGACCTACAAGCAACTATGGCAACACTTAAAGATGTAAAAGAGATAAATGAAAACATAATAATTGTGGTTAATAGAGCAAAAAACAATAACAAAGCAGTTGAACTAAAAGAGTATCTAAATGAAGAGATTAAAAAACTTTACAAAGATATCAAAATACCTATAGTTTTTGTTAGAGAATCTTCTGTTTTAGAGGATTCACTTTTTGATTGTGAATATGTAGAGACAAAAGCAGGAGAGAATAGATTTAAAAGACATATCTATAGAAATGCAATAGAAGATATGCAAGAGATAAAAAAACTACTAAAGGCATAATATGAGCTATGCAGATAAACTAAAACAAAACTCATCTAAAATAAAAACAAATGAAAGTGTTTTAGAAGAGAAAAATACAAAAACTAAAAAAGCTGGAAGACCTAAAAAGAAAAAAGAAGAGGTAAGAAACAGTGCTATTCCAGTAGCTCTAAGTCAAAATGAAAAAGAGTGGATAGAAAATCAAGCTTTAGAGATGTCAAAACAAGTGGGGATAAAAATCACAACATCTGCTTGGATGAGAATGACCCTTTTAAAGGGGATGAAGAAGTGAAAAGTCTTTATCTAATTAAATATCTCACGGGTCACCACATCGTTTAACTCAATATCCAACTCATTTTTATACATTTGTTGTAATACCTCTATGGTAGTATCAATTTTACTCTGTTCTATATCACCCAAAAAATTTTTAGTTGTATTACGACCTAGTTCTTCAAGTGTTTTTTGCAGTTTAAAAGCTTTTTCAGTAGCTTCAATAAGAAGAGCTCTTTTATCTTTTGGATGCTTTACTTTCTGAATATATCCCCTTTGTTCCATTCTTTTAAGGGTGATAGTAATATTTGAAGGTTCAGTTAAAGTCTTTTCACAAAGTTCCCTTTGTGACATTGCACCAAAAGTAAAAAGTCTTAAAAGTATTTGCCTTTGCTCTATGGTTAAATCATATTTACGAAGCTTTTGATTAAGTCTATGTCGAAGTTTATGATGCACTTTTGCTAGTAAGAAAGCAATACATACTTTTTCATTATTTTTCATAGACATAATAATACAAAAGTTTTTCTAATAAATCACTTTTTTTTCTCCTTTATAATCTATTAGCTCAATATCTACACCATATGCACTGCTTAGTATCTTTTCATTAATTTCATTTTTATCTCCATAAAATATATTCTCTCCATCTTTCAAAAGTAAAATTTTATCTGCATATTTAAAAGCAAGGTTCAAATCGTGCAATACTACAAAAGTTGTTATCTTTTTCTGCTTTGTCATTTTTTTCGTAATATCCATAATCTCTAGCTGATTTTTTATATCAAGGTGATTAATAGGCTCATCCAAAAAAAGAATATCAGATTCTTGAACTAAAGACCTTGCAATAAGCACTTTTTGAAGTTCTCCACCACTTAGACTTAATACATTTTTATTTTTTAACCTACTTAAATGAAGTTCATCCATTATTTTTTCACACTTTTCATAATCTGATTTTTTAGGGAAAAACTTCATATGTGGTTTCCTTCCTAATAAAATACAATCTTCCACACTACAAGATACTGCTTTTGTGGTCTGAGGAAGATAGGAGATTAATTTAGAGAGTTCTTTGTTTTTATAGCTTTGTATACTTTTTCCTGCTAGATCTATCTGACCAGATGTAATTGGTAAAAAATTCCTTAGTAATTTTATAAATGTAGTTTTACCTGCACCATTTGGTCCAATAATTGCAGTTATTTGAGTATTTTTGGTATCTAATACTATATTTTTTAATATATGTTTGTGTTTTACTTTATAGTTTAAATTTTTTACATTAATCACGCATTGACCTTTTTATAAGAATAAATAAAAATAGAGGTACACCTGCAAAAGCAGTTAATATACCAACGGGTAAAGATATTGGTGATAGTATTTGCTTTGCTAATAAATCAGATGCCATTAGAAAAATTCCCCCTAAAAAAGAAGAA